>NZ_FNRV01000001.1:1800000-1977500 GCF_900105115.1 Pseudomonas mohnii
AGCACGCGATCCTGAGCACGCTCGGCGTTGTAATCCTCTTTCACCTTCTTGTCGCGACGGTAGTACTGCACATTGTTGGAATGTGTCAGGTACATCAGGCAGTAACCGTGGCACATGCCGTAATCGGGGTTGGCTTCGAGGAAATTCACCGAGTCGGTCAGAGCATCGTGCAGCAGGAAGTCGTCGTCGGATGCAAGCACCATGTAGGGCGTCGTGACCTGGCTGACACCGTAGGCAAGCTTTTGCTGAAACCCGTTGTAGCTGTACTGAGGTACGTGCCGATAGTCGATCGACGGGAAGTCGGAAACGACGCTTTCGTGATCCTGACTGGATGAATCCAGCACCAGGACCTTGGCGTCGTAATTGCTGTAGTACTGCAAGGTACGACGCAGAAATGCGGTACGGTTGTGGGTAATGACCACTACAGTGAACATTTCGTTCAGCGGTCTCCCGTTGATCTGATTGTTGCTTTGAACCTGCATTTTCCTATCCCCACAACCGGCCAGTTACCTGATGCCTGAAACTGTTCTTTGATTAACGAACGCGACGCAGATAACCGTCAGGCGCCACGGTGATCAACAGCTTGTTTTGCAACTGCCGGTCGATTTCGAAATCCTTGTTCTCTTCCAGATATTTCCATACAGCGGTTTTCGGGTTATCGCCCGGTCCCCATGGACGATCCGGGAAGAAGTCGGCTGGCATGTCTTCGACCACGGTGTCCATGACCACGCAGTAACTGCCTGCCGACACCAGTGGTGCATAGAGGCGCAGCTCTTCCAGCACATGATCGTGGGTGTGGTTGGAGTCGAGAACCAGAATGACTTTCTTGCCTTTGGCCGCGGCCTGTACCTGAGCGGCGATGGCCGGGTCGATGCTCGAACCTTCGATCATCTTGATGCGCTTGGCCATCGGATGGCTTTCGATGGCTTCACGGTTGTGCGGGCGAATATCGAGGTCAATGCCCAACACTTCGCCGTGGCCTTGCAGCTCCAGCAGCGAGGCGTAGTAGATGATCGAACCGCCGTGGGCGATGCCGCACTCGATGACCAGGTCCGGCTTGACCTGCCAGATGATCTCCTGCATTGCCATCATGTCTTGTGGCAGCTGGATGATCGGACGGCCCATCCACGAAAAGTGGTAGCTGTACTTGTGGCGGGCTGATTCGTTGAAGAAGTCACGGGCCAGGCCCACGACTTTCTGGTCGTCACCCTGACGGGCGATCTCTGCCTGGCACTCGGCTTCGAAAGCTGTGTGGATGTTGTTGTCGGTCATCTGAAATTTCTCTGGGTTCACTGGAACGAAGCGCTGTCGACGGCGTGATAGACGTAGCGTCCACCGGTCATCCGCTTGATCTCTTCGAGGTAATTGGAGTTCATCACAAACAGGTTGGCGCCTTCGGGCAACGCATCCATAGCCTCTTGCGGCGAAGACACCTGAACACCGCTCAGAGGCAGATGACGCCCCTGTTTGGCGGGGTTGATGTCCACCACATGATCCACCGCCACACCCGCGCGCTGCAGGAACAACGAATAGATCACGCCCTTGGACGATGCGCCCCAAATGGCCGACCCTTGTTGCGGCGCGGCTTGAATGATTTGCACGGTACGTTCAAGGCTGGCAGTGAAATTGTCCGATAGCACCAGCAATTGCGGTGCGGCAGATGGCGCGCGGCGCAATGTAGAAAGGTCGGCGACGATGTACAGGTACTGCCCGCCAAAGAGGTGCCCGGCTTCATGCACCGTATCGAACAGGCCTCGCAAATCGGCAAGACGGAAGTAGTTCACATGTTCGTAGAACACGTCGAACCAGGCGTTGTGCTCGACGATCCAGTCGAAGCACGGCACCTCGATGTAGATTTGTCCGCCACGGTTGGCCGAGGCAATGTCAGCCAGAAAGCTGACCGGGTCCTGAATGTGCTCCAGCACATGGCGCAACACGATCGCATCGGCGGCAAGCCCCAGCTCACGGGTGAACGGCGCCTTGATCACATCGACGTTGTCGCCCTCATAGGAGGGGTCGATACCGGTGATGGCATAGCCACGCTCACGCAGCATTTCGAGGAAATAGCCCTTGCCACAGCCGACCTCGATCAGCTCGCGGCCTTTGAAATGCCGGGCCAGAATCGCCTCTACGTCATTCAAGTGATGCTGGAACTGCACCGAGTGGGCCTGTTCATTTTGGTAGTCGACGTCATAACTGAGTTGGCTGGCGTCAAAAGCCTGATTGAAGATCAGCCCGCTCTGGCTGTCCTGCACCAGCACGATATCCGCACTGCCCGATGCCTTCGCCTGTTCGGCAGTGGCGAACGTACGGTTTTGCAGCACCGGCAGCCCGTTCGCTCGATAGAGTTCATGCTGCATGTTCTTCACCCCTTAATTGGGAAATTCGCTGGGCAATACCCCAAAAAGCCATGGGCTCATGGGCGGAATAACCGTAATGCCCCAGGTTCAGCGTTATGGAGGATTGGCGCTGCCTCACGCGCGCCTCGACCAGCGCCCGCACGGATACAGGCCGGCCACTGCAACAGTTGATCACGCCACCGACATCGGGTCGGGCAATGAGCGTTGCCAACTGCGCCGCGGCCTCGGTGATCTCCAGATAGTCGCGTAGCTGGTCACCCATCGACATATTGAACTGCGCGTCGCCGGCATCGATCGCCCGGTCCAGCGCCGCCAGCAGGCTGTTGGGGTTCTGCCCTTCGCCATGCAGATAGAACAACCGCGCCCACTGCAAAGTGAACGGATGTTCCTGCGCAAGGTTCTGCAAAAAAAGGCGCAGTGTGTGCTTGGCCAGCCCATACGGATTGGATGGTTGCGGCTCGACCTGCTCGCTGAGCGGCCCGCTCTGCAGGCCATATTCGAAACAGGTGCCGGTCACCAATACGTGTTTCACACCCGCCTCGACCACGCTTTTGATAAAGCGGTAGTCGGCCATCAGGTTGTGCTCGAAATGGAACAGCCCCCGATAGTTCGGCAGCCCCGGCCATGCCAGATGCGCCAGCACATCGACGCCCTCGGTCAATGCGACGACATCGACATCGGCGGCGTGAATATCCGCCGCGATAAACTCGACGTCCTTGATCCACGGCATGCCCTGCGCAGTGTTTGCGTTGCGCGCCACCGCACGCACCTTGCAACCGCGCGTCAACAGCGCCGCGACCAGATGCCGACCGACGAAGCCCGTGGCTCCGGTCACCAGAACCTTCACAGCACGCTCAACTCAGGCACGGCGATCACGAAGCGACCCTCCCACTGACGCACTTGTGCCAGTTGCTGGCTGACTTCGTGCAGCAGGTTCCACGGCAACACCAGCACGTAATCCGGTTTCTCGATATCGATCTGTGCTGGCGCCACAATCGGAATGCGGCTGCCCGGCAAAAACTTGCCCTGCTTGTGCGGATTGGCATCGGCCACCCACGCGAGCAAGTCCGGTTTCACGCCGGCGTAGTTGAGCAAGGTATTGCCCTTGGCCGCCGCGCCGTAACCGACCACACGCTTGCCGTCGGCCTTCGCCTGCAACAGGAAACGCAGCAGGTCATGTTTGATGCGTTCGGCAGCAGGCGCGAGGGTCGCGTAGTACTCGGCAGTTTTCACCCCGGCATCGAGTTCGGCCTGCAACTGCTGTTGCACCGCCGCTTGCACCGCACGGCGTTCGCCGTCCTTGCGTTGCACGAACACCCGCAACGATCCGCCATGCGTGCTCAACTGGCTGACGTCGAACACCTCAAGGCCGTTGCGCTCGCACAGGGTCTGTACGGCGGTCAGCGACAGGTAGGAATAGTGCTCGTGATAGAGCGTGTCGAACTGCGCACCCGCCATCAGCGTCAACAGTTGCGGAAACTCGAACGTGGCCACGCCGGTTGGCTTGAGCAAGGTGGCGAAACCACCGAGGAAATCATTGATGTCCGGCACGTGCGCGAGCACGTTGTTGGCGGCCATCAGGTCGGCGCCCCAACCTTCGCTTTTCAACTGCGCGGCGGTATCACGACCGAAGAACAGTTCCCGAATCTCCAGGCCTTTTTCCCGGGCTGCCTGCGCGGTGCTGCGAGTGGGTTCGACGCCCAGGCACGCAATGCCGCGACCGGCGACGTATTGCAGCAGGTAGCCATCGTTGGCGGCCACTTCCACCACACGACTGTCAGCCGTCAGGCCGAAGCGCTCGACCATCTCCGCCACGTAACGTTCGGCGTGGGCCAGCCAGGTGCTGGAGAACGAACTGAAATAAGCGTACTCGGCATCGAACAGGCTGTCGGCGCTGGTGTAATCCTCGGTCTGCACCAGCCAGCATTGCTGGCAAACGGCGACCTTCAGCGGCACCCATTGCTCGGCCTGTTCCAGGCGATCGGCGTGCACATAGGCATTGGACGGCGGCGAAGTGCCGAGGTCGATCAGCGGCAGGCTCAAAGGTGCAGCGCACCCACGGCAGTTCATACACGCACTCCGGCAAAGTGTTGATCGAGCGCAGGATGGCTGGAATCACGCGCTGACAAATTATTGACAGGCAACGGCCAGGCAATCGCCAGCCGTGGATCGCTTATCGACAGACCGCCCTCGTGCTCCGGCGCATAATCGGCGCTGTGCAGGTAAAGCAATTCGGCGTCGTCGGTCAGGGTTTGAAAACCGTGGGCGAAACCGGCTGGAATCAACAAACTGCGACCGTCGCCAGCCTTCAGGTGCTCGGCGTGCCAGTGCAGAAAGGTCTCGGAATCGGGGCGCAAATCCACCGCCACGTCCCACACCTCACCACGCAGGCAAGTAATCAGCTTGGCTTCCGGCGCGTTGGCGTTCTGGTAATGCAGACCTCGCACACTGCCCTTCTCGCGGGTGCAGGAATGGTTGATCTGGCGGATATGAAACTCGGCGCCAAACGCCGTCAGACTGCCTTCGCAAAACAACCGGGCGAAGTGCCCGCGCTGATCTTCAAAACGCTTGTGCTGGACGCTGAACAGTCCGGCCAGCGGCAACGCCTTCAATGAAAACTCCCTCACAGCCCGCCTCGGTACAGGCTCAGTTGGCCGAGGGTGACGGCGCGCATGTCATCGCCGTTCTGCCACGCCAGATGCCAGTCGAGGGTCTGGGTCAGGCACTGCTGCAACGACCAGCGCGGCTGCCAGCCCAGCACTTGGCGGGCGCGGCTGCTGTCCAGGCGCAGCAGACCGGCCTCGTGCAGTTCGCTTTTTTCGACGCGCAGACCGCGAGCCTGTGGCCAGCGATGGGCGAGCAGTTCGACCACTTCGCCGACGCTGCGCATGTCCGCCTCACCCGGGCCGAAGTTCCAGGCACCGGCATACTCCGGGCCTTGTTCATAGAGACCGGCGGCCAGTTGGAGGTAACCGGCCAGCGGCTCCAGCGCGTGTTGCCACGGGCGCACGGCTTGCGGGTAGCGCAGGGTCACAGGCTCATCCGCCGACCAGGCTTTCAGCACGTCGGGAATCAGTCGCTCGGGGGCGAAATCACCGCCGCCCAACACGTTGCCGGCGCGCGCGGTGGCCAGGGCAAGGCCGTGCTCGTCGTACTTGTCGGCCGGGAAGAACGAAGCCGCGTAAGACTGCGCCAATAGCTCACAACATGCCTTGCTGCTGCTGTAGGGATCGTGGCCGCCGAGGGCTTCGTCTTCGCGGTAGGGCCACAGCCATTCCTTGTTGGCGTAGACCTTGTCGGTGGTCACCAGGACGCAGGCGCGCACGCAGCCGACCTGACGAATCGCTTCGAGCAGGTTGAGGGTGCCCATGACGTTGCTGGAATAGGTGCCGAGCGGATCGCGATAGCCTTCTCGCACCAGCGGCTGAGCGGCCAGGTGCAGAACGATCTCAGGCTCGGTCTCGGCGATGATTTCAAGCAAGGCCCCCAGATCACGCAAGTCGCCGCGCACATCGTTGATGCCTTCATGCACTCGCGCCAGGTCATACAGGTTCGGTTCGGTGGCCGGATCAAGGGCAAAGCCGCTGACCTCGGCGCCAAGGCTCTGCAACCACAGCGTCAGCCAACTGCCCTTGAAACCGGTATGCCCGGTGACCAGAACCCGCTTGCCGCGCCAGAAATCCGCACTCAGGCCCACTGCTTCCATGGGGCCTCCCCGCTCTGCCACAGCGCTTCGAGGTGGTTCTTGTCGCGCAGGGTGTCCATTGGCTGCCAAAAACCGGAATGCTCGTAAGCATGCAATTGCTCAAGCTCGGCCAGGCGCATCAGCGGCTCCGCCTCCCAACTGGTCGCGTCACCGGCAATGAAAGGCAATACCTTTGGCGAAAGCACAAAGAAGCCGCCATTGATCCAGCCGCCATCGCCACGGGGTTTTTCGGTGAACCCCAGCACTTGGTCACCCAGCCGCTGCAGTGCGCCATAGCGTCCCGGCGGCTGCACGGCGGTGACCGTCGCCATTTTGCCGTGAGCTTCGTGAAACCTGATCAGGTTGCTGATATCGACGTCGGAGACGCCATCGCCGTAGGTGAAGCAAAAAGCTTTTTCGTCTTTCAGATAAGGGGCGGCACGCAAGAGACGGCCACCCGTCATGGTTTCTTCACCGGTTTCGACGAGGGTGACGCTCCACGGCTCGCTGTAGTTCTGGTGCACGTCCATGCGGTTTTCCCGCATGTTGAAGGTCACGTCGGAGGTGTGCAGGAAGTAGTTGGCGAAGAAATCCTTGATCGCATAACCCTTGTAGCCCAGGCAGATCACAAAGTCGTGAATCCCGTGGGCGGAATACTGCTTCATGATGTGCCAGAGTATTGGCTTGCCACCGATCTCGACCATCGGCTTGGGCTTGAGGTGCGACTCTTCACTGATGCGCGTGCCCAAGCCACCCGCCAAAATAACTGCCTTCATCGTCTCCCCTCTTGTTCTTCACAGGGCTCGGGCAAGCTGGATCAAGCTTTTGCGGGCCTTCTGGATCAAACTTTCTGCCGTGCGGGCACTCTGCGGATTGACCGCAAGTGCTCGTTTTATGGCGATATACCGGGGGCTTGCAGGAAACGCGCCAGCTAGCGACCCAAGTGGCGGACACAAAAAAGGGGCCAGCCCGATCATGCGACCGAGCTCGCCCCTCTCATTTTGATCTGGCACCTTTAACACCCTTGCAGGATTGAAAGTGTCTCGCTAATGACGTTGTCCAGTTCACTGCCTAACCGGTAAACGCCCAGTGCCGGTATACGTCAGACGTTAAATGTTGGCCGCCAGCACTGTGCTGCTCGGATCGATCACCGCCATGCTCACCTCAATAAAAGAGCTTGAGGGGTGAAACCTGAAACGCGTGTTGGCCACGACACAAATAAAACAGGCGGCCCCATGGCCGCCTGCGGTGAACACTCGCACCTGATCAGTCAGGTAGCCAGCCCTCGATCCAATAGTTCAGGTTGTTGCCCTTGAGCATGTAATCGCGCAGCACTTCCTCGCGAAGCGCATCGCCCATGCGGTAGCTCGCATCGGGATCGGACAGGTGCATGCGAATCGCTTCAAGCCATTCCTCGGTACTGTTGCTCACGACCTTGGTGCAGGGCAGATAACCCCGATAAGCCTCGGTATCCGTGCAGATCACCGGGTACCCGCAAGCGCCGTACTCCAGCAGCCGCAAGTTACTCTTGCAGTCGTTGAAAATGTGAAATTCCAGCGGCGCCAGTGCCAGATCGAGATTCAGGCTGGCCAGCTTGGCCGGGTAAGCCTCCAGGCCAACGCTTGGATGAAACTCATGAACAAACGGCCGCAACGCGGGCGGGCACATGCCGAAAAAAACCCATTCGACTTCATTGGCCAACTGACTCACCACATCGGCAATGATCGCCAGGTCACCGTCATGGCTCGTCCCGCCGCCCCAGCCCACGCGAGGCTTGCGTGAGGTGCGGCGACGACTGGTGAGGCCGGACCACAGATGCGGCGCCAACATGTTTGGCACGACGCGAATATCATGGTGCATATCACGCAGGGCATCGGCCAGAGGCTGGGTCGAGACCACGACGCGATCACACAAGCCGACGCCACGGCGCACGATTTTATCGACCCCAACCTCGGCCTTGCGCAAGTGCGCGTTCTTTTTCGGCACATCGATTACATAATCGTCGAGCTCGAATATCCGGAAAGCGCGAGAGCCGTTTTTGACGCGCTCGACTTCATCGACCGCATTCTGGTTATAGCGTCCCTGCAACACAATCACGTCGGGAGAGCAACGTTCCAGCTCGATGTCTGTCGGCGTGTAATAAGCGAGATGCCCCACCACGCGCCCGGCGGCTTCAAGCTCGAAGAAGGGTTGAGTAACCCGGTAATGACCCACGGCACTGGCATTGATGGGAATGCCCAGTACTTTGGGCAACATCGGACGCAGGAACGGGTCCCAACCGGCTTTGAATCCCGGCTCCAGACTGAAGTTGCTGGTGCCCAGACTCAGGTTGGGGTTGTAGGCCGGATCCCTCGCCACTACCGGCATCCAACGCTGATAAAAACTCTTCTGTTCGGCTTGAATCAGCTTGGGCGCGAGGTCCACAGCAGATGACGGAGCAATTCGCATCAGCTCGGCGTAAGGCGTCCACACCACCAGGTAGCCGCTTTGCCGTACGCGCAGGCAAAAATCAGCCCCGTTGAGCGCTTGCGGCAGATCGCGATCGTCCAGGCCGTGCAGTTCATCGAATACGTTCTTGCGTACCAGCAAGCAATCGATTCCCACTGCACTGAAATTCTGTACGGTCTGCTGACGCTGCATGTAACCCGGCGTGTTGAACAGCTCGCCACGATTGGGCACGCCGGTCGTGCCGCGCAACCCCAGCACCTGGGCCGCGCCCTCGATACGCCCTTGCGGGCTCACCAGGCGACCACCGACCACGCCGACTTCAGGTCTCCGTGCGTGGTTGAGCAACTCGTCGAGCCACTCAGGGCTCACAACAGCGGTGTATGCACTCAGAAACAGCAGGTAGTCACCCCGCGCCTGACTCGCGGCAAAGTTGTGCAGCGCAGCCAGATTGTCGCCGTAATCACAGCGCAATACGCGCAACTTCTCGCTGCCCATTTGCTCGAGGGCCGACAGCCAGTTGCGGGCGTCCACAGCACTGCTGGCGTTATCGACAATCAGAATTTCATAGTGCGCGAAAGCGGTTTTCTCCAACAAGCTTTCAACGCAACGCTGAAGCGCACTCAGTCCATCGCGAGTCGCAACGATGATCGAAACCATGGCCGGCTGATCGTGCAGATAATCGACGCGGTTGATCATCGCCTGACTGCCGGCACGGATCGTGTGCGGTACACCGAGCCGATCCAGATGCGCGGCCAGTACCCGCGGGCTCTGTTCGATCACCTCAGGCTGATTCACCCACTGCGACAGGCGCAATGTGGACTCGACGAGCACTTCGGCAATGTGCCCGATGGCGTGCGGCCCGCTGCTCTCCACCAGACGCCAGAGCAGATCATGCACACCCAGTTCGCCAAAACCTCGCGAGATGCCGCCCAACTCGATCATCCGATGCCGTTGCAGAGCAAGGACCCGTCCGACATAGGGGTAGCTGCGCATCAGGTCGAGGTTGAAATCCGGTTTGAAAACCGGCTCGATTGACACCTCATCGCGCAACCCGCCTTCATCACTGTACAGACAGCGTAAGTCGGGCATTTCAACCATGCGTTCAGCGAGCAACAGCAAGGCCAGTTCATTGAGGCGATCACCAGCGCGAAGCAGATAGATCCAGTCGGCATTTTCCAACTGGGCCAGCAAGTCATTGAACTGGGCGACCGGGTCAACTTCCAGGCGCATGTGACGTACGCCATCACACGATACTTGCTGCGACGAAGACAGCACCACCACTTGCTCGGCGGCATAGGACTGCAGACGAATACTTTTGAGCGTTTCTTCCAGCGCCGAAGTATCGCCTTCGCTGTCGAGAACAATCGGCACGATGCGCGGACGCCAGCTCCAACTCTGCAAGCGGGCACCGAGCAAACGCTGCTGGGAGGGGTTCAGGGCACGGCATGACAACCACTCGCGGTACATCTGCGAAAAGCTTTCGCTGGTGTAACCAACCCGAGTGTTGACCAATGTCTGGATGAAGCCCAATTGTCGGCCGAGGGCGATTTCTTCCCAGGCATAAGCGTGCCCCTCAACCGCGTCCGCCAATGCCAGAGAACGCACCCAGCCCGGCGCGGGGGCAGGCTCACCACTGCGCAAGGCAAGCATTTGCTTGAGCCAGTCGAGTTCCGTTTTGAGCGCTGCCTTGACGGGCGCCTGCTGACTCAGTTGCGCAGGATGCAAGCGTTCCAGGCTTAACATCTGAGCCACCACCACGAGGTTGCCGCGCCGCAACAGGCAAGCGAACAGGGCGAAATCCAGACAAGCAACAAAGCCTTCCCCGATCTGGGTCAGGGCCGGCAAATATTCCAGCGCATGCCGGGTACGGATCAGCGCCCCGCTAAGGCCACTGAGAAAGTTGACCTGAGAACTTTCCAGGATGCCCAGCAGGTCCTCACCCTTGAACAGAGTGACACCTTTGGAGAAACAGCAATTGGCAACACGATCGGCCAACACAATGTGATCCGCGTCATAGAACTGCCGCTGGGCAATCACCAGATTGACGTCTTCATGATCGATGAAACCGGCGATCTGCTGGGCAATGCACTCAGTCAGCAACTGGTCGTCGTCGCACAGTAACTTCAGGTATTCACCGCTGGCCGCTTGCGCGCATGCCATGAGGTTGCCTTGAAATCCCAGACGCTGGGGGTTGCGCACATAGCGCAGGCAAATCGTTGCCGGCACCTCGCAGGCATCGACAATTTCGCGAATCTCATCGCCAGCACTGTCGTCACAGACGATCACTTCAAGATGGGGATAGGTCTGGCTCAGCGCGCTTTGCAGCGCCACTTGAAAAAACTGCGGATTGAAGGCGGGAATTGCGATGGTAACAAGAGGTGCTGGATTCACGGCGGGGAAACTCGTGAGCGGCGGGAGCTTACTTCAATGAAGTAACCCCCCGGAACCGCTGAAAAAAGACGGTTTGCTCTCGGCAGAGGCGACCTTCGCGAGATCATCGCGAAAGCACGGACTCAGACTTTGTTGAACAGGCCCAACTGAGCGATCTTGCTGAACGCCAGTTGCGATGCCTGCAACATGGTTTGCTGCAGGGTCAGGCGAGTCATCACGTCAGCCGCATCAGAATCACGAATGGCACTCTGGGTCTGGGTATTGGCCAGCACCATGCTCTGGTTGATATCGGTCTGAGTCACCAATGAAGCGCCGCGCCCCCCGACCGAACTGACGCCGATGGCCAGCTGATCGATCCCGCTGGTCAGGTTACCGATACCGGCGGTGACTGCCGCGTTCATTTTCTGAATAGCGACCGGATTATTGTTGGTCGGGGTCGCCAGCGCTGTTTTCAACTGGCTGACGGTGTCAAGAATGTTCTGGGTCTTGTGCGTATTGACCGAAACGGAGAACTGGTCGCCTGCACCCGGCGTGCCGGCCACCGTGAACGAAACACCGGACGCTGTAGCGGTCGTCCCGGCCACGGTTCCGGTGGACACCGGCTTGCTGTCAGCGGTCAATGGTGCTGCGTACAGATCAAAGTCTGTGGCACTGGTGAACTTCAGGATCGCTCCGCCATTCGGGAAGCTGGCGTTGTAATCCGTGGCGTTGGTCACAGCGGCACCGGTCACCAGTGCGGCCGACGGGTTACCCGGGCTACGCGAAGTGGTGAAGGTGTCCGGCTTGGCGCCGAAAGTGAAGCTGTGGCCGGCGATGGCGGCGTCCGGGTTGGCGCTGTCACCGCTCTTCAAATTGATGTTGAGCTTGAGATCAACACCACGGAAGCTCACGGTCTGGCTGTTGGCGTTACTGGACGAGAACACACCGTTCTGGCTGGTTTCGGCCGTCACGTCGGTACCCGCCGCGTCGGTGATTTTCAGCTGAGTGCTGCTCAAGAACGAAACAGTGTAGGGCTCACCACTGCGGAATTTGGCGTTGTAGGTCACATCGGAACTGACCTGACCGTTGGACAGCGACACTCGACCGTCATCAACGCCTGGAGCGGTGAGGCTGGTCTCGGTCCGATTGGTATTGATCGCCTGCTGGAACACGTCCCAACCGGTGCTGTTGGTGGCCATCGACTGGTTGTCACCAATCGGCAGATCAAGGGTGACCTGATCACCGTTGTAGGAGTAGGTGCCGTCAGTGTTGCGGGAGAACGGAGCCACATCACCCTTGGAGCCGGAGAAGATGTACTTGCCGTTTTCGTCCTTGGTGTTCATCAGACTGAGCAGTTGCTCTTCGATCTGCCCCAGCTCGGAGGAGTTCGCCTGACGGTCTGCATCGGTATAACCGGCGTTGCCAGCACCCAGCGCCAGCTCTTTGGCACGCTGCAACACGTTGCCGATGCTGGTCATGACCGCTTCGGTCTGACCGAGGGTCGCCTTGATAGTGGTCATGTTCGACGAATACTGATCGAGCATCGAAGCCTGTTGACCCAACTGCAGCAACCGCGAGGCGCCGACCGGATCATCTGCCGCCGTGTTGACGCGAACCAGGCTGCTGGCCTCTTCGCTGCTCTTGACCACGTTGGCGAAGTTACGCTGGTAGTTTGCCGCTGAGGACTCGTAAAACTGGCCGGTGGAAATGCGCATGGGCTACGACTCCTTAAAGACTGTTGATCAGTGTGCTGAAGATTTCTTGCGCAGCCTTGATGATCTGCGAAGAGGCCGTGTAGTACTGCTGATACTTGACCAGATTGCCGGTCTCCTCATCGAGGTCGACACCGGAAAGCGAGTCACGTGCGCTCTTGGCGTTCGCCAGAATGGCCGAGGTCGCGGCACTGTCGAGCTTGCCTTGAGCCGCCTTGGCGCCGACACCCTCGACCAGTTTTCCGTAAGCATCAGTCAGGGAAATGCCTTTGCTTGCCGAACCGGTGTCCACGACTTGCTGGGTCTGCAGACCCGCCAGTGCAGTGCCATTGCGGTTGTCCAGGCTGCCTGGCTGGCTGAGGCTGACGTTGATCGCCGTGCCCTTGTCAGGAGAGCCGGCCACCGTCATGTCGAAACTCACGGTGTACTGAGTAGCTGGCGCAGGTGGAATCGGCGAACCGGTCGAATCCTTGAGCGGAATATTAAGACTCAACGTGTTGCTCTGACCTGGCTGGATCGAACCCGAACTGAGCACGCCACCCTTGGCATCCAGGAGCTGATAGCTTTGGGTGGTGCCGTCGGCCGACGGATCACCGAACACCACTTTGACCGGAGTCGAATACTTCAGGCCGTTCTGCATCGCGGTGGTGGTCGCGGTGTCATAGATGTCGAACTTGGTGGTCAGGGTCGGCTGACCGCTGGCAGGAATGGTCAGCGTTCCGCCACCACCCGGGGCGATGGCCGCGCCCAGCGGTGCCGCGATGGCCAGACGCTTGGAGTCGGTCATCTCGGTCTGGATGTTCGCCGCGGCATTTCGGGTCGGGGTGATCTTGAAGCTGTCGCCCGCGGCTGCCCCGCCGTTGAGCGTCAGCGCAAAGCCCTCGATCACCGGTGGCGGGTTGGTGGTGGTGCTGTAGGCGCCCACGGCGGAGCCATCCGGCAAGCGTTGCACGGTGTAGTCTGTGGCGCTGGTGAACGTCACCTTGTAATCGTTGGTGGTCAGCTTGCCGCTGTCTTCAATGCTGACATCGAAGTTGCCCGAGCCGGCGCTGTTGCCGATCGTCGCAATGCTGCGCTGAGCCATGTTCGTGGCAGTGTTGATGGAGTTGAACAGATTGCCGCCGAAATTACCGTTCTTGTCGATGCCTTGGGCCTGGATGGTGTTCATCTGATCGGCGACGGTGAGCGCCACACGACCCAACTCGTTCATGGCCGGATCGAGTACTTCGCTGCGATAACGCAGCAGGCCGCCGATTTCACCACCGGTCATGATCGATGTGATGTCGATGGTGCTCGAGCCACGATTGACCTGCAGCGAGATACGTCCCGGGTCATCCTTACTTGGCACCGCCTCCAGTTTGTTGACGGTATTGCCAATCACCAACGGCTGACCGCTGCCCAGATAGATGTCTACGTTGCCTTCACGCTCAACAAACTGTGCACCGGTAAAGGTTGAAAGCTGACGCATGGTTTCGTTGCGAGCATCCAGCAGGTCATTTGGCGCACCGCCGGAAGCGGAGACTTCGCTGATTTTCTTGTTCAACTGCGCCATGGTAGTAGCCAGCTTGTTGACCTGATCAGCCATGCTGGTCAGGTTGCCGTTGATGTCGGCGTTTTGCGAGTTCAACTGGCTGGAGATCGAGTTGAAGCGGTTGCCCAGGGCCTGCGCATCGCTGAGTAGCAACTGACGGGAAGCGTCGTCGCCGGGCTTGGCATTGACGTTCTGCACCGAAGCAAAGAACTTGGTCAGTGCGCCGTTAAGGCCAGTGCCGCTGTCGGAAAGCAACTTGTCGAGCGGCGTGACCTGGCCCAGATACGCAGCCGAATCACTGTTGAGCGACGTCGTGGTCTGCAACTGTGCATCGAGGTAGCTGTTGTACACCCGGCGCACATCGGCCAGTGTCGTGCCGGTGCCGATGTAGACGTTGCCGTACTGAATCGACGCCTTGGAGCCCTGCACGGTTTGCTGGCGCGAATAACCGGCGGTGTCGACATTGGAAATGTTATTGCCGGTAGTCATCAATGCAGACTGGCTAGCGGACAAACCCGACATCCCGATATTGAGCAAACTCATGGTTCAGACCTTATAAATTCGTTGAAACGCCCGCCGCAGCGTAGTTCTGGTAACTCGACATCTGCCTGGCTATCTGCGAAATCTTGCTTGCGTAGTCCGGGTCGGTTGCGTAACCGGCCTTTTGCAACTCGCGTACAAACTGTTCTGGGTTATCGGCCGACTTCACGACATCTTGATAGCGATTGTTGGTCAGCAGCAAAGTCACAAGGTCATGGAAGCTGTCCTTGTAGGAATCGTAGGAACGGAACTGGGCCGTCTCCCTGACCATCTCGCCATTCCTGAATTCGCTGGTGATCGCCCGCGCCGAATCCCCCTTCCAACTGCTGCCGGCCTTGATGCCGAACAGGTTGTGACTACTGCTGCCATCCTGGGCGCGCATGACCGATTTGCCCCAACCGGTTTCCAGGGCGGCCTGGGCCACCAGGTAACGCGGGTCGACGCCGATGCGCGCGGCGGCTTCCTTGGCCATCGGCAGCATGGTGTTGACGAATTCGTCGGCGGAGCTGAAGGCTTTTTTCGCCGGCGCGAGCGGAATCTGCGCCATGGCTCGACCGTAAATCTGCATACCACCGCCGGAAGCCGTGTCCGTTTGCGAAGCGAGCCAGTCGCCGTTGTACAAAGGGCCGGCACCGCTGCGAGTGCTCTGCGGCAACTGGATTTTGTTCTGCACCGTGGCGGCGGTCGCTGCGGTGGTCGAGGCCGAAGGCACCAGACCCGCCAGCAAGCGGTCAGCCAGTTTCGGCGGCAAGGCCAGGCGCCGCTGATTGATCATCGCCATGTCGTTGCGATGCTCGCCCTCGCCCGTCGGCGCATGGACCGACCGCGAAGCCCACAACGGACGCTGTCCATTGACTCGCGAAAGCGGCCCACCGGTTGCGACTGTACCGGCGGCCACCGGTGTCTGCGCGGCTGCCTTTGCCGCTTCCTGCTTGGCCGCCGACGCTGCGGCCGCCTCACCGGGAGCCATCGGCTTGTTCTTCGACATCTGCCGCATCAGCACGTCGGCCAGACCGATACCACCGCCCTCGCGGGACATGGAGACGGCCAACTGCTGGTCGTACATTTCCTGGTATTGCTTGGCCGCTGGCGTGTTGAGCGGATTGTCCTGACCGAGCGCCTCGGTGGCCGAGCGCATGGACTTGAGCATTTCACCGAGGAACAGCGACTCGAATTCCTGCGCAACCTTGCGCATATTGCCATCGCTGTTCTTGTCGCCGACCTTGAGCTGGTTCAGACGATTGAGGTCCGAGTAAGAACCCGAATCGCTGCTGCTGACCAGACCGCTCTTGCGCATATCCACGATGCCGTCCTCAGATCACGATCAGATCGGCTTGCAACGCGCCGGCCTGCTTCAGAGCTTCGAGGATCGCCATCAAGTCACCCGGGGCCGCGCCGACCTGATTCACCGCCCGCACGATTTCGTCGAGGGTGGTGCCGGGGCCGAATTTGAACATCGGCTTGGCTTCCTGCTGGGCATTGACTTTGGAACGCGGAACGACCGCTGTCTGACCATTGGACAGAGGGCCCGGCTGACTGACGATCGGGTCTTCGGTGATGGTCACGGTCAGGCTGCCGTGGGTCACGGCGGCCGGTGAAACCTTGACGTTCTGACCAATCACGATGGTGCCGGTACGGGAGTTGATGATGACTTTCGCCACCGCCTGGCCCGGATCGATTTCGAGGTTTTCGATGATCGACAGGTAGTCGACCCGCTGACTCGGATCCAGCGGCGCACTGACGCGAATCGAACCGCCGTCGATGGCCTGGGCCACGCCAGGGCCGAGCATGTCGTTGATCTTGTCGACGATGCGCTTGGCGGTGGTGAAGTCGGAACGGTTGAGGTTCAGCGTCAGGCTGTTGCCCTGGTTGAAACCGCTCGGCACCGCTCGCTCGACCGAGGCTCCGCCCGGGATGCGACCGGCCGACGGAACGTTGACGGTGATTTTCGAACCGTCGCGGCCTTCAGCATCGAAACCGCCCACCACCAGGTTGCCCTGGGCGATGGCATAGACGTTACCGTCGATACCCTTGAGCGGCGTCAGCAGCAAGGTACCGCCACGCAGGCTCTTGGAGTTACCGATGGACGAAACGGTGATGTCGACCTGCTGTCCCGGCTTGGCGAACGCTGGCAAGTCAGCACTGATCGACACGGCCGCGACGTTCTTCAACTGCACGTTGCCCGATCCCGGCGGTACCTTGATACCGAACTGCGAGAGCATGTTGTTGAAGGTCTGCAGGGTGAACGGGGTTTGCGTCGTCTGGTCACCGGTGCCGTTAAGCCCGACCACCAGCCCGTAACCGATCAATTGGTTGGAACGCACGCCGGAAATACTGGCGATATCCTTCAGCCGCTCGGCCTGAGCACCCAGCGACAAGGACATCAACAGCGCAGCTGCGATCAGGTGCTTGAAGTTCAACTTGCTCACCAAAAAAGCCACCTAGAAAGGGAACAGCGGGCTGAGGAAGAAACGGTCGAACCAGCCTGGCTGACTCGCATCGGCAAACGAACCGGTGCCCGAATAGGTGATGCGCGCATCGGCGACGCGAGTCGACGAAACAGTGTTGTCGGTAGCGATGTCATCGGCACGCACGAGCCCTGCGATCCGCACCAGTTCATCCCCGGTGTTGAGGGTCATCCACTTCTCGCCTCGCACGGCAATGATGCCGTTGGGCAACACGTCGGCGACGGTCACGGTGATCGAGCCGGTCAGGGTATTGCCCTGGGCTGCCTTGCTGTCGCCTTTGGTCGCACGGTCACCTTCGTAACTGGCGCTCAGACTCAGGTCGCCACTACCAAACGGGTTGTTGGTATTGGGCGTAGAACCGAACAGCGACGTCAGGCCGATGCCGGTCTTGCTGTTCTTGGCCACCTGCGAGTTGGCGTTTTTACTGGCCTGGGTCTTCTCGTTCAGGGTGATGGTGATGATGTCACCGACCCGAAACGCCTTGCGGTCGCCGTAGAGGTTCTGTTCGAAACCGGCCTGGTAGATCGAGCCGTTGTTCGCGGCAGCCGGCAGCGGCGTGCGCGGCAACACCGGGGCATAGTAGGGATCATTGGGCTTGGGTGTCGACGGCACACAGCCCGCGAGCACGGTGACTCCAGTCAATGCCAGAACGGAAACGAAGCGATTCATGACCCTACCTCACGGTGTTGCAGGCGGCCTCATGGCCGCCTCATAGACTTGATTACAGATTCTGCGTTACGAACGAGAGCATCTGGTCGGCGGTGGAGATCACCTTGGAGTTCATCTCGTAGGCGCGCTGAGTGGTGATCATGTTGACCATCTCTTCAACGGTGCTGACGTTGGACGTTTCCAGAGTGTTCTGCAGCGTGGTGCCGAAACCGGCCAGGCCTGGCGTACCGACTTGCGGCGCACCACTGGCGGCGGTTTCCAGGAACAGGTTGTTACCCACGGCCTGCAGGCCGGCCGGGTTGATGAAGTCGGCGGTTTGCAGGTTGCCGATCACCTGGGCAGCCGGGTTGCCGGCAACGGTGATGGACACGGTGCCATCGCGACCGACCGTGAAGGTCTGGGCATCGTTCGGAATGACGATGGCCGGCTCCAGGGCAAACCCGCTGGCGTTGACGATCTGGCCATTGGAGTCCAGGTGGAAGGTACCGTCACGGGTGTAGGACGTTGTGCCGTCAGGCTGCAGAATCTGGAAGAAACCGCGACCATCGATGGCCATGTCCAGCGGCTGCTCGGTGGTTTGCAAGCTGCCGGCGGTGAAGTTCTTCTGGGTGCCGACAATGCGCACACCGGTACCCAGTTGCAGGCCCGACGGCAGTTCGCTGTCCTGGGTCGACTGGGCGCCTGGCTGACGCTTGATCTGATAGAGCAGATCCTGGAACTCGGCGCGGTCACGTTTGAAACCCGTGGTCGACACGTTGGCCAGGTTGTTGGAGATGGTGGTCAGGTTCGTGTCCTGGGCGGACAGACCGGTTTTGGCAACCCATAGAGCCGGAAGCATTCGATTCTCCTCGTGCGCCTGTTTTACGGCGCGACGTTCTGATAGTTAGCTGATCTGCAAGACCCGAGCCATGGCCTGGTCGTCGTCTTTGGCGGTGTTCATCATCTTGATGTGCAGCTCGAATTGCTTGGACAAGGCCAGCACCGAGGTCATCTCTTCCACGGCGTTGACGTTGCTCGACTCGAGGAACCCGGACACCAGCTTGACGTTGGCATCGGCTTGCGCCGGCTGACCGTCCTTGGTGTGGATCGAACCGTCCAGGCCTTTGGTCATGTTCTTGATGTCCGGATTGACCAGCTTGATGCGGTCGACTTCGGCCATCACGCGCGGGCCTTCACCCATCGCGCGGATGCTGATGGTGCCGTCTTCGCCCACTTCGATCTGCTGCTCTGGCGGCACGGCAATCGGCCCGCCATTGCCGATGACCGGCATGCCGTTGCCGGCCCGCAATACGCCCAGGGCGTCAACCACCAGACTGCCGGTGCGCACATAGCTTTCACCGCCATCAGGGTTCTGCACGGCCAGCCAGCCGTTGCCTTGCACGGCGACATCGAGGTCGCGACCGGTTTCCACCAGGGCACCCGGTGAAAAGTCCGTGGCCGGGCGTTCGGACATCGCAAACGCACGCGCCGGAAAGCTGTCACCGAACACCGGCATCGAACGCGCCTGCTCCAGGTCTTTCTGGAAGCCGTTGGTGGAGATGTTCGCCAGGTTGTTGGCATGAGCCTTTTGCGCCAGGGCATTCTGGCTGGCGCCGGTCATTGCCACATAAAGGTACTTGTCCACAATCTTTCCTCTGCCTGCCGGACGTTTGCCGCCCACTGCTGTACTGATGAGCCACAAGCAATTTGCAGACCAACTTGTTCCTGGCACGGCAAGACCCGGCAAACAAAGGACTTGAGGGATTGAGCAGGCGCGGAGGGTTTGTATCAGAGACGAAAAACCGGCGGTGTTATGCCGGTGGGTGGCAAGGCTTGACCTGTTGTAGCAGAACAGCCCCCTGTGGCGAGGGAGCTTGCTAACTCGCCACAGGATCAGGCGTTGTCTTTGCCAACCTGATAATCACGCAACTTATTGGCAATGGTGGTGTGGGAAACCCCCAACCGCTTGCCCAGTTGCCGACTGCTCGGATGCTCGGAATACAGCCGCTCCAGCACTGCCTTTTCGAAGCGCCCGACAATCTCATCCAGCCCACCTTCGAGGGAAAAATCGCCAAGGGGCTGACGCACACCGTAATCAGGCAAGCGAATATGCTCGGCCTTGACCGTACCGCCCTCACACAGGGACACCGCCTGAAACAGCACGTTTTCCAACTGCCGAACGTTGCCCGGCCAATGGTAATGACTGAGTCGTTCCATGGCCGCCGGCGCGAGTTTTGGCAACGGGCAACCGATCTGTCGACTGGCTTGATCGAGGAAGTGCTCCACCAGCGGCGCCAAACCGTCGAGGCATTCGCGCAGCGGCGGGATGTGCAGCGACAACACGTTCAAGCGGTGATACAGGTCCTGACGAAACTCTCCGCGGGCGCACAACTCGGACAAATCGACCTGGGTCGCACAAATCACTCGCACATCGAGATAAACCTCTTCATCACTGCCTACACGACGGAAGCAACCGTCCTGCAGGAAGCGCAGCAATTTCACCTGCAAACGCGGACTCATTTCCCCAACGCCATCGAGAAACAGCGTACCGCCCGCCGTCAGCTCCAGCAGACCGAGCTTGCCTTCAGCCCGCGCACCTTCAAAAGCACCGGGGCCGTAGCCGAACAATTCAGTCTCGGCCATGGACTCCGGCAGACCGGCGCAGTTGAGCGCCATCAACGGTGACTGACCACGAGGACTGGCCAGGTGACAGGCACGCGCCAGCAATTCTTTACCGGTACCGGTTTCGCCCTCTATCAATAGCGGTGCATCCAGTGGCGCCATGCGACGCGCCTCACGCACCACCGCCGCCATCACTTTCGAGCTTTGGAAGATGCTGTCGAAGCCGCGCAGCTCCTGTTTGCGCACGTTATAAATACGCTCACCCACCCGGTCGGCGCGATGCAGCGTCAATACCGCACCGGCCATGGCTTCGCTGTCGTCATGCTCCGATTGCAGCGGCGCGATGTCAGCCAGAAACACGTCGCCCTTGACCTTGACCCGCAGCCCATTGATCCGCGATTTGTTGGCGCGCACCAACTCCGGCAAGTCGAAATCTTCGGCGTAACGCGACAGCGGTATCCCCGGCACCTCATCGACGCGCACCCCGAGCAATTGCGCAGCTGCGCGGTTGGCCGCCACGATGGAGCCGCCCATGTCGATCGAGAGCACCGGAAACTCCAGGGCGCCGAGCAAGGCATTGAGCTCCATGTGCCGACGCTCGCTGGGCATCAGCCCTACACGCTTAACGCCAAAAACCCCGGCGATGGCCTCGAATTTCGGACGCAAAGCCTGGAACTGAATGTTGATCAGGTTCGGGCAATGCAGGTAGATGGCGTTGCCATGCTCACCGCCCACTTCCCCACGAGCGACGTTAATTCCGTACCCCACCAGCAAGTTGAGAATGTCGCGCAGGATGCCAATGCGATTCTGGCAGTGGACTTTGATACGCATATAAAAGGCCTGATAAACGATGATTGACCTGTGGGAGCCAGCCTGCTGGCGATGGCGTAGCAACAGGCGATTTTGATGTCAAATGACACACCGCTATCGTCAGCAGGCTGGCTCCCACAGGGATAGCGCCCGATTTTTCTGATTAGGCGCCCAGATAGTCGTCAAGATTATGTGACACCTAAGGCCCTTTTCAAACCGGAAAATCTCAGCAGCTGCGCAACACCCGCCAAAGCGTAACGAAAACTTTACGATTTACGGGCGCTTTTCCTACATGCAACCCCAACCGCCTGCTGCAACGCTGCAATTCATGGGTTATTTCTAGGTCCATAGCAGGACATAACAAGAACGAAGCCCCCTCGCAGGAGAGCAGCATGAAGCAGACGCAATACGTGGCTCGCGAGCCCGATGCGCAAGGTTTTATCGACTACACCGCTGAAGAACACGCGGTGTGGAACACGCTGATCACTCGCCAGTTGAAAGTGATCGAAGGGCGTGCGTGCCAGGAATACCTGGACGGTATCGAAAAGCTCGGTCTGCCCCACGACCGCATTCCGCAACTGGGCGAAATCAACAAGGTGCTCGGTGAAACCACCGGTTGGCAGGTCGCCCGGGTTCCGGCGCTGATCCCCTTCCAGACCTTTTTTGAATTGCTCGCCAACAAGCAGTTTCCGGTTGCCACTTTTATTCGCACCCGCGAAGAGCTGGATTACCTGCAAGAGCCGGACATTTTCCACGAGATCTTCGGCCACTGTCCGTTGCTGACCAACCCTTGGTTCGCGGAATTTACCCATACCTACGGCAAACTCGGCCTGCAGGCCTCCAAGGAAGAGCGCGTGTACCTGGCGCGCCTGTACTGGATGACCATCGAGTTCGGCCTGCTGGAAACCCCGCAAGGCCGGCGCATCTACGGTGGCGGCATCCTGTCTTCACCGAAAGAGACCGTGTACTGCCTGTCGGACGAACCTGAACACCAAGCGTTCGATCCGCTGGAGTGCATGCGCACGCCTTACCGCATCGACATCCTGCAGCCACTGTATTTCGTCTTGCCAAATCTCAAGCGCCTGTTCGACCTCGCCCACGAAGACATCATGGGCATGGTCAAGCAAGCGATGCAGATGGGCCTGCATGCACCGAAATTTCCGCCAAAACCAAAAGCCGCTTGATCCGCAGCTTTTAGAATCAAGTGAGCCTGTCCGGAACCGACGCTTTGCTTTAGCGTGGTGACATGACGGCCGAATTCCAAACATTCGATTTCAGGAACACACCATGTCCACATTGAACCAAGCCCACTGTGAAGCCTGCCGCGCCGATGCTCCGCAAGTCAGCGACGAAGAACTGCCGGTACTGATCAAGCAGATCCCGGACTGGAACATCGAAGTACGCGACAGCATCATGCAGCTGGAAAAAGTCTTCCTGTTCAAAAACTTCAAGCACGCCCTGGCGTTCACCAACGCCGTCGGTGAAATCTCCGAGGCCGAAGGTCACCACCCAGGCCTGCTGACCGAGTGGGGCAAAGTCACCGTCACCTGGTGGAGCCACTCGATCAAAGGCCTGCACCGCAATGACTTCATCATGGCCGCGCGCACGGACGAAGTGGCCAAGGACGCCGAGGGCCGAAAATAATGCACTTCGACGCCATCGGCCGGGTGCCCGGCGATCCGATCCTCGGCCTGATGGAGGCCTATGCGCAGGACCCCAACCCGCGCAAATTCGACCTCGGCGTGGGTGTCTACAAAGACGCCCAGGGCCTGACCTCGATTCCCCAGGCCGTGAAACTCGCCGAGGCGCGCCTGGTCGATCGCCAGACCACCAAGACCTACATCGGCGGTCATGGCGAACCGGCCTTCGGCAAGCTCATCAGTGAGCTGGTGCTCGGCGCCGATTCAAAACTGATCAGCGAACATCGCGCCGGCGCCACCCAGACACCGGGCGGTACCGGAGCGTTGCGCCTGAGCGCGGACTTCATCGCCCAGTGCCTGCCGGGCCGGGGCATCTGGTTGAGCAATCCGACCTGGCCGATCCACGAAACCATTTTCGCGGCGGCCAACGTCAAGGTCAGTCATTACCCCTACGTGGGCAGCGACAATCGTCTCGACGTCGATGCCATGCTCGCCGTGCTCAATGAAGTGCCCAAGGGTGACGTGGTGCTGCTGCACGCCTGCTGCCACAACCCGACCGGTTTCGATCTGTCCCACGACGACTGGCGCCGCGTGTTGGAAGTGGTGCGTCGGCGTGAACTGCTGCCGCTGATCGATTTCGCCTACCAGGGCTTCGGCGATGGCCTGGAACAGGACGCGTGGTCGACCCGTTTGTTCGCCGCCGAGTTGCCGGAAGTGCTGATCACCAGCTCCTGCTCGAAGAACTTCGGCCTGTATCGCGACCGCACCGGCGCTTTGATTGTCTGCGCGAAAACCGCCGACAAGCTGGTGGATATCCGCAGCCAACTGGCCAACATCGCCCGCAACCTGTGGTCGACGCCACCGGATCACGGTGCTGCCGTGGTGGCAACCATCCTCGGCGATCCAGAGTTGAAACGCTTGTGGGCCGACGAAGTGGAAACCATGCGCTTGCGTATTGCCCAACTGCGAAGCGGACTGGTGGAAGCCCTTGAACCCCACGGTTTACGCGAGCGTTTTGCGCACATTGGTGTGCAGCGCGGAATGTTTTCCTACACCGGCTTGACCCCTGAACAGGTGAAAAACCTGCGCGACCATCACAGCGTGTACATGGTCAGTTCCGGTCGGGCCAACGTGGCGGGGATTGATGCGACGCGTCTGGATCTGCTGGCACAGGCGATTGCTGACGTCTGCAAGTAAGCCCCAAACACTACCCCCCCCGTAGGAGCGAGCCTGCTCGCGATGGAGTATCAGTTGACACCTCAATGACTGACACACCCTCGCGAGCAGGCTCGCTCCTGCAAGCATGCCTGCGACAAAACAATAGACCTGTCTAGACAATCCCATTCGTCGAAACAAATGGATATAAAAGTCTGTTTGTCATTTCCCCTGCTGTATCCTGCCCAGGCTTTTTTTAAAAGCGCGGATCTACCAGATCTATCAACAGACTTAGCGAGGAGCGCGACTATGCACGAGATTCCTAATCTCCCCTTCCCAAGCCTGCACGAACCTGAGCAGACGACCACGCAACAAGCCGGCGCCCAACAGCCCGAGCCGAAAGAAGCCACTGGCAGCCGCAAGGCTGAAAGCGAAGACTGAAACACCCGCCGTACAGACCGTGTGGAAAGCGCTAACATGCGCTTTCCACACCGCCTGAACCGTGAGTCCCGCACCATGACCGACAACGTCACCCCTCCTTTTGATGAAGCACTGCAGGCCAGCGTTCTGATCGGCACCGCCGAGAAAATGATCGAGATCTGGACTCGTCTGTCTTCTGAAAAACAAGCCGCATTGCTGGCCCGCTTCGGCAGCGAAGAAAATGCGCTGGCCGCCCTGGTCACCACGCAACTGTTGGCGCCCGCCAAGCCCTGATTAATCCCGTTCGGCAATTAGTTTTACTTTTTCTCAACCCACGACCGCCTACGCCGTTATCATAAGCAGCCTATCTATCTGCTATCCCGTGGACCTTTGACCCATGTCTGAAAACCAGCGCCCCCTGGCGGTCACGCTGCAAGTTGTCTCCATCGTCCTGTTTACCTTTATCGGCTACCTGAACATTGGTATTCCCCTGGCCGTATTGCCCGGCTACGTCCACAGCGACCTCGGCTTCGGCGCGGTGATCGCCGGTTTGGTGATCAGCGTGCAATACCTTGCCACCCTGCTCAGCCGTCCGTACGCCGGGAAAATCATCGATAACAAGGGCAGCAAATTGGCCGTGATGTACGGCTTGGCCGGTTGCGGGCTGAGTGGCGTGTTCATGCTGCTTTCAGCCTGGACCCAAAGCCTGCCGATGTTGAGCCTGATCAGCCTGTTGGTCGGTCGCCTGGTGCTCGGCAGCGCGGAGAGCCTGGTGGGCTCCGGTTCGATTGGCTGGGGCATCGGCCGGGTTGGCGCGGCGAACACCGCCAAGGTCATCTCCTGGAACGGCATCGCCAGTTATGGCGCACTGGCCGTCGGCGCGCCGCTGGGGGTGCTGCTGGTCAATCAAATGGGCTTGTGGAGCATGGGCGTGAGTATCGTGTTGCTGGCCGCCCTGGGCCTGTTGCTGGCATGGCCGAAAACCGCTGCGCCGATCGTGACCGGTGAGCGCTTGCCGTTCATGCATGTACTCGGTCGGGTGCTGCCCCACGGCTGCGGACTGGCCTTGGGCTCCATCGGTTTCGGCACCATCGCCACGTTTATCACCCTGTATTACGCCACCCGGCACTGGGACAACGCCGTGCTGTGCCTGAGCCTGTTTGGTGCCAGCTTCATCGGTGCACGACTGTTGTTCGGCAACCTGATCAACCGCCTCGGCGGATTCCGCGTGGCGATTGCCTGCCTGTCGGTGGAGGTCCTGGGGCTGTTGCTGCTGTGGCTGGCACCTGACGCGAACTGGGCGCTCGCGGGCGCTGCGCTCAGTGGCTTTGGCTTCTCACTGGTGTTTCCGGCGCTGGGGGTCGAAGCGGTCAACCTCGTGCCCGCTTCCAGCCGTGGCGCGGCGGTCGGGGCTTATTCGCTGTTCATCGACTTGTCGCTGGGGATCACCGGACCACTGGCCGGCGCGATTGCGGCGGGCTTCGGTTTTGCCTCTATCTTCCTGTTCGCCGCCCTCGCCGCTTTAAGCGGTTTGATGCTCAGCATCTACTTGTACCGGCAGGCGCCGAAACAGCGCGAAACGCGAGAATCCCGCTAAAAGTCGACCTTGCCGCGCCCGGCCTTGATGTTGCCGCGCTTGCTCTTGGATTCGAGCCGACGGGTCTTCGAACCGAGGGTCGGCTTGGTCGGGCGGCGTTTCTTTTCGACCTTGGTGGCGCTGAGGATCAGCTCGGTCAAACGCGCCAGCGCATCGGCCCGGTTCTGTTCCTGGGTGCGGTATTGCTGGGCCTTGATGATCAACACACCTTCGCTGGTGATACGACTGTCGCGCAACGCCAGCAGCCGCTCCTTGTAGAACTCGGGCAAGGACGAGGCCGCAATGTCGAAGCGCAGGTGCACGGCGCTGGAAACCTTGTTGACGTTCTGCCCACCGGCGCCCTGGGCGCGAATGGCGGTCAACTCGATCTCGGCATCCGGTATATGCACGTTGTTGGAAATCACCAGCATGGAAAGGGGTCCGGGGTCGGGAGCGTTCAGGATACCGCGATAGCGTTTTGAATAGGGGACAATCACAGGTGCAGGCGAGATCGAAAAAGCCCTGCCAGACTTTTCCTACAGCGTTGTCGGATTTACAAAAGGGACGTTGCATTGTTTCCAGTGACCACACTAATCCAAGGCTTCATACCAAGCTGACCTTTTAGATAATGAATCTTGGAGTGCTGCCAAGCAGCCCAGGCGCATGTTCCGTCCCCCGGTTGTAACCATAATTAATATTACTTCAGCCCCTCAAGTATCAAATGGCCATGCCGATGCAATGATCAGGCATAGAGCTCGTGGGCGCGTATTGTGGCGACGCGAGAGAGAAAGGCTGCCCTATCCCCTTACATCCCAGGAACGTTAATCCATGACCTCAATCGTCACGTCAATGTCAACGGCTCAGATAGCCGCTCTATCTACGAAACAAATAGCGGCGCTTGCAACTTCTGATATAGCAGCCCTGAGCACTACCCAGGCCGGGGTTCTGTCTACCGCCCAGATCGCAGCACTGTCGACTTCGGACGTTGTCTCGCTGAGCACTGCCGCGATCGCCGCCTTCAATGCTTCCCAGCTAAAGGCACTGGGCGCGGATGATGTCGCGTCGCTCGCCTCTTCTCAGGTTGCAGCCCTCAGCTCCACTCAAGTAACGGCGTTCTCCACCGCCCAGATCGCAGCCATGACCACCTCTCAGGTGGGTGCTCTGGCCGGCAACATGTCAACCGCCCAGATTAACGTGCTGTCGACGACGCAGGTGGCGGGCGTCTCCACCACGACGATGGCCGCCCTGAGCTCCGCTCAACTGGCAGCGATTTCGACCAAGGACATCGCCGCCCTGTCGACGGCCCAACTGGGCGCCGTATCGACAACCAACCTGGCCTCCCTGACGACCGCCCAGATCACGGCGATGAGCACCGCGCAAGTCGGCGCGCTAGCAGCCAGCATGTCGACCACCCAGATCGGCGCACTGACCACAGCGCAGACCGCCGGGCTGTCGACCACTGTCATAGGCTCGCTGGGCACCGCTCAACTCCAGGCAATCTCGACCAAAGACATCGCTGCCCTGTCGACTGCCCAGGCAGCGGGCCTGTCGACCACTGTTCTGGGTAACCTGACAACAGCCCAGCTGAAGGCCATCGAGACCAAAGACATTGCCGCAATGTCGACCACTCAATTGGGCGCCCTGACGACCACTCAGGTCGGCACACTGGCAACCGCCCAGCTCGCCGCATTGAGCAGCACCCAGGTTGGTAGCCTCGGCGCCAAGCTCAGCACCGGCCAGATCAGCGCACTGACCACGACGCAGGTGGCGGGCGTCTCCACCACGACGATGGCCGCCCTGAGCACCGCTCAACTGGCAGCGATTTCGACCAAGGACATCGCCGCCCTGTCGACGGCCCAACTGGGCGCCGTATCGACAACCAACCTGGCCTCCCTGACGACCGCCCAGATCACGGCGATGACCACCGCGCAAGTCGGCGCGCTAGCAGCCAGCATGTCGACCACCCAGATCGGCGCACTGACCACAACGCAGGCCGCCGGGCTGTCGACCACTGTCATAGGCTCGCTGGGCACCGCTCAACTCCAGGCAATCTCGACCAAAGACATCGCTGCCCTGTCGACTGCCCAGGCAGCGGGCCTGTCGACCACTGTTCTGGGTAACCTGACAACAGCCCAGCTGAAGGCCATCGAGACCAAAGACATTGCCGCAATGTCGACCACTCAATTGGGCGCCCTGACGACCACTCAGATCGGCACCCTGGCAACCGCCCAGCTCGCCGCATTGAGCAGCACCCAGGTTGGTAGCCTCGGCGCCAAGCTCAGCACCGGCCAGATCAGCGCACTGACCACGACGCAGGTGGCGGGCGTCTCCACCACGACGATGGCCGCCCTGAGCACCGCTCAACTGGCAGCGATTTCGACCAAGGACATCGCCACCCTGTCGACGGCCCAACTGGGCGCCGTATCGACAACCAACCTGGCCTCCCTGACGACCGCCCAGATCACGGCGATGACCACCGCGCAAGTCGGCGCGCTAGCAGCCAGCATGTCGACCACCCAGATCGGCGCACTGACCACAACGCAGGCCGCCGGGCTGTCGACCACTGTCATAGGCTCGCTGGGCACCGCTCAACTCCAGGCAATCTCGACCAAAGACATCGCCGCCCTGTCGACTGCCCAGGCAGCGGGCCTGTCGACCACTGTTCTGGGTAACCTGACAACAGCCCAGCTGAAGGCCATCGAGACCAAAGACATTGCCGCAATGTCGACCACTCAATTGGGCGCCCTGACGACCACTCAGGTCGGCACCCTGGCAACCGCCCAGCTCGCCGCATTGAGCAGCACCCAGGTTGGTAGCCTCGGCGCCAAGCTCAGCACCGGCCAGATCAGCGCACTGACCACGACGCAGGTGGCGGGTGTCTCCACCACGACGATGGCCGCCCTGAGCACCGCTCAACTGGCAGCGATTTCGACCAAGGACATCGCCGCCCTGTCGACGGCCCAACTGGGCAGCCTGGGCACAGCCTCCGTCGCTGCGCTGTCGACTACCCAGATTTCTGTACTGTCGACCACCCAGGTGGGTACGCTGCAAGCCAACCTCACCACGGGCCAGATCGCGGCACTGTCCACCACCCAGGTCACCGGTCTGAACGCCGCAAGCCTGTCCACGGCACAGCTGCAAGCGATCGAGACCAAGGACATCAGCTCGCTGGTGACCGCTCAGCTGTCGGCATTGACCACAGGTCAAGTCGGCAGCCTGACCACCGGCCAGGTGGCGGCCATGAAGTACTCCCAGATCAACTCTCTGGTTTCGAACTTTACGTCTAACCAGATCGGCGCGCTGACCACCACTCAGACAGCGAACCTCACCACCACCTTGATCAATGGCCTGACCACCACTCAGCTCCAGGCGATCTCAACCAAGGACATCGCCGCACTGACGACTGCACAGGTAGCGGGGATCTCGACCACGGCCCTGACTTCCCTGAGCACCACTCAGATCAAGGCAATGGAAACGGCTGATATTGCAGCACTGACGACCACCCAGGCGGCCGCGATGACGCTCTCCCAGGTCACCAGTCTGACCACCAGCCAGGTAGGCGCCCTGAAGTATGCGCAGGTCAGCGCGCTGGGTACCAACTTGTCGACCGGCCAGATCGGCTTGCTGACAACAACTCAGATCTCGGGCATTGCGACTACCGTACTGGCCGCTCTGAGCACCTCTCAGGTTGCCGCGATCATCACCAAGGACATCGCCGCCCTGACCACCGCCCAGGTGAGTGCACTGACCACGTCGCAGATCGCTGTGCTGTCGACCTCTCAGGTCAACGCACTGAGCAAAACCCAGGTCGGTTCGATGACGTCCGCCCAACTGGGTCAACTCTCTACAACTCAGATTCCGTATCTGAACGTGTAATGACGCGACCTGATCACTCATGAACCATCGCTGGCCCTGGTACGCATTACCCAATGATGTGCGCCAGGGTCAACCGACGGTGCATCGAGCGCTGTGCAAACGCAGGGATGGGGCATTCACCTGCCCTGTTCCTGCTTTCATCCCATGGTTATGGACGGATCCCGATGTGCCCATTTAGGATGGGCCGCTGTCAGGCCCTCTGAGGCACACCTTTGGCCTGCCTATTTTTTTTCAATACCGGACATCGCTGGATGTCTCCGTCGCGATCTTGCGATCATTTTTTTGAAAAAATTACCTCTATGACAATTCAGGAAGGGCGCCTTGAGGCGCTACTCGCTCAGATCAATAGCGGCCATGCTACCGAGGCACTGACCGAACTTGGCCAACTGCTGGAGCAGCTACCGGAAAACCCCGCCCTGCTCGGGCTAAGGGCCGAGGCCTTGCGCCTTTCCGGACGCTTCGCCGAAGCAGTGGAGGCTTTCAAGCTGGCGGCCGAAAAAGGCGCCGGCGCGCGCAACTGGCTCGCGGCCGGCATACTGCTGGCAGCCATGCGCACTACCGACGACGCGTTGCAGTGCCTGCTCAAGGCCCATGCGGAGGCACCTGACAACGATGAGGTGCTCGACGCGCTGATAACCACCTGTTTCAACGCCAATCGCCAGCATGAGGGCATCGAATTCGCGCGCCTCCAGCTGACGGTCAGCCTCAACCCCAGACTGCTGACCCATGCGGCATTGCTTCTACAAAGCAACGACTGCTATGAAGAGTCGTCGAACGCCTTCAAGAAGATTCTCCAGCTGGCGCCTGAAGACCCAGCGGTGATCGGCGCAGCCCTGGTACCGGCTCGCTTTACCTGTGATTGGGACTGGATCGAAGCACTGCAGCAGAAAATCGGCAACTGGTACGACCAGGCGGCGTTCGATTTACCGCAGGAGTACCCTCTGACCCACCTAACGTGGTGCCCGGACGAGGCACGCAATCTCGGGGTCACGCAAACCTATGTCAAACGCATGGTGCCGGCGGTCGCCCCCATCGCGACACCTGTTGCAACGTCACGCCCAGGCAAACGCATTCGTGTCGGCTACGTCTCCTGTGATTTCCGCAACCATGCAACCATGCACTTGATGGCCGGCCTACTCGAATCCCATGACCGTGAACGCTTCGAAGTATTTGCATACGACTACAGCGCTTTCGATGTTTCCGAATACCGGCAACGCTTCATCAATGCTGTTGAGCATCACGTCGCTATTGACGCCATGAGCGACCAACAGGCCGCCGAGCGGATCGCAGCCGATCAGCTGGACATCCTGTTCGATCTGAAACTTTACACCGGTGGTAGCCGCCCAGGGATCCTGGCTTACCGACCTGCATCGCTTCAAGTCGCGTACCTGGGCTATCCCGGCAGTGCCGCGAACACCGATATCGACTACATCGTTTCGGACCGGTTCGTGACGCCGGACAGCAGCACGCCGCACTACTCCGAGGCGTTCTGTCGCCTACCGCACTCCTACCAGTGCAACGACCGTAAACGTGGTGCCGCGGCCGCACCGACCACTCGCGCGGCAAACGGGCTCCCGGACGATAAGGTGGTATTCGGCGCTTTCAACCAGTCGTACAAGATCGACCGCACCAGCTTTTCTGTCTGGCTGCGTGTGCTGGCAGAAGTGCCGGACAGTGTGCTCTGGTTGCTGGGCCAATGCGACGCGGCCATCGCCAACCTCACCCATCACGCACAGCTCGCAGGCATCGATCCGCAACGGTTGATCTTCGCACCTTTTGCCATGCCCCAGGATCACCTGGCCCGCTTGCAACTGGCGGACGCCGTCCTCGATACGCTGGTATGCAATGGGCACACCACCACATCGGATGCGCTCTGGGCCAGCGTTCCCGTGATCACTAGCCGAGGGAAGCACTTCTGCTCGCGCGTCAGCGAAAGCCTGCTCAACGCGATCGAGCTGCCGGAGCTGGTGGGTGCCGACCATGACGACATGGTGCGTATCGGTAAACGCATCGGTACCGATGCTGACTATCGGATGGCCCTGCGTGACAAGGTCGCTGCCAATCGCTTGACCACACCGCTGTTCGATACGCTGCGCTTTACCCGCAATTTCGAAACAGCCATCGAATTGATGACCCGACAGCATCGCATCGGCGTGAAGGGTGAACATATCGACGTGCCGGACGGCGGGCCAGTCGAGCCCAAACCCGTCGTTGAGCCAGCGCTGGACACCTGCGCACTCCCGCTACAGGAACCCTACCCGGCCTGCCCTCTGTGCGAAGGCGCGAGCACGACGTTAGGGTACGCCAATTGCACGGTTCATCCTCTTTGGCATGAGCCTTTGCCGCCGACCATCGAGTGGATGCAATGCCCTTCGTGCGGACATGTGCATAACCGTCACTATTGGACGGAAGCAGGCCTGGCCGAAGTGTTCCGCAACGCGAACGCCAGTCAGCTCGCTCAATCCTCTGGTTACCATGACTCCAAGCGCGCCATCTGGTCGCCTGTCGTGGATAAGGTCGCAGGGCTGCTGGGTGGTTTCCAGGCAGTCGTGAGTCCGGCCAACCGGCCAGTCTGGCTGGACGTGGGTTGCGGCGACGGTGCGCTGGTAATGACGGCCGGAGACTATGGGTTTTCGGCATTGGGCCTGGATGCTCGCGCCGAAACTGTCAACCAGATCCAGAACCTGGGCTTCAAGGCACTGCAACATGATTTCATGACACTGCAAGTCGAGGTCGTGCTCGATGTCCTGTCCATGATGGATGTTCTTGAGCACATGCCTTACCCCCTCGAGGCCTTGCGAAAAGCAGCGCAAGTGCTTCGCCCTGGCGGAGTGATCGTTATCAGCCTGCCTGACTTGACCTCTTCGAGCTGGAAAATCATGGATGCGGAAAATGCAAACCCTTACTGGCTGGAAATCGAGCATTTCCATAACTTCAGTCGCGACCGACTCATTGCGCTCTTGAAAGACAGCGGTTTCACCGTTGTCGATTTCGCAATTCCAAACCGGTACAAAGCCCAAATGGAACTTTATGCGGTACGCCGATAATAGCCCCAGGCGAGAAGGGTGAAGCCGAGGCGTAGCGCCTCGGCTATTCGGCGATGCACCTTCACGAAGGGGTATGGCTGGCCAGGGCAGCGGCTCGGCCCCCACAATGCGGCCCATGATCGACCCCGATGTAAGCCCGGCGCCACCGGCGTATTTGACGTAATAGACGTTGCCCGCCAATTCGCCCGCGGCGTACAACCAGGCAATAGGCCGAACCTCCTCGTTCAGCACCTGGGCCAGGCTGTTAGTCTTCAAGCCGCCGAGCGTGAAGGTGATGCCACAGGTCACCGCCTCGGTGCCGATGAAGCTGAACATCATGATGATGAAGGCGCCGACCACGGCCGACCAGCCCTTGGACGCGAAGCCACCGTATTAGGCCATCAGGGTGTTGGGGCCGATGACTTCACGGTTTGGCAGCCAGCCCATCAGCGCGGCGAAGCCCAGGCCGATGAAGCCAAGAATTGCCGTGACCATGAGGATGGCGAACCAGAACTCGAATTCACCGTTCTTGGCCACGCTGAGCAGCGTTGGTGCCCGCCAGCGAGGCTCTTGACTGCTTTATCGAGCTCGGCGTCCAGACTGCCCAGGGTTTGTCTCAACACCCGATCCATGCCATTACCGAACTCTTTGAAGCCGATTACTAGCACACCACTGATGTTTTCCAGGTATTCATACACTTCACGGTTAAGCTCCTGCATCAGTTTGAAGGTGCGGGTCAGGTTTATTAAAAGTTCCGAAATGACTGTAGTAAACGATACTCGACTTTGTAGGAACCAGACTTCAGCGCAATCGTGAAATCAGAACATCAAGAACAAAAAACCCGGCACATGGCCGGGTTTGTTGTTTCTGCGTTCCACGCTTACTTCGCGCTGGCAGCCTGCAGCGCCTGTCGCGCACTGCGCTTGTTCTTGATGCCGTAGCAGACCCACATGAACACGATCCAGACCGGAATCGCATACACCGAGATCTGGATCCCCGGAATCAACAGCATCACGCCGAGGATGAACGCCACGAACGCCAGGCAGATGTAGTTCCCGTACGGGTACCACAGGGCCTTGAACAGCGGTGTCTGGCGGGTCTTGTTCATGTGCTGGCGGAACTTGAAGTGCGAGAAGCTGATCATCGCCCAGTTGATCACCAGGGTAGCCACCACCAGTGACATCAGCAGTTCCAGCGCGTTTTGCGGGATCAGGTAGTTCAGCAGCACCGCGATCAGCGTCACGGCAGCCGAGGCCAGGATCGAACGCACCGGCACACCGCGCTTGTCGATCTTCGCCAGCGCTTTCGGCGCGTCGCCCTGCTCGGCCATGCCCAGCAACATGCGGCTATTGCAGTAGGTGCCGCTGTTGTACACCGACAACGCCGCCGTCAGAACCACGAAGTTGAGGATGTGCGCGGCGGTGTTGCTACCCAGCATCGAGAACACCTGGACGAAAGGACTGCCGCTGTAGGAGTCGCCGGATGCGTTCAGGGTCTGCAGCAGGCTGTCCCACGGGGTCAGCGACAGCAGGATAACCAGCGCACCGATGTAGAAAATCAGAATGCGGTAGATCACCTGGTTGATGGCTTTGGGGATCACGGTTTTCGGCTTGTCGGCTTCGGCTGCGGTGAAGCCGAGCATTTCCAGGCCACCGAAGGAGAACATGATGATCGCCATGGCCATCACCAGACCGCTGACGCCATTCGGGAAGAAGCCGCCGTGGGACCACAGGTTGCTCACCGAGGCTTGCGGGCCGCCGTGACCGCTGACCAGCAGGTAGCTGCCCAGGCCAATCATGCCGACGATCGCCACGACCTTGATGATCGCGAACCAGAACTCGGCCTCGCCAAAGACTTTGACGTTGGCCAGGTTGATCAGGTTGATCAGCACGAAGAAGCCAGCAGCCGTGACCCAGCTCGGGATGTGCGGCGCCCAGTAGTGAATGTATTTGCCGACGGCGGTCAGCTCCGACATGCCCACCAGAATGTACAGGATCCAGCAGTTCCAGCCCGACAGGAAGCCGGCGAAACCGCCCCAGTACTTGTGTGCGAAGTGACTGAAGGAACCGGCCACCGGCTCTTCAACGATCATTTCGCCCAGTTGGCGCATGATCATGAAGGCAATGAAGCCGCAAATGGCATAGCCGAGGATCATCGACGGGCCGGCGGATTTCAGTACCCCGGCCGAGCCGAGGAACAAACCGGTACCAATCGCGCCACCGAGGGCAATCAGTTGAATGTGGCGATTTTTCAGGCCGCGTTTCAGCTCGCCTGAATGCGAGTTTTGTCCACTCATGAAAAGGGTCTCACGCAAGGTTTGATGATGTTCAGTAGACGTTGCTGCTCAGGAAAGGCGTTAAGCGGCACCGATCAAACCCCAGCGCAAGCACCAGGAGTTCAGCGTATTTACAACGGTCATGCGTCACCTGTTTGTTTTTATCTGTGACGAAATCGAACCCGACACGCTCGTGACGCGGCGGAGTGAACAAGGCGGATAGCCTCGAGGTTTGCGCAGATGCGCAGGAGGTCACAGGTAAAACGCGGCGCATTGTACACCGCTAACCCCCTGCCGCCAGACACCGCTGAGTCAGCGTGTCGGTTGCCGGGATTGCCTGTGTCCACTCCGAATGGCTCGGGCGGCTGTAAAAAAGGGCTCAGACCTTTGCGGGTCATTGACGGGGGCGGCAGAAAAAGTGCCCCACGCAGAGAGGTGAAAACGGATTGCGGCGTTCATTGCGCCTCCTTTTTGTTATGCACCAGCACGACAGGCATGGCGCGCATGACACCCTGCATGAGGCGTTGAGACAAGCGGGTTAGAGCCATCGGCCGAGACTGAAAGGGTCGCGAAGTGGAAGAATTTTCTTACAGCATCAGGGAAGTGAGGATTGCACGGGGGTAATCGGCGGAATTCGTCAAAAAATCGTTACAGGGCGTAACGTCGGGTTTCCATTCCGGAGCTCGCGCAGGCCCGGCTAACGACATCGCGGGTCAGCCCGCTCCCACATTGATCGCTGGCGCCGCCCAAATTGATGTACACCCGTTAACCCTGGGGGAGCGGGCTTGCCAGCGAAGAGGCCTCCAAAAACAATGCATCGCTGAAGCCAGGCGCAAAAAAAAACGCCAACCCGAGGGTTGGCATTTTTTGACTTGTCGCTCACAGCTTGCAGCCAGTGACTACGTCACTCCGGCTTACGACGACCAAAGCCCGGACGCTGACCCGAACCGGCCGGTGCGCCACGACGCTTGCCGGAAGGCTTGTCACCCTCGACCAGCTTGATCCCCGGACGCTTTGGTGCCGGCTTGGCCGGACGCTTGGTGTCGACTGGGCGATCGGCGACCGGCGTACCGCGACCGGCTGGAGCACCGCGACCTTCACCACGCTCGGTGCGGCCATTGGCCGGACGCGGAGTGCGTGGACCGCGCTCGCCATCCTGGCGTGCAACAGGCTTGCGCCCCGGACGCTCACCTTCGATCTGCGGCTCGCGGCTTTCACGCGGTGCGGCAGGCGCGCCAGCAGCCGGACGCAGGGTACGTACGCGCTCGGTCTTGGCCATTGGACGCGACGACTTGCGCTGCATACGCTCAAGCTTGTCTTTGCTTTTGGCGTTCAGTTGCGGCATGGCCACCGGGGTCAAGCCGACTTCGGCACTAAGAATGTCGACTTCGTACTGGCTCATTTCGCGCCAGCGGCCCATCGGCAGGTCGGAGTTGAGGAACACCGGACCAAAACGCACGCGCTTCAGACGGCTGACCACCAACCCTTGGGATTCCCACAGACGACGGACTTCGCGATTGCGACCTTCCATCACCACGCAGTGGTACCAGTGGTTGAAACCTTCTCCACCCGGAGCCTGCTGGATATCGGTGAAACGCGCCGGGCCGTCTTCGAGCACGACACCCGCTTTCAGGCGCTCGATCATCTCGTCATCGACTTCGCCGCGTACACGCACGGCGTATTCGCGGTCCATCTCGTAGGACGGGTGCATCAGGCGGTTGGCCAGCTCACCGTCGGTGGTGAACATCAGCAACCCCGTGGTGTTGATGTCCAGGCGACCGATGTTGATCCAGCGCCCTTCTTTCGGACGCGGCAGCTTGTCGAACACGGTCGGACGCCCTTCCGGATCGACACGGGTGCAGATTTCGCCGTCGGGTTTGTTGTACATGATCACGCGGCGTACCGACTCGGCGGCTTCTTCGCGCTTGATCACCTTGCCATCGATGGTGATGGCGTCGTGCATGTCGACGCGCTGGCCAAGGGTGGCGTCTTTGCCGTTGACCTTGATGCGGCCGTGGCTGATCCAGGCTTCCACGTCACGGCGCGAGCCGACGCCGATACGGGCGAGGACTTTCTGCAGTTTTTCGCCTGCTGGGCCGATTGGCTGGTCGTCTTGCTGGTCGTTGATACTCATCTGGGCACCTCCCGGTGTGATCTGTCCAGGCGTGGCCTGGAACGTTGCAAATCTGTGTACTTGGGCGAAGGGATCGCCGAAGGGTCGCGAATCATACGCTCATCAGGGCGTTTGCGCATCAGAGACTAGTTGATCCGCCACAGCTTATTGGCTTTTCCGCCGACCGGTGATTTTGTGATGATTGACCAAAACCCCTGTGGGAACGGGATTGCCCGCGATGAGGGCGTGTCAGACGACATTATTCCTGTCTGACTCACCGCAATGGCGGGCAAGCCCACTCCCACAGGGGGTATTGGGTGGTTACAGGGTCAAGATCAGTCTTCGAATTCGCGGCGTTCAGCTTCGATGGCTTCGGCTAAAGCCAAGGCTTCGGCCTCTTCATCGCTAAGCTCAGGTTTCGGCTGTTCCAGGGCAGCAACCGCCGCCAGCAGTTTTTCCCGGGCTTCGGCGACACCGAGAATGTCGTCGTCCTGTTCCGGCTCGATGTCTGGTTCGGGCTCGACTTCCAGGTCAGGCTCCGGCTCGATCTGCACGGCTTCGGTGTCCGGCTGAACGTCAGCGGACTCCGGATCAGTCGCGGAAACCTCGCCATCACGCAACAAATCATCGAAATCGGTCTTGATCCCCTCCTCCATGCTGTCCAATTCCAGCAACAGCGTATGGAAACTGGTTTCTTCCTTGGGCTCTTCCGGCTCGGCGCTGGCGTCCGCCAGTTCTTGCAGACCGGCAGGCACTGGCGCATCGTCGAAATCGAGCACCGGATCGGGCTCCAGTTCGCGCAATTCGGCCAGCGGCGGCAGGTCGTCGAGGTTTTTCAGGTTGAAGTGATCGAGAAACGCCTTGGTGGTGGCGAACATTGCCGGCTTGCCCGGCACGTCGCGGTATCCGACGATGCGAATCCACTCGCGCTCCATCAGCGTTTTGACGATCTGACTGTTGACCGCCACACCCCGCACGTCCTCGATCTCGCCACGGGTGATCGGCTGGCGGTAGGCGATCAGGGCGATGGTCTCGAGCATGGCGCGGGAATAGCGCTGCGGGCGCTCCTCCCACAAGCGGCCGACCCACGGCGAAAACTTTTCGCGGATTTGCAGGCGATACCCGGACGCGACCTCCTTCAGCTCAAAGGCGCGGCCATCGCAGGACTTGGCGAGTATCGTCAACGCTTTCTTGAAAACCGGTGGCTCCGGCCGCTCGCCCTCTTCGAAGAGTTCGAACAGGCGCTCGAGGGATTGCGGTTTTCCCGAGGCCAACAGAAAGGCTTCGAGCAAAGGTGCCAGCTCGCGGGGTTCACTCAGGTTCATGATTCAACTCGTTATTCGGCTCGGGCTCGCACGTGGATCGCTGCGAACGGCTCATTCTGCACCAGCTCGACCAAGGATTCCTTGACCAGCTCGAGGATCGCCATAAAAGTCACCACCACCCCCAGACGTCCTTCCTCGGCGGTGAACAGCTCGACGAACGGCACAAACCCGCCGCCCTTGAGCCGTTCCAGCACATCGCTCATGCGTTCGCGGGTGGACAGCGCCTCGCGGCTGACCTGGTGGCTTTCGAACATGTCGCCGCGACGCAGCACTTCGGCCATGGACAGCAGCAGTTCCGACAGCCGCACGTCCGGCAGCAGCTTGCGCGCCCGGGCTTCCGGGGCGTCGAGCTTGGGCACCAGCACATCGCGACCGACGCGACTCAGACCATCGATGCCTTCGGCAGCGGCCTTGAAGCGCTCGTACTCTTGCAAGCGGCGGATCAGCTCGGCGCGCGGGTCTTCTTCCTCGTCTTCGACGGTTTCGGCCCGTGGCAGGAGCATCCGCGACTTGATCTCGGCCAGCATCGCGGCCATCACCAGGTACTCGGCAGCCAGCTCCAGGCGCACCGACTGCATCAACTCGACATACCCCATGTACTGACGGGTGATTTCCGCCACCGGGATGTCGAGGATATTGATGTTCTGTTTACGGATCAGGTACAGCAGCAGATCGAGGGGGCCTTCGAAGGCTTCGAGAAAGACTTCGAGCGCATCCGGCGGGATGTACAGGTCCAGCGGCATTTCCATGACCGCCTGGCCATAGACCATGGCGAAGGGCAGCTCTTGCTGGGCTCCGGCCTGACTGTCGACGGGTTCTACTGCAGACATCTAGGCCTCGGCCATGAACGGCGTGGGATCGCCGCAACCGATGCGGATCACTTCCGGCTCGCCGTCAGCGAGGTTGATCACGGTGGACGCCTTAACCCCGCCGAAACCGCCGTCGATGATCAGGTCAACCTGATGCTCAAGCACCTGGCGCATTTCATAGGGATCGGTCATCGGGTCGGTTTCGCCGGGCAGGATCAGAGTCACGCTCATCAGCGGCTCGCCGAGCTCTTCGAGCAGCGCCAAGGCAATCGGATGGCTCGGCACCCGCAGGCCGATGGTGCGTTTTTTCGGGTGCAACAGCAGGCGCGGCACTTCACGGGTGGCGTTGAGAATGAAGGTGTACGGGCCCGGTAGATGGGCCTTGAGCAAGCGGAAAAGGCCCGTGTCGATCTTGGCGAACAGTCCCAATTGCGAAAGGTCACTGCAAATCAGCGCGAAATTGTGCTTGTCATCCAGCCCGCGCAACCGGCGCACGCGCTCCACGGCATTCTTGTCGCCGATCTGGCAACCAATGGCGTAGGACGAGTCTGTGGGATAAATCACCACCCCGCCGTTGCGGATGATTTCGACCGCCTGCTTGATCAGGCGCGCTTGCGGGTTTTCCGGATGAATCTGGAAAAATTGACTCACATTCTCTACCTGTTCAGACGGCGGCAATAATTGGGTCATGTTTGAATCGACACCACAGTGGTGGCAGATCCTCCGGAACCGGGCGGTACTCACCGATCTCGGACCAGCCTCCAGGGCCATGAAAATCACTGCCGGCGCTGACCAGCAGACCAAACTCCCGGGCGAGAATGGCCAGGCTGCCCACTTGCTCGGCGGGCTGATGGCCATTGACCACTTCAATCGCGTGGCCCCCTGCTTGAATATAGTCGGCAATCAGGCGGCGACGTTTACTGCGAGTGAAATCGTAATGCCAGGGATGCGCCAGACTGACCCAGGCTTTGGCTGCGCGCAGCGTTTCAACGGTATCTTCCAGGGTCGGCCAATGTAGCTTGACGTCGCCCAGCTTGCCGGCACCCAGCCATTTGCGGAACGCTTCGGCGCGATCCTTGACGAAACCTTCGCGCACCATCCAGTCGGCAAAGTGCGGGCGGGCCGGCGCGTTGCCGCTGTCACCCAATTCCTGCTGGATCTCCCGTGCGCCTTCCAGCGCGCCCGGCATGCCTTTGAGCGCCAGTTTTCGGCTGATTTCTTCGGATCGCAACCAGCGACCGTCATGCAATTTGGCGATTGCCTCGACCAACGGCGCGGCATTGACGTCGAAACCGTAGCCCAATACATGAATGGTCGCACCGCCCCAGGTACAGGACAATTCGACACCGTTGATCAGTTGCATCCCCAGCGCGTTCGCTGCGTTGCGGGCCTCGTCGAGGCCCTCGAGGGTATCGTGATCGGTCAAGGCCAGGACTCGCACGCCTTTCTCGAACGCACGCGCAACCAGAACCGCAGGCGCCAGGGCGCCATCGGAGGCCGTGCTATGGCAGTGCAAATCAACATTCACGGGGCTTTGTAACCTCAAATCAGCTGGCGCTATCGCGCGCCCATATGTTTGTTATTATGCCGCCACATCCTGCTTCTGGCTGCCACTGTGAAACAATTCATCGATTTCATCCCCCTCCTGCTGTTTTTCATCGTCTTCAAGATTGATCCAAGGGTCGTCGACATTGCCGGCCACGAGGTCACTGTAGGCGGCATCTACAGCGCCACCGCGATGCTCATCATCAGTTCCCTGGTGGTCTACGGCACGCTGTTCATCAAACAGCGCAAGCTGGAGAAGAGCCAGTGGCTGACCCTGATCGCCTGCCTGGTCTTCGGCAGCCTGACCTTGGCGTTCCACAGCGAGACCTTCCTGAAATGGAAGGCCCCGGTGGTCAACTGGCTGTTCGCCCTTGCGTTCATTGGCAGCCATTTCGTCGGTGAGCAGTTGCTGATCAAACGCATCATGGGCCACGCGCTGACCCTGCCTGATGCCGTCTGGACCCGCCTGAACATCGCCTGGATCGTGTTCTTCCTGTTTTGCGGTGCCGCCAATCTCTTTGTCGCGTTCACCTTCCAGAGCTACTGGGTCGACTTCAAGGTCTTCGGCAGCCTGGGAATGACCTTGCTGTTCCTGGTTGGTCAAGGTATCTACCTGTCCCGCCACCTGCACGATGCCGATACCACCACGCCAAAAACCGAGGACTGACATGCTTTACGCAATCATTGCCACAGACGTCGCCAACTCCCTGGAAGCTCGCCTGGCCGCCCGGCCAGCGCACCTTGAGCGTCTGCAAGCGCTCAAGGGCGAAGGTCGCATCGTATTGGCCGGCCCGCATCCGGCGGTCGACAGCAATGATCCGGGCGCGGCGGGTTTCACCGGCAGTCTGATCGTCGCCGAATTCGACTCCCTGAGCGCTGCCCAGGCCTGGGCCGACGCCGATCCGTATATCGCCGCAGGCGTCTACGCCAACGTTTCGGTCAAGCCGTTCAAGCAAGTCCTGCCGTAATTCGTCCCCCTCGCGATGAACCTTCTCGGTTCATCGCGCTCTCAATCGCTCATTATTCTCGTTTGCCTGCCGACAACTTCCCAATACTCGTATTGGAATCAGGAGTCGTGATGCGCAAGGGTCCGTTGTGTCTGATGTTGGTCACGTTGTCGATCGTGGCCCCCGCCCACGGTGAAGAAAGCGCCAGCGGCGGTAGTTCGACGCCGCTGTCACTGAGCGCTGGCAGCCAGATCACCGAGTTGCAACAGCGTCTTAAGGAAAGCGAGCGGCAACGGGAAGAACTGAGCAAACAACTGCAAAATGCCGATGGCGAGCGCGAAAGCCCCGTGCTGGCCCGATTGCGTCAGGAGAACCAGCGCTTGAAGCTGCAGCTCAAGGAGGCCCAGGCCAGCAGCCCGCTGCCGCGCTTGCTGACCGATCAGCAACAATGGTTCGTCATCGGCGCCGGAGTTGCGCTATTGGCCCTGCTCTGCGGTATCTTCGCCAGTGGTGCAAGTCGAAAACGTCGACAATGGCTAAATTGAGTGAGTCATGAGCGAGCTGTTACTTATTGATGATGACCAGGAGTTGTGCGAGCTCCTGAGCAGTTGGCTGAGCCAGGAAGGCTTTCAAGTCCGAGCCTGTCACGATGGCCAGAGCGCCCGTCGTGCACTGGCCGAAACGTCTCCGGCAGCCGTCGTGCTGGATGTGATGTTGCCGGATGGCAGCGGCCTGGAACTGCTCAAGCAACTGCGCAGCGATCACCCCGACTTGCCGGTGCTGATGCTATCGGCCCGCGGTGAACCTTTGGACCGCATCCTAGGCCTGGAACTGGGTGCCGACGATTACCTCGCCAAACCCTGCGACCCGCGGGAACTGACCGCCCGCCTGCGAGCGGTGCTACGCCGCAGCCACCCGGCGGCCGTTTCCAGCCAGCTGGAACTGGGCGATCTGTGTTTCAGCCCGGTGCGCGGCGTAGTCAGCATCGACGAACAGGAATTTACCCTCACCGTCTCCGAAAGCCGCTTGCTGGAAGCCTTGCTCAAGCAACCCGGCGAGCCACTGGACAAACAGGAATTGGCGCAAATCGCCCTCGGTCGCAAACTGACGCTGTACGACCGCAGCCTGGACATGCACGTCAGCAACCTTCGCAAGAAGATCGGCCCGCACCCCGATGGCCGTCCGCGCATCGTCGCGCTGCGCAGCCGTGGTTACTACTACAGCCTGTAAACCGAGAAAGAGCTGGCCAACTGCAACCTGTGGCGAGGGAGCTTGCGCCCGTTGACTGCGCAGCAATCCCGCTGTTGGGGCCGCTTCGCAGCCCGGCGCCCCAAATGACGTTATGTCAGGTCGGCGCAAAACCATCTTTACCCAAGCTTTACGCTCCACTGACCGCCGCTGACCTTGATCTCCGTAATCTGTACTCATCCGGAACGTACCGGGAATGAGACAAGGAGATTCACCATGCGCAAGACTCTTATCGCTCTGATGTTCGCCGCCGCCCTGCCGACCGTTGCCATGGCCATGCCTGAAGGCACAGGCCCGATGGGTGGGCCAATGGACGGTTCGCGCCACGGCGGTCAGATGCACGGCATGCACGGCAAAGGCCCGTACAGCCAACTGGACCTGAGCCGCGAACAGCGCGATCAGATCCGCAAGATCATGGGCGAGCAAATGCACGAGCGTAAGCAACTGGTAGACAAGTACCTGGAAAAACTCTCGCCAGCCGACCAGAAAGCCATGAAGGACGAAATGGCCGCCAACCACAAGAAAGCCGAAGCCGACGTCCGCGCGCTGCTGAAACCGGATCAACAGAAGAAATTCGACGAGATCCAGAAGCAACAGGCTGAGCGCCGCGCCGAATGGGCCGAATTCAAGGCCTGGAAAGCGCAACAACCGCAAAAAGCGCAATAATGCGTTAACCCCGGACCCAATGGCTCACCCCATTGGGTCTGCTGCTTTTACTGTAGGAGCGAGCCTGCTCGCGATGGACGGCAACGATAACGCGCGGCAACAGGTAGCACGTGTTGTCTATTCGTTCTTCGCGAGCAGGCTCGCTCCTACAGGTGATTCCGTGATTGTTTGAGGATTTTCTGTGCGCTCATTGTTCTGGCGTATTCTGGCCAGCTTCTGGCTGGCGATCGCTTTGGTTGCCGGGCTCTCCATTCTGCTGGGGCACATGCTCAATCAGGACGCGTGGATTCTCAGTCGTCATCCCGGCCTCAACACCCTGGCCGAGGAGTGGACTCAAACCTATGAGACCCAGGGCGAGGACGCCGCCCAGGACATTCTCGAACAACGCAAACGCCAATATCACATCGATGTTCAGGTGCTCAACGAAAGCGGCGACCCGGTGGTGCGCGGCACCTTCCCACGTCGCGCGGCGGCCTTCGAAGCACGCCAGAACAATGATGACCGGCGCCTGCCATGGCGTCGTCTGACGGCGGAATACACCAGCGAAAAAACCGGCGACACCTACCTGCTGATCTATCGCATTCCACACCCGGAACTGGATGCCTGGCACCGCGAAAGCCTGCTCTGGCCGCTGAGTGCACTGGGGATCGCCCTGGTGGTGCTGACCCTGTTCAGCTTGTTCGTGACCCTTTCCATTACCCGTCCGCTCAGCCGTTTGCGCGGCGCGGTGCATGACCTGGGGCAAACCACTTACCAACAAAACAGCCTGGTCAAACTGGCCAACCGCCGCGATGAGTTTGGCGTACTGGCCACTGATTTCAACCGCATGGGGGCACGCCTGCAAAGCCTGATCGGCAGCCAGCGGCAGTTGCTGCGCGATGTGTCCCACGAACTGCGCTCTCCCCTCGCCCGGCTGCGCATTGCCCTGGCCTTGGCCGAACGGGCGTCACCGGAAGAACGGCAAAAGCTCTGGCCGCGCCTGACACGTGAATGCGACCGACTCGAAGCGCTGATCAGCGAAATTCTGGTGCTGGCGCGGGTCGATGCCGATAACGCCAGCGCTGAGGAGGTCGATCTCAACGCCTTGCTCGCAACGCTGCAACGGGATGCACAAATGGCTTCACCGGAACAAAGTGTAACGCTGGAGGCTGAGGCGCAACTGAACCTGAAAGGCTGGCCGACCATGATCGAACGCGCCGTGGACAACCTGCTGCGCAATGCCCAGCGCTTCAATCCGGTGAACGGGCAACCGATCGAAATGCTGGCATTGCGTCAGGGAGATCGGATCGTGGTGAGCGTGCGCGATCATGGGCCAGGCGTTGACGCCGAACACTTGAATCAACTCGGTGAACCCTTCTACCGCGCGCCGGGGCAGACTGCGGCAGGCCACGGTTTGGGATTGGCCATTGCACGGCGGGCAGCGGAGAGACATGGCGGCAGCCTGGTGCTGGCCAATCACCCGGAAGGCGGGTTTATTGCCAGTCTGGAACTGCCACTCGTCCCAGGCGCAGTGGTCCAACCCTGAACCCACTTATGATCGAGGTCGTCAGGCTTTACCGGGCCAGGCGCTGACGAACTCGGCCACATCAACTTTCTCCGCAACGCGCGGTTCTTTCAGCGGCGTGCCAAGGTACAGAAACGCAATCACCTCCTCGCCTTCGGCCAATCCCAACCCCTTGGCCACATGCGGCGAATAGGCCAGATCACCCGTACGCCACACCGCGCCAATGCCCTGCGCATAGGCCGCCAGCAAAATCCCGTGGGCCGCGCAGCCAGCCGCCAGTCGTTGCTCGGACTTGGGATATTTGACGTGATCCTGCAAGCGCGCAATCACCACGACCACCAGTGGCGCCCGCAGCGGACCGTTGCGCGCCTTGTCGATGGCCGCCTCGCTGGCTTCGCCATCCTGCAGCTTCGCGGCTTCGGCCAGCAACTCGCCCATTTGCTCGCGCGCAGCACCTTCGACAGTCAAGAAACGCCACGGCTGCAAGTGACCGTGATCGGGTGCACGCATGGCGGCGGCAAACAGCGCCTCGCGCTGCTCTGGCGTGGGAGCCGGCTCGACCAGGCGTGGGACGGAAACACGGTTGAGCAATACGTCGAGAGCCTGCATCGGCCACCTCCTGAAAAATTGGTGCGGCTATTCTAGCGGTATCTACCGCCGGAGTGCCGGTTTACATGCCCTGCACCGCAGGTAGAATGGCGCCCTTCCCACATTCAGCCGAGCGGACCTCATGGCGTTGCCGACCTTACGGATCATTGGTTTCATTATCGGCATCTTCCTGATAACCCTGGCCATCGCCATGGTCGTGCCCATGGCCACGCTGGTGATCTTCGACCGTACCCATGACCTGCCGTCGTTCCTCTGGGCCAGCATGATCACCTTTGTCGCCGGCCTGGCGCTGGTCATTCCGGGACGACCCGAGCACATTCACCTGCGCCCACGGGACATGTACCTGCTGACCGTCAGCAGCTGGCTGGTGGTGTGCATCTTCGCCGCACTGCCGTTTCTGTTGACCCAGCGCATCAGCTACACCGATTCGTTTTTTGAAAGCATGTCCGGCATCACCGCCACCGGCTCGACGGTACTCAGTGGCCTGGACACCATGTCCCCCGGCATTCTGATGTGGCGCTCGCTGTTGCACTGGATCGGCGGCATCGGCTTTATCGGCATGGCGGTGGCGATTCTGCCACTGCTGCGCATCGGTGGCATGCGGCTGTTTCAGACCGAGTCGTCGGACCGTTCCGAAAAAGTCATGCCCCGCTCGCACATGGTGGCGCGGTTGATCGTAGCGGCCTACGTCGGCATTACCATTGTCGGCAGCCTGGCGTTCTGGTGGGCCGGGATGAGCCTGTTCGATGCGATCAACCATGCGATGTCGGCAATTTCCACCGGTGGTTTCTCCACCTCCGACCAGTCCCTGGCCAAATGGACACAACCGGCGGTGCACTGGGTGGCGATCGTCATCATGATTCTCGGCAGCCTGCCTTTTACCCTGTACGTGGCGACCCTGCGCGGCAACCGCCGGGCGCTGATCAAGGATCAACAGGTTCAAGGCTTGCTCGGCATGTTGGTGGTGACCTGGCTGGTGCTCGGCACCTGGTACTGGTGGACCACCAAGCTGCATTGGCTGGAAGCGCTGCGGCATGTGGCGCTGAACGTGACGTCGGTGGTGACGACCACCGGTTTCGCACTGGGGGACTACAGCCTCTGGGGCAATTTCTCGCTGATGCTGTTCTTCTATCTGGGCTTTGTCGGCGGTTGTTCCGGCTCGACGGCTGGCGGGATCAAGATTTTCCGCTTCCAGGTGGCCTACATTCTGCTCAAGGCCAACCTTAATCAGTTGATTCATCCGCGCGCGGTGATCAAGCAGAAGTACAACGGTCACCGGCTCGATGAAGAGATCGTGCGTTCGATTCTGACCTTTTCGTTTTTCTTCGCCATCACCATCTGCGTGATCGCGCTGTTGCTGTCGCTGCTCGGGGTAGACTGGATGACCGCGCTCACCGGCGCCGCCAGCACCGTGTCCGGTGTCGGCCCCGGCCTGGGTGAAACCATCGGCCCGGCCGGCAACTTCGCCTCGCTGCCCGACGCCGCCAAGTGGATTCTCTCGTTCGGCATGCTCTTGGGCCGACTGGAGATCATTACGGTATTTGTTCTGTGCATTCCAGCGTTCTGGCGTCACTGACCGTCGGTGGCGCTTCCATCAATCGCGCCCGGTATTCGCCGGGCGTGGCATCGAACCAGCGCCGGAAGGCGCGGAAGAAGTTGCTCGGATCGGCGAACCCCAGCAGGTAGGCAATTTCCAGCAGGGTCATGGTCGGTTGCGCCAGATACTGCTCGGCCAATTCGCGCCGGGTGTCGTCGAGCAATGTTTGAAAACTCGTGCCCTCTTCCTGCAAGCGTCGCTGCAACGTACGTTGCGACAGGTGCAGCGTTTGCGCCACGGTGTCGCGCTTGGGTTCGCCCTGTGGCAGCAAACGGCATAGCACCTGCCGCGCCTTGTGGGTCACGCGCCCCTCGGAAAACCGTGCCAGGTATTCGCCGGCAAAGCGGTCATGCAGCAACGCCATGGCCTCGTTGGCCGTCGGCAATGGCGCTTCCATGTCCGAACGCTCGAAAATCAGCGCATCGTAAGGTGCGTTGAACACCAGCGGCGCATGGAAAGCCTGTTTATAAGGTTCGAGATTGGCCGGTTGATCGCCCTGGACCAGCACCTTGCGCGGGTGCAGCGTGCGACCGGTCAGCCAGCCGCACAGCGCCAGGGCGCAGGCCAGTGAGGCTTCGGCGCTTTGACGGGTGGGCGGCAAATGATCGCCGTGAACCGTCAGAATCAGCGCATACCCCTCATCCAGCAGGCGGAAACTCAGGTCCGCGCTTTCAGCAATAATCCGCTGGTAACGCACCAGTCGCTTGAAACCTTCGGCCAGGGTCTGGCTGGACATCAAGGCGTAGCCGGTCACATGGAACTGCGCGGGGCGTACCACCTTGCCCATGTTCAGGCCAATCGCCGGGTTGCCGGACAGCTCAACCGCGCGTTGCCAGAGTCGTGTCATGGAGTCCTGCGGGAAGCGCGCATCCGGATCATCCAATGCCGCGTAGTCAAGCCCCAGCTGTTTGAACAGAACCCGGCAATCCAGGCCGTCCATTTCCAGTGCTTTGACAATCCCCATCGCCCAGCTTGCAGAAGTCGTTCGTTCGCTCATGTCGGGTTCTTACATGATGAGCCGCACTGTCACGGCCAATTTCCGAAGGATACTAAAGTGGCGCCTATTGTCACTGGCCGATGCCATTGATCACTCTAGACTCAAATAGGCTACCCGCAGAACAACTTGCAGTCAGAACAATAAGCACAGAGATCGCATACGTGGAAAACGTCAAACGATTCAACAGCTTCGCTGAGTTTTACCCCTATTACCTCAGCGAGCACAGCGACAGCACTTGCCGACGAATGCACTTCATCGGCACGACGCTGGTCATTTTCATTCTGGCGCTGACCATTGGTCGGGGCACCTGGATGCTGTTGTGGGCTTTGCCGGTGGCCGGCTACAGCTTCGCCTGGGTCGGACATTTCTTCTTCGAAAGGAATCGCCCTGCAACTTTCCAACATCCCTTCTATAGCTTGCTCGGCGATTTCGTCATGTATCGCGACATGATTCTGGGACGCGTGCCGTTCTAGAACACAGGAGGATTGCCGATGAATGCAAACGCCCGTTTCACCCACATGAAGGACGGCACCCAGGAAGACTGGGCGATCATTGCTGCGGACTTCAGTGCCTACGCCCGTCAACTGCCGGCACGAATCGCGGCGCACCTGAAGTTGTTGGAGGGTGATTTTGGTGGCTTTCCAGTGGACCGCCTGACCCACTCCCTGCAAACCGCCACCCGCGCCTGGCGCGACGGCCGCGATGAAGAGTACGTGGTCTGCGCCCTGCTCCATGACATCGGCGACACCCTTGGCTCCTACAACCACCCGGACATCGCGGCCGCCATCCTCAAACCGTTTGTCAGCGCCGAGAATTTGTGGATGGTGGAAAAACACGGAATTTTCCAGGGCTACTACTTCTTCCATCACCTGGGCATGGACCGGCACCTGCGCGAGCAATTCAGCGATCACCCGCAGTACCTGGCAACCATCGAATTCTGCGCCAAGTACGACGCGGCGGCGTTTGATCCGGCATATGACACCCTGCCGCTGAGTTTCTTTGAACCGATGATGGCGCGACTGTTCGCGCAGCCGAAGCACTCGATCTACAAGGCGGCGATGGAAGAATACTCACCCGCCTGACAGGCCTCAGGGGATCGCGTGATTTAAGGAAAAAACGATCAAATGGTGGGAGCGAGCCTGCTCGCGATGAGGCCGGTACACTCACCGCAACTTTCACGCTGGCTCGGCGACTTTCAAAGCCTTCAACTGCGCCTCCCGCGCCTGGGCATCAGCCAGGCGATACAACTCGATCGTGCCATCCCAATGCTCGATCAGCGCCGTGCACGACTCCACCCAGTCCCCGCAATTGAGGTAATCCACCTCGCCGACCTTGCGAATCTCGGCATGGTGAATGTGCCCGCACACCACGCCATGCAGCTCGCGTTTGACACACTCATGGGCGATGGCTTCTTCAAAATCGCTGATGAAGCTGACGGCGGTTTTCACCTTGTGCTTGAGGTACGCCGACAGCGACCAGTAGCCATAGCCATAACGGGCACGCCAATGGTTGAGCCAACGATTGAGGGTCAGGGTGAATTCGTAGGCCGAGTCGCCGAGAAAGGCCAGCCAGCGGTGATAGCGAGTGATTACGTCAAACTGGTCCCCGTGGATCACCAACAAATGCCTGCCGTCAGCGGTCACGTGCACCGCTTCGTCCACCAACTGGATATTGCCCAGAATCAGCTTCGAATAGCGGCGCAGGAATTCGTCATGGTTGCCGGTGACGTAGATCACCTCGGTACCGCGCTTGGCCATGGTCAGCAAGCGCCGGATCACGTTGGTGTGCGCCTGCGGCCAGTACATGCCGCCGCGCAGTTTCCAGCCGTCGATGATATCGCCCACCAGATAGATCTTGTCTGCGTGGTAACCCTTGAGAAACTGCGACAGATGCTCGGCCTGGCAATCGCGCGTGCCCAAATGCACGTCGGAAATCCATAGGGTCCGCACACGTTGCTTACGGCTGGGTTTGGCGAGCTCGGCGCTGGTCATGGACAACCCTCAGGATTGGTTTTCGCCAGCTTGCGCCGTGTGGATTAATAGCCCATGACAGCGGCAAGTCAGTCTTGTGACAACGCGAACGAGCCGCCTCGGTGTAAACTGCCGCCCAGTCCCCGGAGCCCCGCGATGAGACCGATCCTCACCCTTCGTCAGTACAGCCACGACCTGATCATCCACAGCCATGAGCACGCACAATTGGTGTTCGGGCTGTCGGGCGCGCTGGATTTCGAGATCGACGGGCGTGGCAGCCAGGTGGTTCAGCAGAGTTTCGCCGTGGTGCCATCCGGCGCGCACCATGCGTGCGGCAGCGCCAATGGCAGCCGTTGCCTGGTACTGGACGTGCCCGGTGATCAATGGGTCTCTCAGTCCCTGGGCGATCATGCCGAATCCAGCCGACGCTTGCTCGACAACGCTGGACGGCTGTCGCTGGATGCCGGGCAAAGCCAACTGGTCGCCTGGCTGGCCAACAGCCCGGTCGAGGATCCGCTGATTGCGCAACAGGGTGCGGTGCTGTTGCTGGCCAGTCTGAACAACGCAAGACCTGATAGCGTCGGTACTCGGCGCCTGCCCTACGCTGCATTGAATGCGCACATTGACCAATACGCCGCCTACCCGCTGCAAGTCGCCGATCTGGCACGCGTGGCCGGCCTCTCCAGTGCTCGTCTGCATGCCCGGTTCGTTGCCGAATGCGGGCAGACGCCGATGGATTACATCCGCAGTCGCCGCCTGCATAAGGCCGTTACCTTGTTGCGCGAATCGATGCTGCCCATAGGCGAGATTGCCTGTCGCGTCGGTTACAGCTCCCAGAGTGCATTCGCCGCCGCGGTGCTGCGCGAGTTCGGCACATCACCGGGCAAACTGCGACGCGAGGCTGGCGACAAACAGTGAGAGTCTGACGACAGACACGACGGTAGCGGCTGCGGTTAAATGGTCCGGCTCACGATGTTTATCAAGGACTGCAATGACTCCCCGTACCGCCCTTGGCGCCCTGCATATCGGTGCACTGATGTTTGGCCTGACCGGCGTATTCGGAAAACTCGCCGCAGCCTCACCGGCCATCATCGTTTTCGGCCGCGCGGCATTCGCAGTGCTGGCGCTGGCATTTTTTGCACGATTCGCCCGCCAGAGCCGCTGGCAAACACTTGAAGCCGTGGACTGGCGTCGACTGTTACTCAGCGGCCTGTTGCTGGCGGGGCACTGGGTGAGTTTCTTCATTGCGGTGAAAGTGGCTGGCGTGGCGATCGCAACGCTGGGCTTTGCCAGTTTCCCGGCCTTTACCGTCATCCTCGAAGGCCTGATTTTCCGCGAACGCATTCGCGCCAATGAGATCCTGTTGGTCGTACTGGTCAGCGTCGGGTTGGTGCTGGTGACGCCAGCGTTCGATCTGGCCAGCGGCGCTACCACGGGCCTGCTCTGGGCCGTGGCATCCGGTTTGTTGTTCGCCCTGCTGTCGCTGACCAACCGCGTCAGTTCCGGCCGCATTCCGCCGGTGCAGGCAGCGCTGTATCAGAACGTTGTGGTCGCCCTGTGCCTGTTGCCGATGGCGGCGCCGCAATTGAGCGAGGTGCGTGCTATCGACTGGCTGTGGATCAGCCTGCTCGGGGTGTTCTGCACCGGCGTTGCCCATAGCCTGTTCGTCGCCAGCCTCGCCGTGATCAAGGCCCGGACCGCCGCCGTGGTCTTCGCCCTGGAGCCGGTTTACGGCATCACCGTGGCCTGGCTGTTATTCGATGAAAACCCTACCCTGCGCATGTTGCTGGGCGGTGCGTTGATCATCGTCGCGATTGTGGTGTCCAGCAGGCTTGCGAACGGTTCGAGCAAGAAAGCCGTCGCCGCAGAGGCCGCCTCTCACTGAGTGCGATCGTTGTGTCCGAGATCCCGGTCCGGATCGATTTGATCGCGGACCCGCTGTTTCAGAATCTTGGCCTCGGGAAACCCACCGTCAACCTTGCGCTCCCAGATTTGCACCTCGTCGCAGGAAATGTGAAAGACGCCGCCCGTGCCGGGTACCAGTGACACTTTACCCAGATCGTCGCCGAACGTGCTGAGAAGCTCCTGGGCCAGCCAGGCAGCGCGCAACAACCACTGGCATTGGGTGCAATAAGTGATGACGATTTCCGGTTTGCTCGCGGCCATGAAAGACAGGTTCCCTGAGGCATAAAGACTGACGTTTGAATGCGCTCCAGCTTACAACACATCACATCTGTGGCGAGGGAGCTTGCTCCCTCGCCACAATAGTTCCCTACACCCAAGGTTATCGGGTGACGGCAAATTAACTGCGGGCCGCCTGTTTCGGCGGTTCAAGGTCCGGCGATGGAACCGGCTCTGCGAACTCGACGAGAAAGCTGCCGTCCATCGATCGGGAAACGGGTTCGAGTTCCCATTCAATGTCGGGCTCCGGCAACGTAGAGGCACTCGATGGCGATGCGGTGGCGTCGATCAAGCCCCAACTCGCCCCCATCGACAGGTCATCCAGGTTCAACTGGAACTCGTTGCCAGACGCTGCCGCCACGGGCACTGCGGCTGATGCGACAGGGCTCAACCCGGGATGACGTGAACGGTTTTCCAGAGATTCTTGTGGGGCAAACCCGGAACTGCGCAGGCTGGCCTGTTGTGCGTCATGGGCCGCGATTTCACCTTGCTTACCCAGAACGTCCTGCCATGGTTCCACCGATCGGTTCAGTCCCGGCTCTTGCTTGGCCGCAGGTTCGGGGGCGGTCTGTAGTGGCTGGCGGCGACGCCGAACGAACCATCCCAGCAGCCCCAACACCACCAGCGCCGGCAGCCCGAATATCAGCGATAAATCCCTCCCGGGCTCTGCCGCAACGACAGGCGTCGGCGTCACCACCGCAGGCTCATCCGGCTCTGCTGTCGACAGCTGAACTTCTGCCAACCGGGTTTGCAACTCGGCTACCTGCTTTTTCCCAGCGGCGATCTGTTCGCCCTGTGCCAGGAGCTTCGCCTTGAGCTCGTCAACGCTTGCCTGCAACTGCTGGTTTTGCAGCACGCTGGCGGCCAATTGTTCATCAAGCGGATGAATCAGTGGAGCGGCGGCAGGCTTGGGCGGCTCCTTGCGCGCAGGAAGTGGCGCGGTGGCAGGCTGGACACTCGGAAATTCGGAAGAGGGTCGGCCGATCAGCGGTTCATCCGTTGCCGGCACAATATTGGGTGATCCTGGAGGGTCGATCAGCACCGTGTACTCACGCAGCAACCGGCCGTTGGGCTGATTGAGCTCTACGAGGAAATTCAGGAAGGGTTCATTGACCGGTTTGTTAGATGTCACCTGGATCAGGCGACGGTTGCCCCGCAGGACAGGAGTGAACTTCAGGTTATCAAGGAAGCGCACCCGCTCGACACCGGCCCGGCTGAATTCGTCCGCTGTCGCCAGGCTGACCGACAGTTCGCCCTCCTCCAGACCTGCGGCATCCATCAGCGCAATGTCGGCTCGCAGCGGCTGATTCAATGCCGAGTGAACGGTCATTTCACCGAGCCCCAGCGCTGACGCCAATGCCGAGTAAGTGACAACGGCACCGACCAGCAACAATCGGGTGCAACAGCGTACAACGAAAAGCCGACTCTCAAGCATGAGCATCCCTTAGTAACCAGAACCAACCTGCACGTGTTCGCACATCCGGTACGAACACGATATCGCGCAGTAGTTCTTATAGTCTGCTCAATGCGGCCGCTCACCAGTCTGGCGCGGGGTTATGCCTCAAGATTTTTCAAGGTTGCCAAGAATGTGCCCATGAACCCGCATGCACACCGCCAAATCCGCCTCATCCACGCCTTCGAACAGCTCGTGGCGCAATTGCGTGGCAATGGTTTCAATTTGTTCGATCAGGGGGAGCGCCGGGGCGCAGAGGACGATCTTCTTTGCTCGACGGTCTTCCAGCACCGCTTGACGCTGCACCAGGCCCTGGCTTTCCAGGCTATCGAGCAGGCGGGCCAGGGTGGGTCCTTCCACGCCGACGCTTTGCGCCAGTTCACGTTGTGTCGGGGCTTCGTCGAAACGCGCCAGGTGCAGCAGCACCAGCCAACGCGCCTGGGACAGTCCGAGCCCGGCCAGTCGGCGGTCGAGTTCGGCACGCCAGCCGCGTGACATCTGGGCCAATTGCATGCCAAAGCGGTGTTGATCGGTTAACGGCATAAAACACTCATGATTAGACTGAAACAGAGAAAACCTAATAATTAGTCAGCTAAGCATGAGCCTTGCCCTGAGGCAAGGCTTGATCTGTACTGAATCGTTACACCTGCACGACAGATCACTCAAATCTCGAATTCGGACTGCAATGCAGCCCGTACACAGTACAAAACACCTTCCGGCACCCGGCCCGCAAACAGCGCGGAAATCTCCGACACTGGCGGTAACTCGCCTTCGCCGTCGAGGAACGCATCCTGAACTTCGCCCATCAAGTCCTCGGGCAAATCCAGTGCCTGTTCCAGCGACAGCTGCTGCTTGCCAATGGCCTCGGCCAGCATGGTGTAGACGTTCTTTTCCGAGCATTGCAGCTGACCGGCAATCTGCAGCGGCGTCATGCCGGCGCGCGCCAGGGTGATCAATTCGTGGCGCACATCGGCCACCACCTTCGGTGCCTCGACCTGGCCGCCGAGAACTTCGAGGAAGGCCTCGCCATAACGTTCCAGCTTGCGCGCGCCGACGCCACTGACCGTGGCCATTTCCGCCAGGGAAGTGGGCTGGCTGCGGAGCATTTCCAGCAAGGTGGAATCCGGGAAGATGACGTAAGGCGGCACACCGTGTTCTTCGGCGAGTTTGCGTCGCAGGGCACGCAAGGCTTCCCACTGTTCGCGTTCTTCGCCGCGCACCAGTTGGCTCGCCTGGCTCTTGCTGCTTTTGGTCGTGGTTTGCGCCTTGAGGTCGCGGCGCAGCTCCAGGGTCACTTCACCCTTGAGCAGCGGCCGGCAGCTGTCACTCAGGCGCAAGCCGCCGTAACCTTCCAGGTCGATATCCGCCAGCCCCCGGGCAACCAGTTGTCGGAACAACGAGCGCCATTCGCCTTCGGCCATCGCTTTGCCAACACCGTAAACCGACAGATGCTGATGACCGAAACTGCGGACTTTTTCGTTGTCCTTGCCCAGCAATACATCCACCAAATGCCCGACACCGTAGCGCTGGCCGGTGCGGTAGATCGCCGAAAGCGCCTGACGGGCGGGCTCGGTGGCGTCCCAGGTCTGCACGCCGTCGACACAGTTGTCGCAGTGACCACAGGGCTCGGGCATGTCCTCGTCGAAATAGGCCAGCAGGGTCTGGCGGCGGCAGCGGGTTTCTTCGCACAACGAGAGCATGGCGTCGAGCTTGTGCTGCTCCAGGCGCTTGTGGCGTTCGTCGCCTTCGGAGTTCTGCAGCATCTGCTTGAGCATCACCACGTCTTGCAGGCCGTAGGCCATCCAGGCGTCTGCCGGCAGGCCGTCACGCCCGCCGCGACCGGTTTCCTGATAGTAGGCCTCAAGGGATTTCGGCAGATCGAGGTGTGCGACAAAACGTACGTTGGGTTTGTCGATGCCCATGCCGAACGCCACGGTGGCGACCATGATCAGGCCTTCCTCGTTGAGGAAGCGCTTCTGGTGGTAGGCGCGCAAATCGTTGGGCAACCCGGCGTGGTAGGGCAGCGCCGGGAAGCCTTGCTCACTGAGGAATGCCGCCACCTCCTCGACTTTTTTGCGCGACAGGCAATACACAATGCCGGCATCGCTGCGCCGTTCGGCGAGAAACGCCAGCAACTGCTTGCGCGGCTGCTCCTTGGGCACGATGCGATAAAAGATGTTCGGTCGATCGAAGCTCGACAGGAAGCGCTCGGCGTTCTGCAAGTGCAGGCGAGTGACAATCTCTTCCCGGGTGCGTTTGTCGGCGGTGGCGGTCAGGGCGATGCGTGGCACATCGGGGAACATTTCCGCCAACTGGCCAAGTTGCAGGTACTCCGGACGGAAATCATGGCCCCATTGCGACACGCAGTGCGCTTCGTCAATGGCGAACAGAGCGATGTTCAACCCTTGCAGGAACGCCAGCATGCGTGGCTGGACCAGCCGTTCCGGCGCGAGATAGAGCATTTTCACTTCGCCGCGCTTGATGCGGGCCGCCAGGTCGCGTTGTTGCTCGGCACTGAGGGTAGAGTTCAATGCGGCGGCGGCCACGCCCAGCTCTTCGAGCGTCGCGACCTGATCGTCCATCAAGGCAATCAGCGGCGACACCACGACGGCCAGGCCATCGCGCAACAGCGCCGGCACCTGGAAGCACAAGGATTTGCCGCCACCGGTAGGCATCAGAACCAGGGCATCGCCGCCGCTGGCCACGCGCTCAATGATTGCACCCTGACGGCCACGGAAACTGTCGTAGCCGAAGATGTCCTTGAGGACGCGTTGAGCCTGTTCGAGCATAAAAACTCCAAAAATCACCGAAACATCCCTGCAAGGCTGGTTCAGAACCGCCAGCACCACACCGACAAATCGTAAGTGCGCGTTGCATGTCGCTTCACATTTCAGCCGGGACGCCAGCAGGGCATCACAAAACGCGCGAGTATACCCGAGCACTGTCCGGCAAAGGGCGCCGCTGATAAGACACACCAACAACACCGTATAAATCCTGTGGCAGTGAGCTTGCTCGCGATGGCGGCGGATCAGGCAGCGACGATGTTGGATGTGACGACCCCATCGCGAGCAGGCTCGCTCCCACAGGGAATGCGGTGCAAATATGCCGCGCGGCTGGCCTGAGCGCTCAAGAAGGCCTAGAATTCCCGCATCTGTTAATTCCCCAAGGTAGTCCTTTAATGTCCTTCGCTGAGCAACTAACCCGCCTGCAAGTCTTCCTCGACGCCGATGAACTGCATGACGAGGCGCTGGACTACGTGGCCGCCCACGGCTACCTCACCGCGCTGTCGATCTGTTCCGAAGAGGTCCCGGATCGTGAGTGGATCGACGCGCTCTTCGCCGAAGAGCCGCATTACGCCGACGACACCGAGCGCGAAGCGATCGAATCCACGTTGCTGGCCCTCAAGGCGCACATCGCCCGTCAACTGGCCTCTGATGAAGAGTTCGAGTTGCCCTGCGACCTGGACCTGGGCGATGACCCGGACGATTCCGATCTGCGTGGCTGGTGCATCGGCTTCATGGAAGGCGTGTTCCTGCGCGAAGAAGCCTGGTTCGAAACCGCCGAAGATGAAGTCAGCGAAATGTTGCTGCCGATCATGGTCGGTTCGGGCCTGTTCGACGAGCAACCGGAGTTCTCCGACATCGCCGCCGACGCCAACCTGATGGACGACATGATCGTACAGATCCCGGAAGCCCTGACCGCGCTGTACCTGCTGTGCAACGCGCCAGACGAAAAACCGGCGATCCTCAAGCCACGCCACCACTAAGGTCGTGCCTATGGACGCCCCCATAGGCAACCGCCCCCTGATGTTGCGTTACGTGTTGCTGACCATCGGCTGGCTCAGCGTAGCGCTGGGGGTAATCGGGATTTTCCTGCCGGTATTGCCCACCACGCCCTTCCTGCTGCTGGCGGCCGCCTGTTTCGCCCGCAGTTCGCCGCGCTTTTATCGATGGCTGGTGGAGCATCGGCACCTTGGGCCCTGGATTCGCGACTACCTCGACGGCAACGGCATTCCGCTCAAGGGCAAGGTCTACGCCATCGGCCTGATGTGGGCGAGCATCCTGTTCTCCTGCTATCTCGTGCCCCTGCCTTGGGCTCGCGGCTTCATGCTGACCAGCGCGGTGCTGGTGACGATCTATATCCTTCGCCAGAAAACCCTGCACAAATCCTGAACTTCTGTGGCGCCTTCGCCACGCAGGCCGTCCTGCGTGACACCTTCATCCGACGATCTGCCCCTCTTCGCGGCAAACACCACCTAGACTTCAACACTCAACACACGAGCAGCCGGACATGTCCCGCAGCCAGCGAAGTCCAGGATGGCCAACGTTCCGACTTCGGATCGGCGGGCGACTGCTATTGGCCGCTTTTCTGCTGATCGGCCTGACCAGCGCCTCGGCCTATTGGGACTTTGCACAGATTCTTGAAAGCGTCGGACAGCGTTACGGCCCCCTCGGCCTTGAAGAGAGACGTATCGTGGCCTGGAGTCAAATGCTCCAGGGCGAACGCAACGCGCCTGAGCGCGAACAACTCAATGCGGTCAATCGTTTCTTCAATCAACAACTGAATTTTCAGGACGATAGCCGCGTCTGGCATCAGGCCGACTACTGGGCCACGCCCGCCGAATCCCTGATCAAGGGCGCCGCGGACTGTGAAGACTACGCACTGGCGAAATATTTCAGCCTGCGCCAACTCGGCATTCCCAGCGAAAAACTGCGCATCACTTACGTCAAGGCGCTGACCCAGAACCAGGCGCATATGGTGCTGACCTTCTACAGCAGCCCTGCCGCCGACCCGCTGGTGCTGGATAACCTGGTCAGCGACATCCGCCCCGCCTCCCAACGCAAAGACTTGTTGCCGGTGTATGCCTTCAATGCCGAAGGCCTCTACCTACCCGGTGCCAAGGGCGGCAATCGCAGCAGCGACTCGAAAAAACTGTCGCGCTGGCAAGACGTCCTGAAAAAGATGCAGGCCGAGGGGTTCTCCGTGGGCAACGGTTAACGGCCACAGCAAGGAGCGTTCGATGAAACTGCGCAACCAATTGTTTCTCGCTATCTGCCTGTTCCTGCTGGTGGCGTTCAGTGGCAGTTTCTTTGTCAGCCTGGAAAGCTCCCGCGAACAGATGCTCGGTCAACTGCGCTCCCATGCCCAGGACGCCGCCACTGCATTGGGCTTGTCGCTGACGGCACAGATCGATGATCCGGCCATGATGGAGCTGATGGTCAGTTCAATTTTCGACAGTGGCTACTTCAACAGCATTCGCATTATCGATGTCGAGAATCAGCAGGTACTGGTCGAGCGTAACGTTGCCGGGCGTATCGAGGGCGTACCGGGGTGGTTCGTCAGCCTGGTGAACCTGCGTATAGAGGGGGGCGACGCGCTGATCATGCGCGGCTGGGAGCAAGCGGCGCGCGTGGAAGTGTTGAGCAACCCGCAATTCGCCCTGGCCAAACTCTGGGACAGCACCCTTGGCAGCCTGATCTGGCTGCTGGTATGCGGAGTGCTCAGTGCCGTCTTCGGTGGCTGGTTGCTGCGTCGGCAATTTCGCCCGCTGGACGCCTTGGTCAAACAGGCCGAAGCCATCAGCAAGCATGAGTTCCTGAGCCTGCCGAAATTGCCACGCACACCGGAATTGAAACGGGTCGTGCTGGCAATGAACCAGATGGTCGAGAAACTCAAAGCGTTATTCGCCGAAGAAGCCGAACGCAGTGAAAAACTACGCAGCGAGTCCTATCAGGACAGCCTGACCGGGTTGGCCAACCGTCGCTTGCTGGATGAGCAGCTGGCCGATTACTTACTGGTCGATGAACAAAACAGCGACGGCCATTTGCTGATGCTGCAGATCAACGATCTGGTGGGACTCAATCAACGTCTTGGCGGGCAACGCACCGATGCATTGATCAGCGCGACGGGCGAATTGCTCAAGCGCTTGACTCAATTGCCCGAACGGCGGGCCTGGCTGGCGGCACGCAACCGTGGCGGCGAATTCAGTCTCCTGATGCCGGGACTGAACACCGAGGGCGCCGAGCGACTGGCCGCCGAGATCAGCGCCCCCTTGGAAAACCTGCGTCTGACCGGCGCCAGCGATTGCACGCCCGTCGCCCATTTGGGCATTGTCGCCTATCACCCCGGTGAGCCGGCCAGCGACGTGCTACTGCGCCTGGACCATGCACTGACTCAAGCCCGGCAACGCTCCGACCGCCCCTGGGTGCTGCTGGGGCATCACGAGACCGTACCGAATCAGCCTCAACATGACTGGCGTGCCTGGCTCGACGACGCCCTGACCCAAGGCAAATTGCAGCTGTATTTTCAGCCGGTGGTGCAATGCGCTGACCCCCGTCAGGTGCTGCACCACAAAGTCCTCGCGCGTCTGATCGATCCGCAGGGCGAAGCGATTGCCGCCGGACATTTCCTGCCGTGGATCGAGCGTCTGGGCTGGTCGGCACGCTTCGATCTGGCGATGCTCGACGCCACCCTCGAATACCTCGCCGCCAACCGCTGGCCACTGGCACTGAGCTTGTCCGGCAGTACCCTGCGCGACCGGGCGCAGCTGCGACTGATCCTCGACATGCTCGAATCGCTGCCGGATCTGGCACCGCTGCTGACCCTGGAAATCGACGAATGCCAACTGCCGCCCGCGGACGAGTTGCAACGGCTGAGTCACAGTGTGCTCAACACCGGTTTTCGCATCGGCTTGCAGCATTTTGGTGGCAGCTTCAGTCAGATCGGCAACCTGACGCAACTGGGTCTGGCTTACTTGAAAATCGATGGAGCCTACATCAGGCACATCGATGAGCAACGAGATAAGCGGCTGTTCATCGAGGCGATCTTCAGGGCCACCAACAGCATTGACCTGCCGTTGATTGCAGAAATGGTCGAGACTCAGGGTGAGCTGGAAACGATCAAGGAACTGGGGGTGTTTGGGGTAATGGGAAGATTGATCGGCGCGCCTGAACCGATGTGAAGCCAGCAGATCAACAGATCGCAGCCTTCGGCGGCTCCTACAGGATCCAGACGATCCCAGGCAGGAGCTGCCGGAGGCTGCGACCTTTTTCAGATCAAACGGTATCCACCTTCAACGAATGATCATTGAGCATCCCGTTGATGATGGTCGCCGTATCCGCCCCGGCAATCACCCCGCCCGCCCCCGGCGTCACCCCGTAATGGCTGGCCAGGTTGACACCCGCCAGATCGATGGTCTGGTTCGGCGCCGCGCCGGCCAATGCACTGACGTCGATGCTGGTCACCACTGACGCACCGCTGCCACTGACGGTGAAGTGCAGATAGTCATCCAGCGATGCCGCAGTGTTGCTTTCCCCTTGCAGCAACTGCGACAAGTCCAGTTTGTCGGTGCCTGGTGCGAAGTCGGTCACTACGTCGTGACCGCTGTTGCCCTTGAGCCACTCGATAGTGTCGGCCCCGGCTCCGCCGGTGAGGGTGTTGTTGCCCAGGCCGCCAATCAGGAAATCATCGCCGCCCCCGCCATTGAGCACATCGTTACCCAGTCCGCCATTGATGATGTTGCTGTTGTTGTCGCCGGTGAGGGTGTCGTTGTAGTTGGAGCCCGTCAGGTTTTCGATGCCGGCCAAGGTATCGGTGCCGGCGCCAATGGTGTTCTGAGCGCCGAGCAGGCTCAGGTCGACCGTGACCCCGGCCGTGGCATGGGCATAGCTGGCGGTGTCGTTGCCGATACCTCCGTCGAGTAGATCATTGCCCGGACCGCTGTAGAGCAAGTCGTTGCCGGCGCCGCCGTGCAGCTCGTTATTGCCGGGGCCTGCGGTGAGGATGTCATTGCCGTCACCGCCATTGAGGATGTTGTCGCCATTGCCCGCCACCAGTGTGTCATTGCCCGCCGTCCCGGTGAGGATGTGATTGTCCTGGTAGCTGATGGACAGGTGGGCGCTGTCGCTGCCGCCATGGCTGTCACTGGCGATGGAGGTGCCATGGTCATCCGGGGCAATGTCATGGGCACCGGCGTAGTTGACGGTCATGGTCAGTTGGTAGTCTTCCGCCCCGTTGGAGTTGCTGCCACTGGTATTGGTGATATTGGTGATGTGGATCTGGTAGGTCGCATCCGACGTTGCCGTCAGGGTTTGCCCGTCCGCAAGGGCAATCCAGGCTCCGCCGTCGACCGAATATTCCATGGCCACATGGCCCGCTGCCAGGTTGTGATCCAGGTTGAGGGTTTCGCCCTGCTTAAGATTGACGGTGATGCGATCCTCATCATTGGCGTGGGCATTGGTCACCGCACCCAGGTAACCGCTGACCACCAGCACCGCCGTCATGGTCGCTGCATTGGCCGAGAACGCACTGCGTACGTCGGCCAGGTTCTGGTTCTCGGTGTTGTTGGGGTTGGTACCTTTGAAGTTGATCGCGCCTGTGCCAGTGAAGTCCGCTGCCTTGGAGATCCAGCCGGTGTTTTCGGTGTTCACCACCGACGCGGCCTTCTGCGACACGTAATGGTTATCTGCGGTGTCGAGGTTCTCCACCAGAGTGCCTTTGCTGTCGTTAACGTTGCCTTTCGGGTCGTAGGTGGTGCCATCGACGGTTATGGTTTTGAGGAGGCCACCGTCGGCAGCGAACGTTGCGCCCTCGCCCACTGGCGAACCCGTTAGCGGTGTACTGACCACCGTGCCCGACAGCACCGAGTTCTGTTGATTGAGATCGGTGACCAACACCGGGTTGGTATTGTTGCCAGATGTGGTGGTGTCGTCATGCGCCAGTGGATCCGGGTCGGGACTGCTCACACCGTCACCCAGGCCAACCGCATCGTTCTTGGTGTCTCTGGACTCAAGGGCTCCCTTCGTAGTGGCCTCGCCCTGCGACCCGACATCACCTTCGTTGGGCTTACCGTCAGAGAGGGAATACCCGACGTTTTGCGCCCCCGTTTGTTTGCCACTGGTGTCGAACGCCGTTTTCGCCGCAGCCACGGCAGCGTCATTGCTGGTGCTATCACCCGCCAACGGGCCGGAGAGGCTTGGCTTGGCCGTTGTAACACCCCCCCCGATCGGGGTCTTGTCGGTATCGCCACTGGCAGTTTCGCTGCCATGATCCGGTTCGCTGTCGGGGACGTGTCCAACCACCTGGTCCTGGCCGTCCTTGGTGTCGTCGAGGGCTTTGTCGTGGGTGGTCACGTCGTTGTCGCTGACCGCTTTGATGCAGCTGTTGTTCACGTCGATGGTGAGGGTCGTGGTGCTCTGGTCGCCGTCGCCGTCACGCAGGGTGTAGGTGAAGGTGTCGGTCGCACCCGGGCCGTTCACGCTGTTGGGGTAGCTGTGGTATTCGGCGTTGCCGTGGGCATCCAGGGTCAGGTAGCCGTAGGTGCCGTTGATCTGGCTGTTGAGGCCACCCACAACCGGCGTCGAGGTGTCCGAGCCGGCGCGCACGCCGACCACGCCACCACCGGCATCCGGGCCATCCGCACCGCCGACATCGTTCGCCAGCACGTTGCCGGTGACCACACCGCCCTCGGTGACCGAGGCTGTATCGGCATTGGCCTTGGGCACGTCATCGACGATGTTGACCACGATGGTGCTGGTGACCACGCTCCCCTGGGAATCGGTGGCCTGGTAGGTGAAGGTTTCGGTGACGGTGTTGGCACCGTCGTTCGCATGCGGCGTGGTGTTCGCCGGTGTCGTCAGGGTGTAGGTGTAGGTGCCATCGGAGTTGAGCTGGATCACCCCGAAATGGCCCTGGGCGCTGCCGACCAGGCTGTAGCTGATCGCACCGGAAGCGCCGGTGACCGCGCCGACCAAGGTGCCGCTGGCGGTCTCGCCCGCGTTGTGTGGATCGCTGCCGGTGGCGTAGCCGGCCGCCAGGTCCTGGCCATCCTTGGTGTCGTCGAGGGCTTTTTCGTAGACGGTCACGTCGTTGTCGCTGACCGCCTTGATGCAGCTGTTGTTCACGTCGATGGTGAGGGTCGTGGTGCTCTGGTCGCCGTCGCCGTCACGCAGGGTGTAGGTGAAGGTGTCGGTCGCGCCCGGACCGTTCACGCTGTTGGGGTAGCTGTGGTATTCGGCGTTGCCGTGGGCGTCCAGGGTCAGGTAGCCGTAGGTGCCGTTGATCTGGCTGTTCAGCCCGCCCACAACCGGGGTCGAGGTGTCCGAGCCGGCGCGCACGCCGACCACGCCACCACCGGCATCCGGGCCATCCGCACCGCCGACATCGTTCGCCAGCACGTTGCCGGTGACCACTCCGCCCTCGGTGACCGAGGCTGTATCGGCATTGGCCTTGGGCACGTCATCGACGATGTTGACCACGATGGTGCTGGTGACCACGCTCCCCTGGGAATCGGTGGCCTGATAGGTGAAGGTTTCGGTGACGGTGTTGGCACCGTCGTTCGCGTGCGGCGTGGTGTTCGCCGGTGTCGTCAGGGTGTAGGTGTAGGTGCCATCGGAGTTGAGCTGGATCAGCCCGAAATGGCCCTGGGCACTGCCGACCAGGCTGTAGCTGATCGCGCCGCTGGCGCCGGTGACCGAGCCGACCAAGGTGCCGCTGGCGGTCTCGCCCGCGTTATGGGGATCGCTGCCGGTGGCGTAGCCGGCCGCCAGGTCCTGGCCGTCCTTGGTGTCATCGAGGGCTTTTTCGTAGACGGTCACGTCGTTGTCACTGACCGCCTTGATGCAGCTGTTGTTCACGTCGATGGTGAGGGTCGTGGTGCTCTGGTCGCCGTCGCCGTCACGCAGGGTGTAGGTGAAGGTGTCGGTCGCGCCGGGGCCGTTCACGCTGTTGGGATAGCTGTGGTATTCGGCGTTGCCGTGGGCATCCAGGGTCAGGTAACCGTAGGTGCCGTTGATCTGGCTGTTGAGGCCACCCACAACCGGCGTCGAGGTGTCCGAGCCGGCGCGCACGCCGACCACGCCACCACCGGCATCCGGGCCATCCGCACCACCGACATCGTTCGCCAGCACGTTGCCGGTGACCACGCCGCCCTCGGTGACCGAGGCTGTATCGGCATTGGCCTTGGGCACGTCATCGACGATGTTGACCACGATGGTGCTGGTGACCACGCTCCCCTGGGAATCGATGGCCTGGTAGGTGAAGGTTTCGGTGACGGTGTTGGCACCGTCGTTAGCATGCGGCGTGGTGTTCGCCGGTGTCGTCAGGGTGTAGGTGTAGGTGCCATCGGAGTTGAGCTGGATCACCCCGAAATGGCCCTGGGCGCTGCCGACCAGGCTGTAGCTGATCGCGCCGCTGGCGCCGGTGACCGAGCCGACCAAGGTGCCGCTGGCGGTCTCGCCCGCGTTATGGGGATCGCTGCCGGTGGCGTAGCCGGCCGCCAGGTCCTGGCCGTCCTTGGTGTCGTCGAGGGCTTTTTCGTAGACGGTCACGTCGTTGTCGCTGACCGCCTTGATGCAGCTGTTGTTCACGTCGATGGTGAGGGTCGTGGTGCTCTGGTCGCCGTCACCGTCACGCAGGGTGTAGGTGAAGGTGTCGGTCGCGCCGGGGCCGTTCACGCTGTTGGGGTAGCTGTGGTATTCGGCGTTGCCGTGGGCATCCAGGGTCAGGTAACCGTAGGTGCCGTTGATCTGGCTGTTGAGGCCACCCACGACCGGGGTCGAGGTGTCCGAGCCGGCACGCACGCCGACCACGCCACCACCAACCGCCGGACCGTCGGCACCGCCGACATCGTTTGCCAGCACGTTGCCGGTGACCACACCGCCCTCGGTGACCGAGGCTGTATCGGCATTGGCCTTGGGCACGTCATCGACGATGTTGACCACGATGGTGCTGGTGACCACGCTCCCCTGAGAATCGGTGGCCTGGTAGGTGAAGGTTTCGGTGACGGTGTTGGCACCGTCGTTAGCATGCGGCGTGGTGTTCGCCGGTGTCGTCAGGGTGTAGGTGTAGGTGCCATCGGAGTTGAGCTGGATCACCCCGAAATGGCCCTGGGCGCTGCCGACCAGGCTGTAGCTGATCGCGCCGCTGGCGCCGGTGACCGAACCGACCAACGTGCCGCTGGCGGTCTCGCCCGCGTTATGGGGATCGCTGCCGGTGGCGTAGCCGGCCGCCAGGTCCTGGCCGTCCTTGGTGTCGTCGAGGGCTTTTTCGTAGACGGTCACGTCGTTGTCGCTGACCGCCTTGATGCAGCTGTTGTTCACGTCGATGGTGAGGGTCGTGGTGCTCTGGTCGCCGTCACCGTCACGCAGGGTGTAGGTGAAGGTGTCGGTCGCGCCGGGGCCGTTCACGCTGTTGGGGTAGCTGTGGTATTCGGCGTTGCCGTGGGCATCCAGGGTCAGGTAACCGTAGGTGCCGTTGATCTGGCTGTTCAGCCCGCCCACAACCGGTGTCGAGGTGTCCGAGCCGGCGCGCACGCCGACCACGCCACCACCAACCGCCGGACCGTCGGCACCGCCGACATCGTTTGCCAGCACGTTGCCGGTGACCACACCGCCCTCGGTGACCGAGGCTGTATCGGCATTGGCCTTGGGCACGTCATCGACGATGTTGACCACGATGGTGCTGGTGACCACGCTCCCCTGAGAATCGGTGGCCTGGTAGGTGAAGGTTTCCGTGACGGTGTTGGCACCGTCGTTCGCGTGCGGCGTGGTGTTCGCCGGTGTCGTCAGGGTGTAGGTGTAGGTGCCATCGGAGTTGAGCTGGATCACCCCGAAATGGCCCTGAGCGCTGCCGACCAGGCTGTAGCTGATCGCGCCGCTGGCGCCGGTGACCGAACCGACCAACGTGCCGCTGGCGGTCTCGCCCGCGTTATGGGGATCGCTGCCGGTGGCGTAGCCGGCCGCCAGGTCCTGGCCGTCCTTGGTGTCGTCGAGGGCTTTTTCGTAGACGGTCACGTCGTTGTCACTGACCGCTTTGATGCAGCTGTTGTTCACGTCGATGGTGAGGGTCGTGGTGCTCTGGTCGCCGTCGCCGTCACGCAGGGTGTAGGTGAAGGTGTCGGTCGCGCCCGGACCGTTCACGCTGTTGGGGTAGCTGTGGTATTCGGCGTTGCCGTGGGCGTCCAGGGTCAGGTAACCGTAGGTGCCGTTGATCTGGCTGTTGAGGCCACCCACGACCGGGGTCGAGGTGTCCGAGCCGGCGCGCACGCCGACCACGCCACCACCAACCGCCGGACCGTCGGCACCGCCGACATCGTTCGCCAGCACGTTGCCGGTGACCACACCGCCCTCGGTGACCGAGGCTGTATCGGCATTGGCCTTGGGCACATCATCGACGATGTTGACGTCGATTTGCGCGTGCGCCGTGCTGCCATCGGTATCGGTGGCGACGACTTCGAAATGCTCGGTGATGCTGTTGGCGCCACTGGCATTCGGATGAGTGTCGGTGTAGTTCAGGGTGTAGCTGTAACTCACTACCCCGGTCGTCGGGTTATAACCGGTGATGGTGAAGGTCGCGCCCGTGTCAGTGCTACCCGATTGCGGGAAGCCCACCGGAACGCCGCCGCTGATTATCGAGACGCCACTCACGGTCAGACTTTGCAAACCGTCCGGCGCATTGACCGTGAAGGTGCCGCTTTGGGTCAGCTCCGCCGCATTCGGGTTGCTGCCGTAAGTGAGGTTTTTTTCGTAAACCGTCAGCTCGCCACCTTCGACGTTCAATCCGCCAATCGTCACCGGGTCGTCGTTGTTGTGGATCTGCAGAACCAGATTCGCCGTGCTGGTATCGCCGTCAGCATCCTTAAGCGTGTAGGTGAACGTTTCGGTCCCGTTGCCACCGCCATGCAGGGCCTTGAAATCCGCATCACTGGTATCAAGGGTGTAGGTGTACGTGCCGTTGGCATTGAGCACCAACGTGCCGTAAGTCCCGGTGAAAGTGCCACCCACCACGGGGCCGCTTTCCGGTCCGGTGGGGATGCGGTCGGCGCCTTGCACATCGTTGGTCAGTACGCTGCCGTTCAGGGTCAGATGGGTTTCTGACGCCGTGGCCGCGTTACTGTCATCGACGGCTTTAGGGACGTCATCGCTGATGTTGACGTCCAGCGAACCCGTGGCGCTGTCGCCGTTGCTGTCGCCGGCGACCACTGTGAAGTGTTCACTGAGTTGGGTGCCGTCCCCGGACGCGTGGTTTTCGCTGCCATTGAGGGTGTAGCTGTAACTCACCACACCAGTGGCCGGGTTATATCCGGTGATGGTCAGGGTGCTGCCCAGCGGTGTGGTGATCGACTGAGGAAAACCTGCAGCCACACCGCCGCTGACCACATTGATTCCGCCGACGCTCAGACTGGTGAGCCCGTCGAGCGCCGTGACGGTAAACGTGCCGCTCTGGGTCAGCGCACCGGGATTACTGGCCGAGCCATCGACGAGGTTGGCTTCGTTGACGGTCAGTTCACCGCCCTCGACGGACAGGCCGTTGAGGGTGACCGGGTTATTGATCGGAGGCGTGACGACCGGGGGTGTGATGTCCGGTGGCGTGACAACAGGCGGCGTGACGTCCGGTGGCGTGACGACAGGCGGCGTGACGTCCGGTGACGTGACGATAGGCGGCGTGATGACTGGCGCCGAAGTACCCGCGCCGTCTAAACCATTATTGGCAGCGGCGTTGTGCCGCAACTCGGGAAACTCGGGAATGCCATTGAAGCCGGCGGTGGGGAAGCCAATGGTAGGATCGACCCGTCCCGCCACTTCTTCGAGCATGACAAAACTGTGGCCGCCGCCCAGCTCGCCGCCGGAAGGTCCGGTCGACCCCGGGCCGGCCGCGGTCGCTTCAGCGGTTTGCGTCGGGTCGTCACCGGCAGCGATGGCCTTTTGCAGTTGCTCGACGTCGGTCAGCTGCGCCTGGCTCGGCGTCACCGACTCAGTCGTGTCCACCACATGGGGCGACTGATCAGCCAGCAATTGAGGGGTCATTTGCAGGCTGCTGCCGCGCCCAAGGGTCAGCTCATGGCCATTTTGCAAATGCACCGCTACTGCGCCTTCGGCCCCGGTATTCAGTTGATCGCCGGCGAACAACCGGTCGCCCTCGACCAGGACACGACGCGTGCCGTCGCCCGCCACCGCGAATACCTGACCGATGACTTTACTGACGATACCGATGAGCGTAGCCATGTGCATTTCCTCCGCTGCCAACCGCTGTCGGCACCCTGATTTATCACGGAGAACATGCTCGATGGCTCAGGCGGGTTGCCTGGCGGATTGTCTGCGGGTCAGCGGATTTACCTGAGTAGACCACCGTCCTCTGGCGACATTCTCGCCCAGCGTGAAACTCACGGACATCGTTCGCGTATCTGGACAAACCCGTTTGCAATCAATGGCATCGGGATCCAAATCCAGCCCAACCTGTCCAGCGAGCGCAGCGTAACGATCCTGAACCACACAAGTGACAAAAAACCGTCACTCCAGTCTGCTACGCGTCCCTCCCCTCCAGCACTTCTCCGTCCATTGTCGATAAGTGGATTGGAACTTTCCTAAAACCCAGAAGAGCGCCCTAAAGCTCATAAATCAAGGGCTTTCGCATTGAACAATGTGCTGGATTTTGCAGAGCGCATAAGTTTTTTTTGGCATAGGCATTATGAGAAATAGTTCTTAGCTCCTCCCTAGAATGTTCTTAGCTCTGTTGTTAAAAGCATGAAACGGTTTACCTATAAATGTCGTCAAATAATTGGCGACCGATAAAGAACCATCAGGAATCAGGGAGATGTACCCATGCGCCTCTTAACCCCCCTCTGCAGCGCGGTTCTGCTGGCCATGGCCTGCACTTCTCAAGCTGATGCAATGTCCATGACCGAGGCGATCCAGAGCACCATCGCGACCCATCCTGAGTTGGCGTCGCGAGTAGACAGCCGTCTGTCGGCTGATGAAGACGTCAACGTCGCCAAGGGGGGCTTTTATCCATCGGTCGACCTGAATGCCGCGTACGGGCGCGGGTACAGCGATAACACCAACACCCGGGCCCTCGGCAACCACCACACGGCAATCCTGAACTACACCCAATCGGAACTGCGCCTGCGGCAGATGCTCTTCGACGGGTTCAACACCGCCAACGAAGTCGAACGCACCAAGGGCGTGGTCAACTCCCGGGCCTATTACGCTCAGGGCACCGCCCAGGATCTGGCCCTGCGCACCATCGAGGTCTACCTCGATGTGCTCAAGCGCCGCGAACTGGTGACACTGGCCAAGAACAACCTGCAGGCGCACTTGCGGGTCAACGACCAGATCGGCCTGCGCACCCAGCGCGGTGTCGGCAGCAACGCCGACGCCGACCAGTCCAATGCTCGCCGGGCATTGGCAGAGAACAACCTCGACACCGCCGAAGTCGATCTGGCCGACGCCGAGTCGAACTTCTACAGCGTCGTGGGGCGCATGCCCGATGAGCTTGAAACACCGCCGTCGACCCGAGGCGAAGTGCCTGCATCGCTGCAGGAAGCGCAGCAGAGCATGGTGGAGAACAACCCTTACCTGAAATCCGCCCAGGCTGACGTGCAATCCGCCGAAAGCCAATACGAAGTGGCCAAGTCGCCGTTCTACCCGCGCTTCGATGCTGAAGCCGCCGTCGGAGCGAACAACAACATTGCCGGCGAAGAAGGTCATGACAACGAATGGCGCGTGGGCGTGGTGATGAACTACAACCTGTTCCGCGGCGGCAGCGACAAGGCTCGCATGGCCTCCGATGCGCACAAGATCAATCAGGCGATGGACATTCGGAACAATGCCCTGCGCCAGCTCAACGAAAACATCCACCTGGCCTGGAACGCCATGGTCAACGCCAAGAAACAGACCCCGACCGCCCGTGAATATGCCGAGACCAGTAAACGCGTGCGCGTGGCCTATCAGGATCAGTTCGGCCTTGGCCAACGCACCTTGCTCGACCTGCTCGACAGTGAAAACGAGCTTTACAACGCCAACCGCCGCTACACCGAAGTACGCTACACCGAGGAGTTTTCGATGTACCGTGTACTGGCGAACATGGGCCAGTTACTGAGCAAACAGCGGGTAGTGCTGCCCGCCGATGCAGTCGCCCGGAACGAGGTGAAAAACCAAGCTCGTCTGCCTGAACTGAAGTAGTACCTGGAGCGACCAATTTGACCAGCATGGAACCCGGCAACATCGGTGTCGATCCGCGTCTGAGCTTTGACGACCCGCTTCTGGACGGTCTATTGATCCTCTGCAAACTTCATGGCGCGACGGTCAGTCGCGCCAGCCTGAGTGCCGGGCTGCCAATGGCACACCAACGCCTGAGCCTGGACCTGCTGCCTCGTGCAGCGGCCCGGGCCGGTTTGCAGGCGCGCTTGCTGCGTCGCGAGCTTAAAGACATCTCCGCGCTCAACTTGCCCGTCCTGCTGTTGCTCGATAACGGTCGTACCGCGGTTTTGCGACGTATTGGCGATGACGGCCGGGTGCTGATTCTGCCCAGCGAAGCCGACGGCGGTGAACAATGGATCAGCCCAGAGGAACTTGAAGCGCATTATTCCGGCCAGGCCTTGTTCGCCCGACCACGGCATGAACTGGAAGACTTGCGCTCCCCCCTCGTGCCTCGTGTGCAGGCCTGGTTCCGCGACACCCTGAAGCTGTCGAAATGGCTGTACAGCGATGCCATCCTGGCGAGCTTCCTGATCAACCTGCTGGGCCTGATGGTGCCGTTGTTCGTGATGCAGACCTACGACCGCGTGGTGCCCAACCAAGCCACCTCGACGCTGTGGGTGCTGTCCATCGGCTTGCTGATCGGCACCGGTTTCGAACTGGTGTTGCGGGTGGTGCGCGCCCATCTGCTGGACACCGCCGGGAAGAAAACCGATGTGATCCTGTCGGCGACCCTGTTCGAACGCATCACCGGCATGTCGATGAAAGCGCGGCCGGCGACCATCGGTGGTTTTGCCCAGAGCATTCATGACTTCCAGGGCCTGCGGGAATTCCTCACCGCTGTCACCCTCACCAGCCTCATCGACCTGCCCTTCGTAGTGCTCATGCTGGTGGTGATCGGCCTGCTCGGTGGCTGGCTGGTGGTGATTCCGATGCTGGCGTTTCCGATCACGATCATTTTCGCCATGGTGATACAGGTGCGGCTGCGCGACACCGTGCAGAAGAGCCTCAGCCTCGGTGCCGAACGCCAGGCCCTGCTGATCGAAACCCTCGGCGGCCTGGAAACCCTCAAGGCCTGCAGCGCCGAAAGCGAGCGCCAGCACAAGTGGGAAAGCACCCATGGCGCCCTCACCCGCCTCGACAGCCATGCGCGTAACCTCTCGGCGCTGGCCACCAACGGCACGCTGTTCATCCAGCAGTTTTCCGGCATGGCGACCATCGTTGCCGGTGTCTACAGCATCATTGCCGGCAACCTCAGCGTCGGTGCACTGGTGGCCAGCTACATGCTCGGCAGCCGCGTGCTGGCGCCACTGGGCCAGATCGCCGGTTTGATCACCCGCTACCAGCAAGCGCAACTGACCATGAAAAGCACCGACGCGCTGATGTCGCTGCCACAAGAACGCGATGCCAAACAACGGCCGCTGGAGCGCACGCAGCTGCAGGGCGCGCTGGATGTCGTCGGCGTGACCTTCCACTACAACGGCCAGAACAGTGCGGCGCTGGCCAATGTCAGCTTCAGCGTCAAGCCCGGCGAGCGGATCGGCGTCATCGGCCGCAGCGGCTCGGGCAAAAGCACCCTGGCGCGACTGGTGATGGGTTTTTACGAACCGGAAGAAGGCCAGCTGTTGCTCGATGGCCTGGACTTGCGACAACTGGACGTCGCCGACCTGCGTCATCAAATCGGTTACGTCGCCCACGACCTGCCGTTATTGGCCGGTAGCCTGCGCGATAACCTTACCCTCGGCGCGCGCTACATCAGCGATTCACGCATGCTCGAAGTGGCCGAACTCACCGGTGTCACCGAACTGGCCCGGCAACACCCGCAAGGCTTCGACCGACCCGTGGGCGAGCGTGGTCAATTGCTGTCCGGTGGCCAGCGTCAGGCCGTGTTGCTGGCGAGGGCGTTGTTGCTCGACCCACCGATCCTGCTGCTCGACGAACCCACCAGCGCCATGGACAACAGCAGCGAAGACGTTTTGCGACAAAAACTCCATGGCTGTGTCCAGGGCAAAACCGTGCTGCTGGTCACCCACCGAACCTCGATGCTCAGCCTGGTGGATCGGCTGGTGGTACTGGACAACGGGCGGATCGTCGCCGACGGGCCCAAAGAAGCGGTCATCGATGCACTGCGCAAGGGCCGTGTCGGCTCTTCGGCCGTCTAGGAGCGACTCATGGCTCGTTCATCATCCGACAAGTCGCCTGCCAATTCGAAGCAGCGGGGTTACTTCGGCAGCTTCGCCAAAAGCGCCGAAAGCGAATTCATGCCGGAAACCGCCGGCGCTTCACTGCAGGACTCACCGCGCTGGTCGCGGATCACCGTATGGCTGGCGGCAGGTTTGTTAATCAGCGCGCTGGTCTGGGCCAAATTCGCGGTGCTGCAAGAAGTCACCATGGGCGAAGGCAAGGCGATTCCGTCGAGCAAGGTTCAGGTGATCCAGAACCTTGAAGGCGGCATCGTCACCGAAATCTTCGTGCGTGAAGGGCAAATGGTGAACAAGGGCGATACCTTGCTACGCCTGGATGACACGCGCTATCTGTCGAACAAGGGTGAAAGCGAGGCTGATCGCTATGCACTGACCGCACAGGTCGAACGCCTGTCGGCGGAGGCCGAAGGTCGGCCGTTCAAGCTGTCGGAGGAAGTGATCGCCAAAGCGCCCCAGGTGGCCGAAGACGAACGTTCGTTGTATGAACAACGGCAACGGCGACTGGCCAGCGAACAACGCACCCTGAGCGAACAACTTCGGCAAAAAACCCAGGAACTGGCGGAATTTCGCTCAAAACAGGGGCAATACAGCTCAAGCCTGGCACTGCTACAGCAAGAGATGAACATGTCCACGCCGCTGGTGGGCACGGGGGCGGTGTCACCGGTGGAGATCCTGCGCCTCAAACGCAGCGCGGTGGAGATTCGCGGCTCGCTGAACGCCACCACCCTGGCCATTCCCCGCGCCGAATCAGCGATCAACGAGATCAAGAGCAAGATTGACGAGTCCGAACAAACCTTCCGTTCGGAGGCCGCCAAAGAGTTGAATGAGAAACGCACCGACCTGTCGAAAATCACCGCATCGAGCATCGCCATCGACGACCGCGTGACCCGCACCACGGTAGTCTCGCCGGTTCACGGGATTATCAAAACGCTGAAGGTCAACACCATCGGCGGCGTGGTCCAGCCGGGCAGCGACATGGTGGAAATCGTGCCGCTGGAAGACAACCTGCTGATCGAGGCCAGAGTGCGGCCGCAAGACGTGGCGTTCCTGCATCCGGGCCAGAAAGCCATGGTCAAGTTCAGCGCCTACGACTACACCATCTACGGCGGCCTGAGCGCGAAGCTGGAATTGATCAGCGCCGACACCATCACCGACGACAAGGGCAACAGCTTCTATCTGATCCAGGTGCGTACCGATAAAAACCACCTGGGCGGGGATGCGAAACCGCTGTTGATCATTCCGGGGATGGTGGCGACGGTGGATATCATCACGGGTGAGAAAAGTGTGCTGGATTACCTGCTCAAACCGGTGCTGAAAGCGCGGACCGAGGCGATGCGCGAAAGGTAATCATGTCTTGAGAGCTGCGGTGATTGATCCGCCGTCTTCGCGGGCAAGCCCGCTCCCACAATGTTGTGTAGCGTTCACACGCTTTGTGTTCGACACGGTTCCCTGTGGGAGCGGGCTTGCCCGCGAAGAGGCCGGCACGAACGACGCTTATTTCGGCCCGTGATTGTTCTGGTACGTCTGCTCCCCCATCGCCGCAATCTGCCCCTCGATCAACGCTTCGAACGGCCTGAGCAACGGCTCGAACGACGTTGGTGCCTCAAGGGTTTCCAGTGCCTGGACAATCGCCTCGATCGTCGACAACGCCCCTGGCCCGGGAGCCTTGCGCAGCCGGTAGCGGGACACGCCACCCTCGGCCAGGGTCACCCTCGGCAACGCCGCCAGCAGCGGGTTGAGGTGCAATAGCTTGCGAGCCTTGCGCCAAGTGCCATCCGGGACCACCAGCAATAACGGTTCATCGGTGACGGCACAGGTTTGAATCGGCTGCGCCTCTTCGCCGGGAAACAGCAACCGCGCCCGATACCCCGGTTGATTCAACAGCACCGGCAAATCCTCAAACACCTCGCCGACCATCAGTTCGGCATTGTTCAAGCCCAACGCAGCCAGGCGCGCGGTGTTCAGCGCATGATTCACTTCACTCGGATGTTGCAGCAACAACACACGGGTGCGGCTGTCGAGGCTCGGGACCAACGGACACAAGCAATGGCTTTGCGGACGCAGGCAGCGGGGACATTGAATTCGGGACATCGCAACGTTTCCTTAAGCGGCCTGGTTGAGCTGCGCTTTGAGCAGATCGCGGAAGGTCTGGATCAGCGGCTCGCGACTGCGTCCACGGCGCACGATCATCGAGAACGGTGCCTGATAACCGAAGGTCGCCGGTAGCAACACCCGCAAGTCGCCCTTGTCCGCCCAGGCCTGGGCGTAATGCTCGGGCAAGTAACCGATGTAGGCGCCGGACAGCACCAGGATCAGCTGCGCCTCCATGCTCTCCACGGTGGCGGCGCTGTGCTTGAAGCCGTGCCGCGCCAGTTCGGCCTGGCTCCAGTAACCGCGACCGACCATGCGTTGCTGGGTGATGACCTGCTCGGGAATACGCCGCTCATTGAACAGCGGGTGCCGGGCACTGCAATACAACCAATGTTGTTCGCGGTAGAGCGGCATGTAGACCAGGCCACTCATGCGCGTGGAGAACGCACCGATGGCCAGATCGAGTCGATTGTCCTGCACGCCCAGTTGCAATTCGTAGGGGCTCATGACCGACAAGTGCAAATGCACCGCCGGGTGTTCCTGACTGTAGGCGCCAATGGCTTCGGCGAACGGCAAGGCCTTGTCACTGACCGTGGAGTCGATCACTCCCAGGTTCAGCGTGCCGCGCAACTCGCCCTTGAGCGCGGCAGCGTATTGTTCGAAGCCCTCCAGCTCGCCCAGTAACCGCAAGGTTTCCTGATGAAACAGCTCCCCCTTGCTGGTGAGGCTGAAACCGCCACGGCCGCGATGGCACAGCACCAGGCCCAGCGCGGCTTCGAGCTGGCTCATGTAAGTGCTGATGGCCGACGTCGAGAGATTGAGCTCTTGCTGGGCGTTGGCGAAGCCCTGATGACGCACCACGCTGACGAAGATGCGCAATAGTTTCAAGTCGGGTAAAGCATTGGCCACGAAGGACTCCGTTTGCAAGGCAGTGCGTGTTGCTTTTGTGGCGAGGGAGCTTGCTCCCGTTCGGTCGATCCGCCTCCGGGCGCAGCAGTCGTGAAATCTGAGGGTGCAGTGAATCAGGCCCATGGGCGTGAATGTTTTGGGGCCGCTTCGCAACCCAGCGGGAGCAAGCTCCCTCGCCACAGAATTCTGCGCGCGGCATAAAGTCTATCTCGGCCTTTGCCATTAGTTTAGAAAAATCTGAACTAAGTATTTGCGCGGAGCGATTCTTCCCCGTCACGACATTTCGCAGAATCGGCTCCCAGCGGTGCCCGTGCCTACTGTGAACGGTGTATCGACATAAATAAAACAACGACGATGAGGCCCTACCCGTGGACAAGATTCTTCACCAACCACTGGGCGGCAACGAAATGCCGCGCTTCGGCGGCATCGCCACCATGATGCGACTCCCCCACCTGAATACCGCTGCCGGTCTGGACGCTGCCTTCGTAGGCGTGCCATTGGACATTGGCACTTCCCTGCGCCCTGGCACCCGTTTCGGGCCTCGCGAAATCCGCGCTGAATCGGTCATGATTCGCCCGTACAACATGGCCACTGGCGCGGCACCGTTCGACTCGCTGTCGGTTGCCGACATCGGCGACATCGCGATCAACACCTTCAACCTGCTGGATGCCGTACGGATCATCGAAGAATCCTACGACAACATCCTTGAACACGACGTGATCCCGCTGACCCTGGGCGGTGACCACACCATCACCCTGCCGATCCTGCGCGCCATCCATAAAAAGCACGGCAAGGTCGGCCTGGTGCACATCGACGCCCACGCCGATGTGAACGATCACATGTTCGGCGAGAAAATCGCCCACGGCACCACCTTCCGTCGCGCCGTTGAAGAAGGCCTGCTGGATCCGGACCGTGTTGTGCAGATCGGTCTGCGCGCCCAGGGCTACACCGCTGACGACTTCAACTGGAGCCGCAACCAGGGCTTCCGCGTGGTTCAAGCCGAAGAGTGCTGGCACAAATCCCTGGCGCCGCTGATGGCCGAAGTTCGCGAGAAAGTCGGCGGCGGCCCGGTGTACCTGAGTTTCGACATTGACGGCATCGACCCGGCCTGGGCACCAGGGACCGGCACCCCGGAAATCGGCGGTCTGACGACCATTCAGGCCATCGAGATCGTGCGTGGCTGCCAAGGCCTCGACCTGGTCGGTTGCGATCTGGTAGAAGTCTCGCCCGCTTACGACACCACCGGCAACACCTCGCTGCTGGCCGCCAACCTGCTGTACGAGATGCTCTGCGTACTGCCTGGCGTGGTCCATCGCTGAGGATTGGTGATGAACGAACGTGATCAGGTATTGCAAGCCGCCGCCGATCTGGTGTCTGCCTTCGCTCGTAACGATCGCGAAGCCTACTTCGGTGCCTTCAGCTCTGACGCCAGCTTCGTCTTCTACACCCTCGAACAGCCCCTGCTGTCGCGCGATGCCTATCAGGCATTGTGGGACAGCTGGCGTGCCGAGGATGGTTTCGAGGTGCTGTCGTGCACCTCGAGCAACGCCTTCGTCAGCCTGCAAGGTGATGTGGCGATTTTCATCCATGACGTAGCCACCGAGCTGCGCATGCAAGGGGAGCAACATTTCAGCCAGGAGCGCGAGACAATTGTTTTCAAAAAACAAGCGTCTGGCCAAGAACAACAAGGCCTATGGCTGGCCTGCCACGAACATTTGTCCGCCATGCCGGAAGGGCTGCCACCCCCTTAGCCAAACAGGCGACGCCTCACGCACGATGAGCGCGCCTTTATGATCGGAGCAGATCATGAATAACAAAAACAACGACCAAAGCCTTACGCAAATAGAAACCCACGGGGTCGAACAGATCCCGGATAACGAACGCACCGCAGGCCCGACGGACCTGTTCCGGATGATCTTCGGTGGTTCGAATACCTTTGCTACCGCCGTACTCGGCAGCTTCCCGGTGCTGTTCGGCCTGTCTTTCCAGGCAGGCGTCTGGGCGATTGTGCTGGGCGTGTTGCTGGGTTCGCTGATCCTCGCGCCAATGGGCCTGTTCGGCCCGATCAACGGCACCAACAACGCCGTGTCTTCCGGTGCGCACTTCGGCGTGCACGGGCGGATCGTCGGTTCGTTCCTGTCGCTGTTGACCGCCATCGCCTTCTTCTCGCTTTCGGTGTGGAGTTCGGGCGATGCACTGATCGGTGGTGCCAAACGCCTGATCGGCCTTCCGGAAACCGACCTGACCCTGGGCCTGGCCTACGGTCTGTTCGCGATCCTGGTGCTCACGGTATGCATCTATGGCTTCCGCTTCCTGCTGTGGGTCAACAAGATCGCGGTGTGGAGCGCCAGCCTGCTGTTCCTGCTGGGTGTCTTCGCCTTCGCCGGTCCTTTCGATGTGAACTACGCCGGCACCGTCAACATGGGCCAGCCAGGTTTCTGGGCGGCGTTCATCGGTGCGGCACTGGTGGCCATGAGCAACCCGATTTCCTTCGGCGCGTTCCTCGGCGACTGGTCGCGCTACATCCCGCGTGAAACCTCCAAGCGCCGGATCATGGCCGCAGTGGTGATCTCGCAGATCGCGACATTCATCCCGTTCCTGTTCGGCCTGGCCACCGCCACCATCGTAGCGATCAAGGCCCCGGACTACATCGCGGCCAACAACTATGTCGGCGGCCTGCTGGCGGTCTCGCCGAGCTGGTTCTTCCTGCCGGTGTGCCTGATTGCAGTGATCGGCGGCATGTCCACCGGCACCACGTCGCTCTACGGCACCGGGCTGGACATGTCCAGCGTGTTCCCGCGGGTACTGTCACGGGTCAAGGCCACGCTGCTGATCGGTGTGATGTCGATTGCCTTCATCTTCATCGGGCGCTTCGCGGCGAACCTGGTACAGAGCGTGTCGACCTTCGCCGTGCTGATCATCACCTGCACCACCCCGTGGATGGTGATCATGATCATCGGCCTGCTGGTACGCCGCGGTTTCTACTGCCCGGATGACCTGCAAGTGTTTACCCGCGGCGAAAAAGGTGGCCGCTACTGGTTCACCCACGGCTGGAACTGGCGTGGCCTGGGTGCCTGGATCCCGAGTGCGGCCGTCGGCCTGTGCTTCGTGAACCTGCCGGGGCAATTTGTCGGGCCGCTGGGCGAAATGGCCGGCGGAATCGACATCAGCCTGCCGGTCACCCTGGGCCTGGCGTCGGTGGTGTACCTGACGTTGCTCAGCCTGTTCCCGGAATCACGGGAAGTGTTCGGCCCGCGGGATGCACGCAGCAAGGGTTCGAATTCACTCGGTAAATCGGCGGCTCGACAAGTCGCCTGATCAAACGCATTACCTTCGGCCAACGCATGACCTGTGGGAGCGGGCTTGCCCGCGATGAACGATGACGCGGTCTGTCTGACAGATCGCTGTACTCCCATCGCGGGCAAGCCACGCTCCCACAGGGATTGATGTTCCCGCAGGAATTGATTTTCGCTTCACCATAAAAAAGACAATCGGAGACACGCCATCATGGCATTGGATTTATTCGTCGTACTCATCTACGCCGCCGCGATGCTGCTTCTTGGCTACTACGGCATGCGCAAAGCCAAGACCAACGAAGACTTTTTGGTCGCAGGTCGTAACCTCGGCCCGAGCCTGTACATGGGCACCATGGCGGCTACCGTTCTCGGCGGCGCGTCCACCGTGGGCACCGTGCGTCTGGGTTACGTACATGGCATTTCCGGCTTCTGGCTGTGCGCCGCACTGGGTTGCGGGATCGTTGCGCTGAACCTGTTCCTGGCCAAACCGCTGCTGAAACTGAAGATCTACACCGTTACCCAGGTGCTGGAGAAGCGCTACAACCCGATGGCCCGCTCCGCGAGCGCGGCGATCATGCTGGCGTACGCGCTGATGATCGGCGTGACGTCGATCCTGGCCATCGGCACCGTGCTGCAAGTGTTGTTCGGCCTGCCGTTCTGGGTGTCGGTACTGCTGGGCGGTGGCGTGGTCGTGATCTACTCGGCCATTGGCGGCATGTGGTCCCTGACCCTGACCGACATTGTCCAGTTCGTGATCAAGACCGTCGGCCTGATGTTCATCCTGTTGCCAATCTGCCTGTACCGCGTGGGCGGCTGGGATGAGTTGGTGTTGAAACTGCCGGCGGCAAGCTTCAGCTTCACCACCATCGGCTGGGACACCATCATCACCTACTTCATGATCTACTTCTTCGGCATCCTGATCGGTCAGGACATCTGGCAACGGGTGTTCACCGTCAAGACCGCGAAAGTCGCTCAGGTCGCCGGTACGGCTGCCGGCATCTACTGCATCATCTACGGCCTGGCCTGCGCCCTGATCGGCATGGCGGCTCACGTACTGATCCCGGATCTGGACAACGTCAACAACGCCTTCGCCGCCATCGTCAAACTGTCCCTGCCGGACGGTATCCGTGGCCTGGTGATCGCTGCCGCCCTGGCCGCCATGATGTCCACCGCCAGCGCCGGCCTGCTCGCCGCTGCCACCACCCTGACCGAAGACCTGCTGCCAAAACTGCGCGGCGGCAAGCAGTCGAGCCTGGGCCTGAACCGCTTGGTCACAATGTTGACCGGCATCGTGGTGCTGGGTATCGCCCTGGTGGTCAACGACGTGATCAGTGCGCTGACCCTGGCATACAACCTGTTGGTAGGCGGCATGCTCATCCCGTTGATCGGCGCGATTTTCTGGAAACGCGCAACCACCGCCGGCGCCATCGCCAGCATGGGCCTGGGCTTCGCCACTGCCCTGCTGTTCATGGTCAAGGATGGTCTGGACGCCAACACCCCGATCTACTACAGCCTGGGCGTAGGCCTGGTGAGCTTCGTGGTTGTCAGCCTGATGTCCCGTCGCCCGGTGACACTGGCAAGCGCCGCCTAAGCTGAATATAACGACTTGATGCTTTCTTCGGCGGGTGTGGCGTCGGTTGCCACACCCGTTTTTTTCGTCTGAAGGAAACTGCTTATGAAAATCGTCAGCCGCGATCAGTGGTTCGAAGTCAAACAGCTCAGTGACGGCATTCGCCTGATTCACGAGCCGTACATCCGGCCCTTCTACCGCTGCAACCTCTGGCACATTCAAGGCCGTGACAAGGACCTGCTGCTGGACAGCGGCTCAGGGCTGGTCAGCCTGCGCGAGCAATTGCCGTGGATCACCGAGCGGCCATTGGTGGCGGTGGCCAGTCATTGCCATTTCGATCACATCGCCGGGCATCACGAATTTTCCGAGCGCCTGGTGCATCCCGCCGAAGCGGACATCCTCGCCGCACCGGACGGCGAAAACGACTTGAGCAGGGCGTTCGTCGGTGACGATATGTTCGAGGCGCATCCGGATTGCCCGCTTTGCTACGCCGAGTACAGCGTCAAGGCCGCGCCAGCCACGGGCTTTGTCGAAGATGGAGATGTGCTGGATCTGGGCAATCGGGTGTTGCAGGTTGTGCACACGCCAGGACACTCGCCAGGCGGCATCTGCCTGTACGAAGCGGAAACCGAGACCCTGTTCAGCGGCGATATCATCTACGACGGACCGTTGATCGAAGACGCCTACCATTCCAACCTCGATGACTACGCGCGCAGTCTGCAACGCTTGCACGCCCTGCCGATCCGCACGGTGCATGGCGGCCATTTCGACAGTTTCTCCGGAGAACATTTGCGCCACATGATTGACGAGTGGCAACGCTGCCACGGCTGAAGCCTGCTGTACTCATTTTCAGGATATTCAACGCAGGGAAAACAACGATTACGCCCTCGAAGAACCATCATGAAAAAAGCTGCCGTTCGTGCCGCGGTGCATCACTTCATCAGCCGACTGCTGGAGAGTCAGGATGACTTCGACGACAACGCCAGCCTGGCGCAGTTGGGATTGGATAAAACGGATATCGAAGAGTTGATCTTCCATCTGGAAGATGAGTTCGGCTTGACGGCGTTTACCGCCGAGGAGGACCAACTGCTCAAAACGGCCAGGACGGCCAGAGACTTGAGTCGGTTTTTGCTGGAAATCGGCAGACATTAACAATCATGATTGCCGGTTGTAACAATCCGTACGCGCCCCTGCAGGAGCAAGGTTGCTCGCGAAAACTTCCAGGCGACGCGTACTTCAAGACAATCAGCGTGATCGTTAACGTCCATCGCGAGCGGGCTCGCTCCTACAGGATTACCGGCGACGCGGTTGGCGTCGGCGTTGTTCGTCGTCCGTGCGAATTGGCACAGGTTGCAGAGGCGGTTCGATCAAACCGAGTGCGACACCCAGGTCATGCAGCCAGTTCTGAATTTTCTCTTTCATGATGCCCCCTTCAGGGTAGTGCCGAGCGGCCGGAATTCTGTAGCCCCTTCGCTCTGATAATAGTCTGAAGTGCTGTGCAATGCTCGATCAAATTGGCAATGATCTGTTACTGAATCGATCACAATTGACCAATGTCAACTCAGGCAATCGCACGCGCCTGAATCTGCGCCGACGGATAGACCGCCTGTTGCTGCTCGATCCACGCATTCAGGTTGGCCCCGACCATGCCCTTGCGCCACATCAGCCACGTGGTCGCCGTGGCAAAAGGCTCGGCCAGCGGGTGTACCGCCACGCTTTCACGGCCCGGCAGACTGGCGAGCATCGACTCCGACATCAGCGCCACCCCGGAACCGGCAATCACGCACGCAAGCATCCCCGGATAGGACTCGATCTCCATGGCCCGCCCCATCGCTGCGTGATCATGGGAAAACCACGACTCCAGGCGCATCCGGTAAGAGCAGCCCTGACGAAAGGTGAACACCGAACGCCCTTCCACATCCCGCGCGCTGAGCACCGGTGGGTGGTCGGCTTCGCTGACCAGTACCAGTTTCTCTTCGCACAACAGCACACCGTCCAATCCCGCCAGCTCCGGCGGCCCGTCCACCAGCGCCGCATCGAGCCGGCCGGTCAGCAAGCCCTCAAGCAATTCGCCACTGGGCCCGGATTGCACCTGAAGGTTCACCGCCGGGTAGGTTCGGTGATAACGCGCCAAGAGCGCCGGAAGGTGAATCGCAGCAGTGCTGTACATGGTGCCGAGCACGAAGTCGCCGGCCGGTTGCCCCCCCTGTACGGCGGCATGAGCCTCATCGTGCAAGGCAAACAACTTGGTGGTGTAGTCCAGCAGGACTTTCCCCGCGGGCGATAGCTGTAAACGCTGACGCTCGCGCAGGAACAGTTCGACCCCCAGTTGCTCTTCCAGCTGTTTAAGCCGGGTCGACAGGTTGGACGGCACCCGGTGCAGGCGTTCAGCAGCACGGGTGATGGACTCTTCCTCCGCCACAGCCTGGAAAATTCGCAATTGACTGAATTCCACGCCATTCTCCAAACAAGAACAAGTTACTCACTATTATTCATTTTTAAAGAAAGTCAATCAGTCCTAGCCTGACGGTCATTGATCTTCTGGTGGAACTCCGACCATGTCTCCCTTGATCCGCTTGCTTGCCTGTTTTGTCGCCTTGATGATGGCCATGGGCATCGGCCGTTTTGCCCTGACGCCGCAACTGCCGCATCTGCTCAGCGAAGGCCAGATCGACCTGACCGACGCCGGACTGATTGCCGCCGCCAATTACCTGGGCTATTTCGTCGGTGCTGTGGACGCGATGTTCTCTCGTCGTCCCGAGCAAGTGCGCCGCCGCCTGCTGGGCGGTCTGTGGCTGTGTGTGCTGCTGACCCTGGCGTCGTTCTGGGCCAACGGGTTCTGGTCGCATCTGTTGCTGCGCTTTGGCACCGGCGTGGCCAGCGCCTGGGTATTGGTGATGATTACTGCGCTGAGTCAGCCACTGGCGGCTGCCACCGGGCGCCCGCGGCTCGGCGCCGTGGTATTTGCCGGACCGGGTCTGGGAATTTTTCTGACCGGGGTGCTGGCCTTGGTCGCGAACCTCTTGGGCCAGACGTCTGCCACGTTGTGGCTGGTGTATGCCGCCGTCGCCCTGTTGATGTTGTTGGGGGTTCTGCGATTTCTGCCCCGGCCCACCGCGACCGCACCTGCCACTGCCACTGCCAGCGTCGCAAGCTCATCCCATCGAGGCATCGGCCGTTTGGGCGTGGTCTATGGACTGTACGGCCTGGGCTACATCATCCCGGCCACTTTTCTGTCGCAAATGGCCAACGCGCAGTTCCACGGGCATTGGCAGGCCGATCTGTTCTGGCCGTGCTTCGGCCTGGCAGCGGCGATTGGCGTGGTGTTGGTGAGTCTGCGTCGACAAGCGGCCAATACCACGCGTCAATGGCTGACGCTGACCTTATGGATGCAAGCCGCCGGGGTCTTCGCTTGCCTGCTGGGCAATGGTCCGGGGCTCGTGCTGGGAGTGATCTTGTGTGGCACACCATTCCTGGCCTGCATGCAGTTGGTGATGCAACGTTCACGGGAGCTGGCGCCCCACGCCAGCCAACGCAACGCCGGGCTGCTGACCGCCTGCTTTGCCGTGGGCCAGCTCAGCGGGCCGTTGCTGGCAGCATTGAGCAGCCATTTCAGCGGTGGCTTGCAACCTGCGCTGGTGATCGCCGGCAGCGGTTTGCTGCTGGCCGGCGGATTGCTCTTGAGTCCGGTCAACGCTGCCCGAGCGCTTTGCGCAAACGGCGACGCACCCACTGCTCAGCGCTGACAAACGTGATGCCCAGCAGCACCAGCACGGCCCCGATGACAAAGTTGAGGCTGAGTTTTTCTCCCAGCAGCACCACGCCGAACGTGACGCCGAACAACGGCGTCATGAACGAAAAGACCGCCAGGTTCGCCGCCAGATACCGGCGCAACAGCCAGAACCAGGTCAGATAGCTGAAGAACGACACCACCAGGCCTTGAAACAACACGCTGGCCACCGCCACGGTGGTCAAGCTGACGTGGGTGATCTGACCGCTGAGGAGCGCGATCAACAGCAGCCCGACGAAGCCGACGATCAACTGATAAAACAAGGTCAGGGTCACCGGCGCTTCCGACAATCGCGAAGCACGCACCACCACCGTGGTGGCCCCCCAGGCGGCACCGGCCAATACCCCCAGCGCATCGCCCATCAGCATGCGGTGATCAAGGTTGGCCCAGGACACGCCACCGGCAAACGCAACGGCAATGCCGACGAAGGCGAGGAAGATTCCCAACCATTGCACCGGCCTCAAGCGCTCGCTCGGCAACAACCAATGCACACCCAACGCGGTAAAAATCGGCGCGGTATAGAGGAACACCGACATATGGGCCGCCGTGGTCAGTTGCAGGCCTTCGGAGATGAAGAAAAACTCCAGGCCAAACAGAGCCCCGGCCAACAAGCCGCCGCGCCAGGTGGTGCCGACTTGATCCCAGCCGCCCTTCCAGCAGATCAACAACCCGACGAGCAACGCGGACATGCCCGAACGCCCCGCTGCCTGCATGACCGGTGCGATGTCAGGTGCCGCCCACTTGATCATCACCTGTTGAACGCCCCAGATCAGGCACAACCCCAGCATCACTTGCAGGGCAAATCCATCGGCGCTACGCCGGGCGACGCTCACCGCAAGACCTCAAGAACAACACACAACATGGCAGTGACTCGACAGTAAAAGCAAAGCCCCGAGCGGCTTGTCGAACAAGCGGCGTCGGGGCGAAAAATTATGCTGTCGATTATTAACCAGACGGCCAGAAATTTCCGCCTGATAGAGACCTTTAAATTCCCGCTTGCGTCATGCCGCCGTGACCAGCGGGAGAGATCGCTGCACCTGCTCACGCTTGGCCAACACGAAGAACAGTGCGCCACCGAGGAAACAACCGGTGAACCAGGCAAAGTTGGCCATCGGTTGCAGGAACGGGGTGAAAGTGATCGCCACGCCCATCAACGTCGCCGGAATCAGTGCCTTGACCGCCGTCCAGTTAACCCCGCCGCTGTAGTAATAGCGCCCGCTCGGGCCATCGTTGAACAGCGCATCAACGTCGATCTGCTGTTTTTTGATCAGGTAGAAATCCACCAACAGAATCCCGAACAACGGGCCAATGAACGCCGCCAGCACATCGAGGGTGTAGTGAATCACTTCGGGGTTATTGAACAAATTCCACGGGGTGATGAAGATCGACGCCACGGCCGCGATCATGCCGCCGGCACGCCAACTGATTTTACTCGGGGCGATGTTGGCGAAATCGAATGCCGGGGACACGAAGTTGGCGACGATGTTGATGCCGACGGTGGCGGTGACGAAGGCAAACGCGCCCAGCAGCACGGCCACGCTGTTGTCGATCCGCGCCACGGTGGCAATCGGGTCGTGAAGCATTTCACCGAAGACAGGCAAGGTGCCGGAGACAATCACCACGGTCACCAGGGAGAACGCCAGAAAATTCACTGGCAGTCCCCAGAAATTTCCGCGACGCACGTCCTGCATACTCCGGCAGTAGCGACTGAAATCGCCGAAATTCAAGGTCGGCCCGGAAAAGTACGACACCACCAGGGCCATGGCCACGATCACTTGTCCGAACGCTTCCCAACCCGACAGGGACTTTTCCGCGAGGGTGAAACTGATGTTGCTCCAACCGGCCTGCCAGACAATCCACCCGGCGAGCATGAACATCACGCCGTACACCACCGGGCCAGCCCAATCGATAAAACGGCGGATCGACTCCATGCCTGCCCAGAACACCAACGCCTGAACGAACCACAGGCTGAGGAAACCGAACCAGCCGAGGTAGGACAAACCGGCAAAATGTGGTTCTGCGTAGGTCGCCATCGAAGGAAAGAAGCGCAACACCACAATGATCAACGCGCTGGACGCGAGGTACGTCTGAATCCCGTACCAGGCCACCGCGATCAACCCGCGAATGACCGCCGGAATGTTCGCCCCGAACACCCCGAACGCCAACCGGCAGATCACCGGATACGGCACTGCCGCTTGCTGACTCGGCCTGGCCACCAGGTTGGCGATCAACTGCACAATGCAAATTCCGCCCAGCAAGGCAATCAACACCTGCCAACTGGCCAGCCCCAGCGCGAACAGGCTGGCGGCGAATACATAACCGCCGACGCTGTGCACATCACTCATCCAGAAGGCGAAAATGTTGTACCAATTCCATTTCTGCGGCAGCGGTCCCAGGTCCTGGTTGTACAAGCGCGGGCTGTAGCCGTTGGGCGTTTGCTCGGTCATTGCGAAGCTCCTCGTAAACACTCCCGACGTGATGCCAACATCACACTGCGTACGGGAGCTGTCATTGTTTGTATACGAGTTGCTACGCAGAATGCGTGCCATAAACGATAAAGGTGTGACGAATCGCGGTTCTAGCGGTGTTTTATGCAGGCAGATAAACGGCATTTTTTGCTCAGAGATGCCCATGAACAGGGCACTGCCGCCTGCAAACGGTGCACATGTCATGTATACAGAGAGGAATAGCCGACTGCTGCTCAGTCAATCGTGAACGGGCCAATTCCCACTCTTGGACTGTTGCGCAGGCTCAAAGGGGGGAGCGAACTTGCTCGTGATGACATTCGTCCAGCCAACACCGTTCATGATTTGCTTGCAGCCAGCGTATTCGCCACACGAAAACCCACAATGCAGGCAACGGCACTTGCCACCGCGCCCCACGCCATGTCCATCAATGCCAACCGCGCCGACCACCCTTGCAGGGTTGCCCAGTTGGACAAGTCATAGGTGCCGTACGCCACCGCGCCCAACAATGCCCCCAGACGTGCGGCGTGTGTCCAGCTCCGCGCCGGCAACACCACAAACACCACACAACCGACGACATAAAGGAGGTAAAACACAGCGGCTGGGACCCACCGCGGTTGCTCGAGCATCAACGAACCGAGCAGTTCCCGATAGGTCGACGCCATAAGGACGCCCAGCCAGAGGCCATCGAGTACGAGAAACGCCGCCAGGGTGGCGACATAGGCTATGAGAGTTTTTTTCATCATCCGGCCCTTGCAGGAGCCGCCGCAGGTTCGGGCGTCTTCTGCATAGGGCCGCAAAGCGCTCAGCTTAGTTCAATACGATCGGCATGAATGACAATCTGGCCATTCTTGTACAACGCACCGATGGCTTTCTTGAAGTTGCCTTTGCTGACACCAAACATACTGCTGATCAGCGTGGGGTCGCTCTTGTCGTTGACCGCCAGGGTGCCATTATTCTCGCGCAACTTGGCGAGGATCTTCGAGTTCAGACTGCTGGCTGCTTCCTGGCCAACCGGTTGCAGGCTCAGGCTGATCTTGCCGTCGGCGCGAACTTCCTTGATGAACCCCTTCTCTTCTTTACCGGCGCGCATGAACTTGAAGATTTCGTTTTTGTGGATCAGGCCCCAGTGTTTGTTGTTGATGATCGCCTTGAACCCCATGTCGGTGGCTTCGGCAACCAGCAAATCCACTTCCTGGCCTGCGGTGTAGTTGGCCGGCGTCTTGTCCAGGTAACGGTCCAGGCGCGCCGTCGCGGTGATGCGGCGGGTGTGCTTATCCAGATAGACATGCACCACGACGTATTCGCCCGCCGTCATCTGCCGCTTTTCTTCGGAATACGGCAGCAACAGATCCTTCGGCAGCCCCCAATCCAGGAACACACCGATACTGTTAACTTCTACAACTTTCAAACTGGCGAATTCACCGACCTGAACTTTCGGTTTCTCCGTAGTTGCAATGAGTTTGTCATCGCTGTCCAGATAAACAAAAACATTGAGCCAGTCTTCATCTTCGCTGGGAATATCTTTTGGAATATAACGATTCGGCAGAAGGATTTCGCCATCCGCACCACCGTCCAGATATAAACCGAAGTTAGTGTGTTTAACCACTTGCAAACTGTTGTAACGCCCGACTAAAGCCATGTTCAATACCCTCATTGCGTGGGCGCATTCTACCCGGTTTTACCGGGCGCGTTCGGTGTCCGGCCCGATGACGCAGGAAAATCTCGCTCAAAGCCTTGAATTTCATGGGTTCTGGCGCGTGGCGTGGCCGCTCGTCAGTCCATTCTGGGAATTTCAACCCTGGTTACTCAGCGGCAAAACGGCCATTCCCACACCCTTGTTCTTATTTAAAACAGCAGCTTAGGGGATTCATCAAGAGAATAACTTGCGCTTGACCTCGCGCATGCCCGCTGTGCTTAAAGGGATATTTACCAAGCAAATAGCCGGCCTTTCCTGTACGATACATGGCCAAGTTAATTTTCTACAGGTTAATGGCCGCCATGCGCGTAAAAGCATCCAACAGCAAAGCAAAGCCAGCTCCAGCCGTCGAAACCAGCGAATCGATCAACAACCAGATTGCTGCGTTCCTCAAATCCGGTGGTGAAATCCAGCAAATTGCCAAAGGCGTCAGCGGCCAGACGTTCGGCCCGTCCAAGCAGATCACCTTGGGCAAGAAGTAATACCGGTAATACACCCGTCCTGAGGCGCTTTGAGCTTCGAAGCGCCTGGACTGGCACCCTCGCCACACCCCTTCTGTTTAATTAATCCGCAAAAATCGACGAACGGCCATCGACCACGATGAATCGCCGGTATCCTTGCACGCGTCTAGATCAAGCGTTTCAGCGGGCCCGACGCCCTGCGCTCGCTGTTCATGGAGTGACGCATGCTCAAGTCCACCTGTTTATTGCTTGCTGGCCTGTTGGCCGGCTCATCGGCGCACGCGCAAATTTTCCAGCGCGAGCTCGGCGACTTCGACCTCAAACTCGGTACCACCCCCAGCCGCAGCATGGCCCAGGGGCTGGTCAAGCCTTCGGCGGTCGGCTCCTTTCACGGTGGCCTCGACCTCAGCCACGACAGTGGCCTGTATTTCGGGCAGTACGCACCGAGCATGGGCATCTCGTCGGGCAAGAACCTCGAAATCGATTCCTACATCGGTTTTAAACAACCCTTCGACCAAACGCTCGGCTACGAAGTCGGGATGATCCACTACAGCTATCCCAAGGTGGACACCCTCGACAGCCAGGAACTGTTCGGCGGCCTGACCCTGCTCAGTAGCCGCTTCGGCGTGGCTTTCAGCAACGATCCGGACAAACAGAACAACACGCTATTCGCCGACCTTGGCGGCAATCAGCCGTTCGGCATCGGGATCAGCATGAAATATACCACCCATCAGCTGAACTCGCCGGTTTCGGTGGGCGGTGGTTACGTCAGCAGTTTCACCGATTGGTCGGTGAAGTTTTCACGCCCGTTCATGGGCATCGACCTTGACCTGATCTACAGCAACTCCAACCTCAGCGGCAGCGAGTGCTCGGCGTATTCCGGGCACAACAGCCAGTGTGATGGCCTGGTGACGCTCAAGGCCGAGCGCGCATTCTATTGATTGGCTGAACTGCCCGGCTCATCCTGCGTTCACATGAGAATAAGACGCGCCCGGCCTCGCAAGGATTCGCCCATGTCTCGCTGGTTCAAGCACATCGCCACCCTGCTGATCTTCACCCTCGCCCTCGGCGCCTGCAGCCGCGTCGGCCTGGCCTATCGCAACCTCGACGTGATCATTCCGTGGACGCTCAGCGACTACCTGGACATGAACGGCGAGCAAAAGGACTGGTTCAACGAGCGCCTCAAGAAACACCTGAACTGGCACTGCACCACACAATTGCCGGGTTACCTCGAATGGCTGGATCGCTTGCAGAGCATGGTCGAGACCAATCAGGTGACCGACGCGGCGCTGCAAGCGCGAACCACGGAAGCCAAAATGGCTATCGCTGAAACCGCGCGCCAGATCACGCCTTCGGCCATCGAGTTGCTACAGGGACTGGATGACAAGCAAGTCGCCGAGATGAACGACGCTTTTGCCAAAGATCTGCGCAAACGTGAAAAGGAATACGTCAAACCGCCGCTGGCTCAGCAAATTGCCGAACGCGGTGCGCGCATGGACAAGCGCCTGACCGATTGGCTCGGCCCGTTGAGCGTCAGCCAGGAACAACGGGTGATGGCCTGGTCGACTGCGCTGGGCGACCAAAACACCCAATGGATCGCCAACCGCGCGCACTGGCAGAAACAGTTCAGTGAGGCCGTGGCGCAACGTCAGAGCCCACAATTCCCACAACAAATCGAGACGCTACTGGTCGATCGAGAACGTTTGTGGACACCGCAATACCGCCAGGCCTTCGCCAACACCGAAGCCCAGGCGCGCTCGCTATTTGTGGATTTGATGGCAGAGAGCACACGGGAACAACGTCAGCGTTTGCTGAAGAAAATTGAGGGTGTGCGCAAGGATTTCAGCGATTTGAAATGCTTGAAGGCGGCGAAGCAGGGGTAGATGGATCGCAGCCTTGGGCAGAGCCGACAAACGGCTGCGATCCTTTGTTTCAGGCAATCTGCGCCTTCGCCGCCAGCGCATCAAACGTCTCCTCAGCCAGCGCATCCTCCTGTTCATCCAAGACCTGACGTGGATGCTCGTTGCCCGGAATGCTGCTGTCGATCAGGCTCAACAGGCTTGAGCCACGAGGCGTCAAAATGTAATTGGAACCGCTACCGCCTTGCTCATCGGGCCGAGGCTCGATGTAACCACGCGCCAGCAGCAACTTTTCGTATTCGCCGGCCACCGCTTTCAGGTGATCCAGGTTTTCGGTCTGCTCACCTTCCGCAGCCTTCTGCGCCGCGTACTGCTCGGCATAGGGTCGAGGCGTGAAACTGCTCGCTCCGTTTTGCACCTCGTGCAGCAAACGCTCAATTAAATCCCAGTTATAAGTCGTCATCCTGATTCAACCTCCGGTGCCCGTGAGTGAGAGGGCCTTCATAGGTTGTGACCGGCGTGGACGGCAGCCGTTCAGCCGGGGTTTCGAACAGCAGCGACCGTCGGTATGTCGAATTGAGCAGGGATCAAACGACTAAGCTGTGTCCGTCACCTCCAAGCATCACGCAGGAGAAAAACCCATGAACATTCAGAATCATCCCGTCGTGTCCCGGGAAGAATGGCTGGTCGCCCGCCAACACCATCTGGCCCACGAAAAAGCCTTCACCAGGGAAAGGGACAAACTCAGCGCTGAACGCCGCGCCCTGCCCTGGGTGAAAATCGACAAGGTCTACCGCTTCCAGGGACCAGGCGGCGAACTGAAACTGGCTGATCTGTTCGGCGGGCACAGTCAGCTGGTCATTTACCACTTCATGTTCGCCGAAGGCTGGGATGAAGGTTGCCCCGGTTGCTCATTTCTCAGCGATCACATCGACGGCGCCAACCAGCACCTGGCCCACCATGACATCGCGCTGGTGGCGGTCTCCCATGCACCCTTCGCCGAGTTCCAGGCATTCAAACGCCGCATGGGCTGGAAATTCGACTGGGTATCGTCGGCCGGCAGCGATTTCAATTATGACTTTGGTGTCAGTGCTCGAGCCGAAGAGGTCGCCGCCGGAACGGCTACGTACAACTACGAAAAAACCGACGGTTGCGAGGAAGAACTCCCCGGGCTCAGTGTTTTTTATCGCAATGAAGCCGGAGAAATTTTCCACACTTACTCCACCTATGCCCGTGGCCTGGACATGCTGGTCGGCGCCTACAACTACCTCGATCTGACGCCCAAGGGCAGGAATGAAGAGGAAATCATGGAATGGGTGCGGCACCACGACCGGTACGAGGAGGGGGCGAAGTCGAACTGCTGCCACGGAAGTTGACCTGCTGGCACAGAATCGCGGCCATTGCCTGACACTGAACTTTTGCCATGGGGCAGCGCTCAACCGGGTAACCCGCCTTCACCGGAACCGAGACCTGCCGCCATGAAATCACTGCTCACGCTCACCCTCGCCGCCGCTCTGACCTGTGCCCTGCCCGCCTGGGCCTGCACGCCCGAAGAAGCCACCGCCAAACGCGAACAACTGGGACAGGAAGTGGCCAGGCTTACGGAGCAGAACCCGACCAAGGCCAAGGAGATCAATGCCGAGTTGCAGAAGATGGACCTTGGGACGGCATCCAAGGATTTGCCTGACAAGTGCCAGTTGATCGACCAGCGCTTGAAAGAACTGGGCTCGGCGGAGAAAAAGACCGAGGGTTGAAAGCCGTAGGCGCTGGCCGGTGCGATGTGTCGGCGTCGACTTCGCAGGGCCGTTGTCTGGCATAAAAAAACCGGACCTGGGTCCGGTTTTTTATGGGCTCACTACGTTGCTTTATTCAGCAGCCGGCGCTTCCGGCTTGCGACGCTTGAGCGGGGCCATGCCATCCTTGCTGACCAGGGAATCGCTCTTCGGCCGGTTGGCGCTCTTGCGCTTGGTCGGGGTCTTGGCGGCGGCTTTTTTCTTGTCGCCCTTGGCGTCGGTCTTTTTCTTCTTCACGCCAACAGCCTTGCCCGAAGCCTTGACCTTCTTCGGTCCGCCGTAAGTGCCTTTGACTTCCTTGATGGTGCGGCGCTCGAAGCTCTGCTTGAGGTAGCGCTCGATGCTCGACATCAGGTTCCAGTCGCCGTGGCAGATCAGCGAGATGGCCAGGCCATCGTTGCCCGCGCGACCGGTACGACCAATACGGTGCACGTATTCGTCACCGCTGCGTGGCATGTCGAAGTTGATCACCAGGTCCAGGCCGTCCACGTCCAGACCGCGAGCGGCGACATCAGTGGCTACGAGGATTTTCACCCCGCCCTGCTTCAGGCGGTCGATCGCCAGTTTGCGATCCTTCTGGTCTTTCTCGCCGTGCAACACGAACGCCTTGTACTCCTGAGCCACCAGGCGGCCGTAGATACGGTCAGCCATGGCCCGGGTGTTGGTGAACACGATGGCCTTCTGATAGGTCTCGTTGGCCAGCAGCCAATTGACGATCTGTTCTTTGTGCTGGTTGTGGTCGGCAGTGATGATTTGCTGACGAGTGGTCTCGTTCAGCTGGCTGACCGCATTGAGCTGCAAGTGCTCAGGGTTGTTCAGCACCTTGGCGACCATCTCGCGCAGGCCCGAACCGCCGGTAGTGGCGGAGAACAGCATGGTCTGCTGACGGTTGGTGCACTCGTCCACCAGGCGCTGAACGTCGTCGGCAAAGCCCATGTCGAGCATGCGGTCGGCTTCGTCGAGCACCAGTACTTCGACTTCTTTCAGGTCGAGGTTGCCGGCGTTCAGTTGCTCGATCATCCGGCCCGGCGTGCCGATCAGGATGTCCGGTACCTTGCGCAGCATGGCGGCCTGGACCTTGAAGTCTTCACCGCCAGTGATCAGGCCGGATTTGATGAAGGTGAACTGCGAGAAGCGTTCGACTTCTTTCAAGGTCTGCTGGGCCAGCTCGCGGGTCGGCAGCAGGATCAGCGCCTTGATGCTGACGCGGATCTTGGCCGGACCGATCAGGCGGTTGAGGATCGGCAAAACGAATGCAGCGGTCTTGCCGCTACCGGTTTGCGCTGTCACCCGCAGGTCACGCCCTTGGAGCGCCAGCGGAATGGCCGCTGCTTGCACAGGCGTTGGCTCGACAAATTTCAGCTCGGCCACGGCTTTGAGCAGGCGTTCGTGCAGGGCGAATTGGGAAAACACGGGTGCTACCTCGAAGAAATGCAAAAAAACAGCTGCATAGGGTAACGGTTTCGAGCGCTCAGGCCGAGTTTCTTTATGCAAACGACTGCAAACAGTGGCTTTTTTGTTGCCTGATTTGTCCCCGAGTCTAATTCAAAGCCTCTAACTGGCTGGCATTCTCACCTAAATGGGTGTCCGGGATTCGTTGGCCGCCCGACTTCAAGCGGTGTGATCTGAAATCATTTGGTCAGCAAATGAGTACAAGCGGAAGTGGCGTTCACAACTTACAAATGCGAATACGTATCAACGGCAAATAATTTGATATACCATGCGCCGCGAACTATTGGCACGTATGCCGTCCCCTTTGGCTATTTTCTCAAGGCTTCCCCGATGCGTCGTACGCTGGTCTCTATCTGTGTCCTTACTGTGTTTTCCGCTCCCTCTTGGGCGCAACCCACAACCGATACCCCCAGTCTAGAGTTGCAAGCGACCGAAATCGTCGGGTCAGCCGAGTACGAAACGGCTCAAGGGCCAGTGCAGGGTTACCGCGCAACGCGATCTGCCAGCGCGACGCGAACTGACACGTCGATTCATGAAACTCCGCAATCCATCAGCGTGGTGACCAAAGAGGTGGTGGAGGACATTGGGGCTACGCGCCTTCAAGAAGCACTCGACTATGCCGGCGGGGTGGGACGCGCCAACAACTTCGGCGGCCAAGGGCTGACCACTTTCACGGTGCGTGGATTTACCACCGGCGAGTTCTATCGAAACGGCTTTCCGATCAACCGCGGTTATCCGAACATGCCCGATGCCAATACCATCGAGCGGCTCGAAGTGCTACGAGGGCCGGCGACCATGCTCTACGGTCGAGGCGACCCGGGTGGCACGTTCAACGTGGTATCCAAACAGCCTCTGGCCGTGCCCACCGTCACGCTGGGCAGCCAACTCGATGACCAGGGGATGAAGCGCGGCACACTGGACGCCTCCGGTCCGCTGGATGAAGAAGGCCGCCTGGCCTATCGCTTGAACGTGGTGGGTGAGGGCGGCGATACGTTCCGCGATCATGTCGAGAGCGAACGTTACGGCGTGACGCCGGTGCTTTCCTGGCAGGCCACCGATGACACCAAGGTGATTTTCGAGGGCGACTTCATGCGCAACAATCACCCGCTGGATCGCGGTGTGACCCGCTATCCCAACCAGATTGGCACCGCGTCGCGTGATACGTTCTTCGGTGAAAAAGACGCCGGCAAGTTGCACAACGACAACAACATGGCCCAATTGCGTTTCGAGCACTTCCTGAGTGACAACTGGACATTGGGTGGCGGTTTCCAATGGCTCGATGGCACCTTGCAGGGCAATGCCATTGAAGCCAACGGCGTCGCAGCCGACGGGCGCACGCTGGGGCGCAACTTCAACTATCGCAAGCTGGAGTGGACGGACAAGGACATTCAACTGAACCTTACCGGGCATTTCTCCACCGGCGGCTTCGATCACACCTTGTTGACCGGTGTCGAATACGAAGATTACGACTACAAGTCCATCATCCAGCGTTCCAGTGGTGCAGTGGGTGCCTACCCGATTGATCTCTTCAACCCGGTGTACGGCCAGCCTCGTCCGACCCTGACCCGCACGCCGACCCACGATAAGGAAAATCTCAAGACATACGCCGCCTTCGTCCAGGACCAGGTGGCATTGACCGAGCGCTTGAAAGTTTTGGCTGGCGCCCGTTTTGAGCGTTTCGAGCATGACTATCAAACCTTTGTGCCGGGGGCCAGGAGCTGGGAGGCGAGCGACAACGCGGTGACCCCGCGTCTCGGAGTGCTTTATGACCTTACCGATACCGTCGCGGTGTATGCCGATACCGCGCGCTCGTTCAAACCCAATACGGGCGCGAGTCGACAGGGGGGTGGCTTTGAGCCGGAAAAGGGTCAGTCCTATGAGATGGGGATCAAATGGGAGGCGCTGGATCGCCAGTTGAGTGTTGACGCCGCGATCTACCAGATTGAAAAACGAAACGTCCTCACCACCGACCCCCTGGACTCGACGTTCAGCGTGGCGGCTGGCGAAGTCCGCAGCCGGGGCTTTGATTTGGACGTGGCAGGCAATGTAACCCCGGAATGGAGAGTGATTGGCGGCTATGCCTATGTCGACGCCGAAGTCACCCAGGACAATGTGATCCAGTCGGGCACTCGGCTGTTGAACATCCCGAAGAACAGCTTCAGCCTGCTCAACGTGTATGAATTCCAGGATGGCAACCTGAAAGGGCTGGGCTTGGGTGTGGGTAGCAAGTACGTCGCCGAACGTGCAGGCCAGACTGCTAACACAGCGTTTTCGATGGGCAGTTACACCGTCGTCGATTTGCTCGGCTTTTATAAGATCAACGACAAGGTCAGGCTTAATCTCGATGTGAAGAACGTGTTCGACCGCGACTATGAAGAAGGCGCCTTCGGCAATGTCTACGCTTACCCGGGTGAACCGAGAACCGTTCAAGTCGGTATTTCGTACACCCTGTAGTCGATCCGGAAGATGAGGGTTAGAGCTTGACGGCCCTTCCAGCGCCTTTCTTGTTGGGTATAACGATACAAGTGTTCCCTCACCCTGAGTGGAAAGTTGACGGCCGAGGCATAACATCTCAGGCTGGATAACTGTTGTGCCGCCCGTGCAACGCGTGGCGGCCAACATTTTTCCGTCCCGTCCATCAGGCCTTCCAGTGTCAATTGAAGTGGAGCAGTAACGTTTGGAATTAAGACAACTGCGCTATTTCGTAAAAATCGTCGAGCAAGGGAGCCTGGGACGCGCAGCGCTTGAGCTGGACGTCGGCGTGTCGGCTCTCAGCCAACAGATCGCGAAACTCGAAAACGAACTGGCAACCCGACTTCTGAATCGCACCACTACCGGCGTCACACCGACCAGCGCCGGGATGGCGTTCCTGCACCATGCCCAGCTGTGCTTGCGGCAATCCGAGAATGCGATCATGGCGGCTCACCGTGGGCGGATGAGTGGGTATGTCACCGTCGGCTTGCCGCCTACGACTGCCACTGTGCTTGCCCTGCCATTGATCAACGCGATGCGAGAGCGCTATCCGGATATTCAATTGCATCTGGTTGAGATGCTGTCCGGGCACTTGGCCACGCAACTCAATGCACGCCAGATAGACTTGGCCATTTTGTTTCAACTTGAAGGTGGAAAGCGCTGGAGCGTTACACCGCTGCTCGACGAGAAACTATTTGTCATCAGCTCGCCTCACCTGCCCCACGCTCCACGAGGAGCCTGCGTGCAGCTGGCGGATCTGGGTCAACTTCCGCTGGTGATGCCGAGTGCGCAACACGGGTTGCGTTCAACGCTGATGACCGCGTTTGAACGCGTGGGACTGGCTCCCAACATCATCATGGAAGTGGATGGTCTTGCCGTATTGATGAATGCCGTACGCGCAGGTCATGCCGCCACCATCCAGCCCGGTGCAGCGGCGGCGCTTAAAGGCGAGTCGGGACTTTCAGTGGTGGAAATTTCCGATACTCACGCAGGCAGACGAAACCTGTTGGCGACGCTGCCTGACGATGAACTGGCTCCCGCAGCCCTGGCGGCGCGACTGGTTATCACCGATGTCGCGCGACAGTTGGTGATTGATCATCAGTGGCCAGGCGCCTCGTGGATCGACGACGTCGCGCCATGATCTCGATGCCCCCCCTATCCCGGCGTTACGATGAGCGCCAATCAGCAAAGCCTTTATAAAAACTAAACACCCCAAGCGGTAATGCGCCTTTCGACACAAAACTGTCTGCCCTAAGGTCTCCCTACTCGCGAGGAGTTTTTCGTTCATGCCTCCTTGCGATTGAGGAGTGATGATGATCGACGTATTAGTAATTGGCGGCGGCAATGCGGCCTTGTGTGCAGCCTTGATGGCTCGGGAGGCCGGCGCTAGCGTCATGTTGCTGGAGGGTGCACCAAAAGCCTGGCGCGGCGGCAACTCGCAACACACCCGAAACCTGCGCTGCATGCACGACGCGCCGCAAGATGTCCTGGTCGATGCCTATCCCGAAGAAGAATATTGGCAGGATCTGCTGAAGGTCACCGGTGGGATTACCGACGAGAAGCTTGCACGTCTTGTCATCCGCGCCTCATCGAACTGCCGTGACTGGATGCGCTCCCATGGCGTGCATTTCCAGCCGTCGCTGTCCGGTGCCCTCCATGTTGCGCGCACCAATGCATTTTTCATGGGTGGCGGCAAAGCACTGGTTAACGCTTACTTCCGCAGCGCCGAGAAGCTGGGCGTCGAAATTCGCTATGACGCTCAAGTGACTGATATCGAATTGAAGGATGGAAAATTCATCGCCGCCCACATCAGTGAGCGCGATGTCGATGGACAACGTTTTCCCGCCGAGCGTATTCAGGCCAAGGCCTGCGTCTTGGCTGCCGGCGGATTCGAATCCAACCGCGAATGGCTCCGTGAGGCCTGGGGTCAAAACGAGCGCGGAGAATGGCCTTCAGACAATTTTTTGATTCGCGGGACGCGTTTCAATACCGGCGTACTGCTTCGGCGCATGCAGAACCTGGGCGCCGACTTCATTGGTGACCCGACGCAAGCACACATGGTGGCCATCGACGCCCGCGCCCCCCTGTATGACGGAGGTATCTGTACCCGTATCGATTGCGTATCGCTGGGCGTGGTGGTTAATCGCGACGGCGAACGCTTCTATGACGAGGGTGAAGACTTCTGGCCCAAGCGCTATGCGATCTGGGGTCGACTGGTCGCGGGTCAACCCGGTCAACAGGCCTACTCGATCATCGACCAACAAGCCCTCGGCCGGTTCATGCCGCCGGTATTTCCGGGCACTAAAGCCAACTCGCTGGAAGATCTGGCCCGCCAGTTGAAGCTTCCCGTTACGCAATTCGTCAACACCATCGAGCAATACAACGCGGCCTGCCGCGTCGGCACGTTCGACCACACCGCGCTGGACGATTGCCACACCGAGGGTTTGACGCCCGCCAAAACCCATTGGGCGCGCCCACTGGTAAAGCCACCCTTCTGCGCCTACCCCCTTAAGCCCGGCGTGACCTTCACCTATTTAGGCCTCGCTACCGACGACACCGCCGCCGTTCACTTCAACGGCAAGCCTAGCCCCAACCTGTTTGTCGCAGGAGAAATGATGGCGGGCAATGTATTGGGCAAGGGCTACACCGCCGGCATCGGCATGGCCATTGGTACTGCCTTCGGTCGGATTGCCGGTGTACAGGCAGCCGCTTCGGCAGGCTTTGTTTCTCTTTCACAAACGGAATTTAGACATGCAGCTGTTTGATCCCAAGGCACCGAGCGATTTGATTCCGGTGCTCAACCTTGATGAAAGCGAAGTTCAGCGACAAATGACCGTTTGCAATGCCTGCCGTTATTGCGAGGGCTTCTGCGCTGTATTTCCGGCCATGACACGACGCCTGGAGTTTTCCCAGGCCGATATCCATTACCTGGCGAACCTTTGCCATAACTGCGGCGCATGCCTGCATGCCTGCCAGTACGCCGCACCTCACGAATTCGAAATCAATGTGCCCAAGGCCATGGCCAAAGTCCGCCTCGATACTTACGCCGAATACGCCTGGCCACAGGCGATGGGCACGCTATACCGGCGCAACGGACTGACTCTGGCGCTGTCAGCCGGTACCGGGCTGGCACTGTTCCTGTGTCTTACGTTGATGGTGATGGGCAACTTGTTCACCGCGATGCCCGGGGGAAATTTCTACGGGATCTTCCCGCACAACACCCTGGCTGTAATGTTTGGTGCGGTTTTCGGATTCGCGGTACTCGCGTTGACCCTTGGCGTGCGGCGCTTCTGGCGCAATGTTTCACCGGCCGACGCGCCCGCGCAGGTAAAAACCGCTGCCGCACTGGAAGCCACGGCCAACGTCGCCCGGCTCAAATTCCTGGACGGTGGTCATGGCGAGGGCTGCAATAACGCTGATGATCGATTCACCTTGTGGCGGCGGCGCTTCCACCACTTCACCTTCTACGGCTTCATGCTGTGCTTCGCAGCCACTGGGGTCGCCACGCTCTACCATTTCCTGCTGGACTGGTCGGCGCCCTACCCCGTCTTGAGTTTGCCGGTGATGCTGGGCATCAGCGGTGGGCTCGGATTGCTGGTCGGCCCCGCGGGCCTGTTGTGGTTGAACCTGCGTCGCAACCCCGAACACGGCGACGAAAACCAGAAACCCATGGATCGCGGCTTTATCGCGCTGCTGTTGCTGGTCAGCGCCAGCGGTCTGGCACTCCTGGCGTTCCGTGAAACCGCAGCCCTGGGCCTGTTGCTGGCGATCCATCTCGGCCTGGTCATGGCGTTTTTCCTGACCATGCCCTACAGCAAATTCGCCCACGGCATCTTCCGTAGCGCCGCGCTGCTCAAGTACTCCATCGAAAAACGCCAACCCAACCCGATTAACGCCGGAAGCGACTGATCGTAGAACCACTCATTCCAATAACAATATTGATCACCCGGGTAACCATAATGAAAACAACAACTCAAGATAGCGGATCCAAGGGGTCAAAGCTGGGCGCCATTCTACGGGTCACCAGCGGCAACTTTCTCGAACAGTTTGACTTCTTTCTGTTCGGTTTTTACGCGACCTACATCTCCCAGACGTTCTTTCCTGCCACCAGCGATTTCGCCTCGCTGATGATGACCTTCGCCGTATTCGGCTCGGGATTCCTGATGCGCCCACTGGGCGCTATCGTGCTGGGCGCTTACATCGACAAGGTGGGACGCCGCAAGGGGTTGATCGTGACGCTGTCGATCATGGCCGCGGGAACGGTATTGATTGCACTCGTGCCAGGCTATGCCAGCATTGGTGTCGCGGCACCTGTACTGGTATTGATGGGACGACTGTTGCAGGGTTTCTCCGCTGGCGCGGAGATGGGTGGCGTTTCAGTGTATCTGGCTGAAATCGCCACGCCGGGCCGCCGCGGTTTCTACACCAGCTGGCAGTCGGCCAGCCAGCAGGTGGCGATCGTTCTTGCAGCCGCCTTGGGCTACACGATCAACGCGTCCATGGAAGCTGCCGAAGTGGCCGCCTGGGGCTGGCGGATCCCCTTCTTTATAGGTTGCGTGATTATTCCGTTCATCTTCATCATTCGCCGTTCACTCCAGGAAACCGATGCGTTCAAAGCACGCACGCATCACCCAAGTGCCAATGAAGTGTTCCGCTCGATGCGAGACAACTGGCGCACAGTGCTGGCGGGGGGCTTGCTGGCCTCAATGACCACCACCACGTTCTATCTGATTACCGTCTACACCCCCACCTTCGGAAGGACTGTACTGAACCTGAGCACCACCGACAGTCTGGTGGTCACGCTCTTCGTCGGCCTGAGCAACTTCATTTGGCTGCCCATCGGCGGCACACTCTCCGACCGCATCGGCCGTCGCCCCTTGTTGCTGGCGATTTCCTTGCTGTGCCTGTTCACCGCTTATCCCGCCATGCATTGGCTGGCCGCAGCGGCAAGCTTTGAACGCCTGCTCGCCGTGCTGTTGTACTTCTCTTTCTTCTTTGGCATTTACAACGGCGCGATGGTTGCGGCCTTGACTGAAGTGATGCCTCAGAACGTACGAGTCGTGGGATTTTCCCTGGCATTCAGTTTGGCGACCGCTGTTTTTGGCGGCTTCACACCCGCCGTATCCACTCTCCTGGTACAGGCAACCGGTGACAAGGCATCGCCTGCCTACTGGCTGATGTTTGCCGCTTTTTGTGGATTCACAGCGACGACGATCTTGTATCGCCGGCAAAAAGCAGTGACAGTCAACGCTTGATCAACGAGAGGTTTCGTTGGCGTTCAGGTTTTTTCGCTGAATAAATCGCCCGCCCTTGCCTGCATTGACACGTCTTTCGTATCAATGCAGGCCTGCCACGCACCCGTCCTGTCCAACACCCTGCCCCCATCGTCCTGATAAGCGCCGGGCAAGACGGCATCAAATTTTGAATTGCCCCAGCAGGCTTTGCAGGCGATTGCCGATCATATACATCTCGTCGACTGTCTTGACCCCGAGCTGAGTCTGGTTGGGTTTAGCGCACAGCCACCGGTTTTTGAATACCCAACCGACTGATCCACACCGCCATCAGAATCACGCTGCCACCCAGCAGCAACCGCCCCAGTTCCTCATGCTGATTCCAGATCAGCAGATTGAGCAGCAGTCCCACGGGCACATGCAGGTTATTCATCACCGCCAGCGTCCCGCCATTCACCAGACAGGCGCCCTTGTTCCACCAGTACAGACCCAGCGCGGTCGAAACCAGGCCGAGGAACACCAACACGCCCCATTGCAGCGGCGCTTGCGGCCAGAAGTTCTGTTTGCCGAACAGCAAGAACGCCGGTAACGCCACCGCCAGTGCGCCAAGGTAGAAATAACCGAAGCGTCGGTAATGCGGCAGATCGCTTGGGTGACGAGCCACCAGGTGTTTGTAGAGCACCTGCCCGGCGGCGAAGGTGAAGTTGGCCAGTTGCAGCAGCAGGAACCCCATGAAGAAGTCCGGGCTGATCCGGTCATAGCGAATCACCGCAGCCCCGGCCACCGCCACCAGTGCCGACACCAATGCCCATGGATTGAACCGTCGGTTCAGCGCATCTTCGATCAGGGTCACGTGCAGTGGCGTGAGGACCGTGAACAGCAGCACTTCAGGCACCGTCAGCACACGGAAGCTCAGATACAGGCAAACGTAGGTCACGCCAAACTGCAGCGCACCAATCAGTAACATGCCGCGCATGAACGCAGGCTCTACCGAGCGCCAGCGCGTGAGCGGAATAAACACCAGCCCCGCCAGGAGCACACGCACCAGTACCGCGAAGTAACTGTCGACATGACCGGCCAGGTATTCGCCGATCAAACTGAAGGAAAACGCCTGGATCAGCGTGACAAAAAGTAGATAGCCCATGCTCGCCTCGTTTCGAATGGCGGCGAAGATAGCGGTTTTTGCCGGTGATCGCGAACACTCAAACGATACAAAATTCCGGGCAAAAAAAAGCCCGATCTCGCTAAAGCGTTCAATCGGGCGGCAGCACTCAGGAGCAGCAAGTGCAAAGGGAGGTTCGATGCGCGTACAGGCTTGAAGGGGTAGCGCCAGGTCACTAGACCATCCAGCGATTATCTGGCGATTAAAGGGTCAGGCCACTTGAGCAAGCCTGGCGTTCGCCTGGTTCAAGCCTTTTTCCTGGAAGTCACCGCCCAGGTTCATGCCTTCGGCGTGGATGAACGTGACGTCGTGGATGCCGATGAAGCCCATGACCTGACGCAGGTAGGGTTCCTGGTGATCCGCGGCGCTGCCAGCGTAGATCCCGCCACGAGCGGTCAACACATAAGCGCGCTTGCCGGTGAGCAAACCTTGAGGACCGGTTTCGGTGTACTTGAACGTCACGCCGGCACGCAGCACATGGTCAAGCCAGGCCTTGAGGGTGCTCGGGATGGCGAAGTTGTACATCGGTGCGGCCATCACCAGCACATCGGCGGCCAGCAGTTCGTCGGTCAATTGGTTGGAACGTTCCAGGGAAACCTGTTCGATGTCGCTGCGCTGATCGGCAGGCTTCATCCAGCCACCCAGCAGGTTGATGTCCAGATGCGGCACCGGGTTGACGGCCAGGTCACGGACAGTGATTTCGTCCTTCGGGTGAGCCGCTTGCCACTGTTTGATGAAGGTCTGGGTCAGTTGACGGGAAACCGAGTCTTGCTGACGTGCGCTGCTTTCGATGATCAGAACGCGGGACATGGGATGTAACCTCCATCTGAGAATGCTGTAAGTCGATGGAGTGAAGGTTAAACATTGCCATATCGATGAAAAAGCGCAAATAACTGCTATAAACTATCGATAAATTCGTTTATAAGCGAATCATACGTTGCAGGTGCCAGCTTGCTCGCGACAGCGACGGGTGAAAAGGGCTGTCGACTGCCCCGACGCTGTCGCGAGCACTCTGACTCCTACCGTCATTTTGGGGTGCAGGTGAGCTTGATACGCATCTTGATGATGGAACGGTTGAACTTGGCAGTCGCATTTTTGTGTTTGCCAGCAGCCACTTCGATATTGCGGGTGCGCGGCGCTTCCGGGCCGTTGTTGAAAACCACCTTACAGGTCACGTCGGTGCTGCCGTAGTTGTTCACCTGGATGGTGGCGATATCGCTATCGGTGTCATACGCGTTGTAGTCAATGCTCAAGCCGTTCAGCTGTTTTTCGACATCAATCTGATAAGCAAACGCGGTCAGCGGCAGCATCGCCAGCACCACACAACAGAATTTTTTCATTCAGCAGTCTCCAATAAGGGCTGCCAGCTTAGGACAAGAGGAGCTCATCATGAAAGCGCCCCGCGTGACCCTTGATCAATGGCGAACGCTGCAGGCCGTGGTCGATCACGGTGGTTTCGCCCAGGCCGCCGAGGCGCTGCACCGCTCGCAGTCGTCGGTCAGTTATACCGTGGCGCGCATGCAGGACCAGCTCGGCGTGCCACTGCTGCGTATCGATGGCCGCAAAGCGGTGTTGACCGAGGCCGGTGGCGTGCTGCTGCGCCGCTCCCGGCAACTGGTGAAACAAGCCAGCCAGCTGGAAGACCTGGCCCACCACATGGAGCAAGGCTGGGAAGCCGAGGTGCGGCTGGTGGTCGACGCGGCGTATCCGAGCGCCCGCCTGGTCCGCGCCTTGACCGCGTTCATGCCGCAAAGCCGTGGCTGCCGGGTGCGCTTGCGCGAGGAAGTGTTGTCGGGGGTGGAAGAGGTGTTGCTCGAAGGCGTGGCCGACCTGGCCATTACCGGTTTCAGTATTCCGGGTTACCTGGGCGCGGAATTGAGCGACGTCGAATTCGTCGCGGTCGCTCACCCCGAACACTCGCTGCATCGTCTGAATCGCGAACTGAATTTCCAGGATCTGGAAAGCCAGATGCAAGTGGTGATTCGCGACTCCGGCCGGCAACAGCCCCGGGACGTCGGCTGGCTCGGCGCCGAACAGCGCTGGACTGTCGGTAGCCTGGCCACCGCCGCCACGTTTGTCAGCAGTGGCCTGGGTTTCGCCTGGTTGCCAAGGCACACGATCGAACGGGAACTCAAGGAAGGCACGCTCAAGCTGCTACCTTTGGATCAGGGTGGCAGCCGTAATCCGAATTTTTACCTGTATTCGAACAAGGACAAACCGCTCGGACCCGCCACGCAGATTCTCATCGAACTGCTGCGCACCTTCGATACCGCACCACTGGACGCACCGTTCGCCGCCCCTGAACAAGCCTGACACGGAGTGCACGCATGGCCTATTTCGAACACGATGGTTGCAACCTGCACTATGAGGAATATGGCCACGGTACGCCATTGCTGCTGGTCCACGGCCTGGGTTCGAGCACCCTGGACTGGGAAAAACAGATCCCCGCGCTGGCTGCCCGTTACCGGGTGATCGTCCCGGACGTGCGCGGCCATGGTCGCTCGGACAAACCCCGCGAGCGCTACAGCATCGCCGGGTTCAGCGCCGACCTGATCGCGTTGATCGAGCATCTGAATCTAGGCCCGACTCACTATGTGGGGCTTTCAATGGGTGGCATGATCGGCTTTCAACTGGGCGTGGATCAGCCGCAACTGCTCAAAAGCCTGTGCATCGTCAACAGCGCGCCCGAGGTCAAACTGCGCAGCCGCGACGATTACTGGCAATGGTTCAAGCGCTGGAGCCTGATGCGCGTCCTCAGTCTTGGCACCATCGGCAAAGCCTTGGGCGGAAAATTGTTCCCCAAGCCCGAGCAGGCGGATCTGCGACAAAAAATGGCCGAACGCTGGGCAAAAAACGACAAACATGCTTATCTCGCCAGCTTCGATGCCATTGTGGGATGGGGCGTTCAGGAACGACTGTCGAAGGTATCCTGTCCAACCCTCATCGTCAGCGCCGACCATGACTACACGCCGGTCTCGCTGAAGGAAAACTACGTAAAACTGCTGCCCGATGCGCGGCTGGTGGTGATTGCCGATTCGCGTCACGCCACCCCGCTGGACCAGCCCGAACACTTCAACCAGACGCTGCTTGAGTTTCTTGCCGCCGTCGATACCACCACCCTCAGGATCACTGACCCATGCTGAAAAAAATCGCCCTTGTCGCTGGCTCCGTTCTGTTTGCCGCCAACCTGATGGCGGCAACGCCAACCAAGGCGCCACATGTGCTGCTGGAAACCACCAACGGCCAGATCGAGATCGAACTGGACCCGGTCAAAGCCCCGATCAGTACCAAGAACTTCCTTGATTACGTGGACAGCGGCTTCTACAACAACACGATTTTCCACCGCGTGATTCCGGGCTTCATGGTTCAGGGCGGCGGTTTCACTTCGCAAATGCAGCAGAAAGAAACCAAGGCGCCGATCAAGAACGAATCGAAGAACGGCCTGCATAATGTCCGTGGCACCCTGTCCATGGCCCGCACCTCGGTGCCGGATTCGGCCACCAGCCAGTTTTTCATCAACGTCAAGGACAACGATTTCCTCGACAGCGGTGACGGCTACGCCGTGTTCGGCAAAGTGGTCAAAGGCATGGACGTGGTCGACATCATCGTCAACTCGCAAACAACAACCAAAAGCGGCATGAAAGACGTGCCGGCCGATCCGGTGTTCATCAAGTCGGCCAAGCGCATCGACTGAGACTAAGCTGGACAAGGATGTCCGAGCCGTTGCCGGTCATGCCGGCAACACTCAAACCGTTTAAAGGAGAGCCCGTTCGCGGGTGAAAAACCCATGCTTTATCGCCGTTTTGAAAAACTGATCGACGTCTTCCGCGACGCCCCGACGCCCGCTCCGCCGGATCGGGTACTGCCGTTTTATACCTATTACCTCAAGCAGGTCTGGCCGAGCTTCGCGGCCCTGTTGTTTGTCGGCCTGGTTGGCGCGCTGATCGAAGTCGCGCTGTTCAGCTACCTGAGCCGCATCATCGACCTGGCCCAAGGCACGCCGAACGTCAATTTCTTCAAGGAACACAGCCTTGAGCTGACCTGGATGGTCGTGGTGGCGCTGGTCCTGCGCCCCGTATTCGTTGGCCTGCATGACTTGCTGGTGCACCAGACCCTGAGCCCCAGCATGACCAGCCTGATCCGCTGGCAAAACCACAGTTATGTGCTCAAACAGAGCCTTAATTTCTTCCAGAACGACTTCGCCGGGCGCATCGCCCAACGGATCATGCAGACCGGCAACTCCCTGCGCGATTCAGCCGTGCAGGCGGTGGATGCGTTGTGGCACGTGCTGATCTACGCCATCAGTTCCCTGGTGCTGTTCGCCGAGGCCGACTGGCGCCTGATGATCCCGCTGCTGACCTGGATCGTCGCCTTCATCAGCGCGCTCTACTACTTCGTGCCACGGGTCAAGGAACGTTCGGTCGTGTCCTCCGATGCGCGCTCCAAACTCATGGGGCGCATCGTCGACGGCTACACCAACATCACCACCCTGAAGCTGTTCGCCCACACCAACTTCGAGCAGCAATACGCCCGCGAGGCAATCAAGGAACAGACTGAAAAAGCCCAACTGGCCGGCCGCGTGGTGACCAGCATGGACGTGGTCATCACCAGCATGAACGGCTTGCTGATCGTCAGCACCACCGGCCTGGCGCTGTGGCTGTGGACGCAATCGCTGATCACTGTGGGCGCCATTGCCCTGGCCACCGGCCTGGTGATCCGCATCGTCAACATGTCCGGCTGGATCATGTGGGTGGTAACCGGGATCTTCGAAAACATCGGCATGGTTCAGGACGGTTTGCAGAGTATTTCGCAACCCGTCTCGGTGACCGACCGCGACCAGGCCAAACCCTTGACCGTGGCCCGTGGCGAAGTGCGTTTCGAGAACGTGGACTTTCACTACGGCAAACGGAGCGGGATCATTGGCGGTCTCAACCTGAACATCAAGCCCGGCGAAAAGATCGGCCTGATCGGGCCATCCGGTGCGGGAAAGTCGACCTTGGTCAACTTGCTGCTGCGCCTCTACGACGTGGAAGGCGGAAGGATTCTGATCGATGGGCAGAACATCGCCGAGGTCAGCCAGGAAAGCCTGCGCGAGCGCATCGGCATGATCACCCAGGACACGTCCTTGCTGCATCGCTCGATCCGCGACAATCTGCTTTACGGCAAACCCGACGCGACCGACGCCGAGCTCTGGGAGGCGGTGCGCAAGGCGCGCGCCGACGGTTTCATTCCCATGCTCTCGGACGCCGAAGGCCGCACCGGTTTCGATGCCCATGTCGGTGAACGCGGGGTCAAACTCTCGGGCGGTCAGCGCCAGCGTATCGCCATCGCCCGCGTGCTGCTCAAGGACGCGCCGATCCTGATCATGGACGAGGCCACTTCAGCCCTGGATTCGGAGGTCGAGGCCGCAATCCAGGAAAGCCTGGAAACCCTGATGCAGGGCAAAACCGTGATCGCCATCGCCCACCGGCTCTCGACCATCGCCCGCATGGACCGGTTGGTTGTACTGGAGAATGGCAAGATTGCCGAAACCGGCAGCCATGCTGAACTGCTGGCCCAGGGCGGTTTGTATGCGCGGCTGTGGCAGCATCAGACCGGTGGGTTCGTCGGAATCGATTGACTCTTGGCGGCACTAGAAAACGGTGGGAGCTTGTTTTCACCGTTTTGCCGTTTACTTCAGGCCTGCCGATAAGGCAAAGCCGTCCGCGCCTCCTCGGCATATGCCAGCACACCCTGCCTCTCCTGCTGCAGGAAGTCTTTGACTGCTGCTTTCAACCCCGGATGGCGCAGATAATGCCAGGAGTGGGTGATCACCGGTTCGAACCCACGAATCAACTTGTGCTCGCCCTGGGCACCCGCGTCGAAGCGTTGAAAACCGTTGGCAATCGCATAATCCATACCCTGATAAAAACAGGTCTCGAAATGCAGTCGATCGAATTCGGCCAGGCACCCCCAGTAACGACCATAGAAACTGTCGCCCCCCACCAGGCTGAACGCCATGGCGACCGGCCGGGAGCCTTGCCTGGCAAACACCACGCGAATTGATTGCGGCATGCGCTCGGCCAGCAGACTGAAAAACTCCCGCGTCAGATAAGGCCTTTGCCTACGCACCGCGTAAGTATTGGCGTAGCACGCGTAGACAAAATCCCACTGTGCTTCTGTCAGTTGCGAACCTTCCAGCCATTCGAAATCAAAGCCCTGCCCCGCCACTTGCTCGCGCTCCTTGCGCATCTGTTTGCGTTTACGTGAGCTGAGGGCTTCGAGGAAGTCCTGGAAATCCCGATAACCGCGGTTCTGCCAGTGGTACTGACAGCCGATGCGTTGCAACCAGCCTGGCTGCTCGGCCAGTGCCGCGTCGGTGAACGGATCGGTGAAATTGATATGAGCGCTGGAAAGCTGTTCGATCTCCAGATAACCCGGCAGGCTTTTGAGCAATTCGAAGCCGTCCTCCACCCTGGCCGCCAGCAAGCGCGGACCACTGACTGGACTAAACGGCACAGCGGTCAACAGCTTGGGGTAGTAATCGATACCGGCGCGTTCACAGGCATCGGCCCAGGCGTGATCGAACACATACTCACCATAGGAATGCCATTTACGGTAGCTCGGCAAGGCGGCGATCAATCGATCACCTTCGACGTGCAGCAAATGTTCGGGTTGCCAGCCGGAATGAGGGCCGACGCTGCCACTGTCTTCCAGTGCGCTCAAAAATGCATGGCGCAAAAACGGCTGCGTCTCGGGCACCAGGGCGTCCCACGTTTGCGCGGCGATTTCGGACAGACTTTGCAAGCGTTGCAACGGCATCACCATCCTCACTCGTTCATGGCTTAAAAAGCCTGTCGAGTATCGCCGATCGCCATCCTTTGCACACGATCAAATCGCCGACAGCGCTCTATCTCAATAGTTCAGGACGATTTTGCATCGTCATCGACTTGCCACCGCATTGCCACCTCACTGTCATAAACCATCGCGATACTGGCGCCTGTTTTTAGAACGCCGGGGAATAGCCCGGCCCTGTTTTCCGTCCATCAATGGTCGGTTGTGCCCTGGATGGCTCAGCCATCCACTCTCATCTTCGGAGATTGATATGCGTGTTGCTTCCACGAAAACTGCGGCGGCCCTGTGTGGTGGTTTGCTGCTGGCCATGAGTGTTCCGGCCAGTGCCGCAGTCGACGCCAAACTGCTCGACATGCTCAAGGCTAACGGTTCGATTACCAACACGCAGTACAGCGAACTGCAAGCAGAGCTGGCCAGGGATCAGAAGGAACAACAAATCGCCCGCCAGGCTCAACAGGAAACCAACGAACAAATCGCGGTGACCGCCAAGAAAACCAACGAACTGAGCACTTTCGATCAGAAACTGGCCTGGGCTGCCAAGACCCAGTTCAAGGGTGACGTGCGCTTTCGTCAGGAAACCGTTCAAAACGACGGCGTATCGAACAACAAGGACCAGAACCGTCAGCGCATTCGTGCCCGCCTGGGTGCCTACAGCGAAATCAACCCGCAAGTTGACACCGGTATTCGCGTTGCCACCGGCAGCAACGATGACGCGCGTTCCACCAACCAGGACCTGAACAACTACTTCGACAAGAAGCAGATCTGGCTGGATCAGGGCTACGTCGACTACCACCCGGATGCGATCAAGAACCTGCACCTGGTGGGCGGCAAGATGCCACAGCAATGGGTAAGCATGGGCGACATCATCTGGGATAGCGATATCAATCCGGAAGGTCTGTCGGTGTCTTACAAATACCCGCTGAGCGGCAGCACCGAGTTGTTCGGTAGCGCCGGTCACTACACCCTCAAGGACAACGTCGACGGCGAGGGCGTGCAGTTCAAACACGACCTGCGTCTGTACGCCGGTCAGTTGGGCGGTCGCTTCGCTTTGACCGATAACCTGAAAATGACCTTGGGCGGCAGTATCTACGCCTATGACAACGCTGACAGCAGCGCCTGCCCTGGCACTGGCACCGTCACTGCGCCGTGCGCGTTGGCCGTCAACGGCAACAGCCCGCGTGAAGAATTCAAACTGTACGAAGGCTTTGGTCAGTTGGATGTCAGCGGTCTGCCAGTGCCGCTGTCGATTTACGGTCAATACGTGAACAACACCGAAGCCAGCAACAGCCAGGACACTGGCTGGTTGGCCGGCGTCAAGACCAAGGTCTACGGCTTCGCTATCGACTACAACTACCGCGATGTACAGCAAAACGCCGTGGTCGGTGCCTTCACCGACTCCGACTTCGCCAACGGTTTCACCGGTTCGCGTGGCAGCAAGTTGAAAGTGAGCTACGAGTTGGACAAGAACTTCAACGTCGGCGCTACTTACTACATGGCGAACTCCGACTACACCAACGCCAGCATCAACAAGAAAGATTCGGACATCAACACTCTGCAACTGGATGCCGAAGCCAAGTTCTGATTCCCCGCCATACGACTCGGGCAAGGAAGCCCGAGCCGCCTTTACAGCCTGGCGTTGGTTTGTCTGTCCCCCATCATCCGTGCGATGGACCAACGCGAGTCTGTGTTCTCCTCCCCCGCCATCCCTTTCGAATCAGCGACGATCCTCGACCCGCGAGTGGCTTTTGCTCCAGTCGGTCAGCAAGCTGTACGCCACCGCGAGCAGCGTAGGGCCAATGAACAGGCCGATGAAGCCGAAGGCAATCAACCCGCCAAACACCCCCAGCAATACAATCACCAACGGCAGATTGCCGCCTCGGCTGATCAGGTACGGCTTGAGCACGTTGTCCACGCCGCTGATGATGAATGTGCCCCAGATGCCCAGGAACACCGCCATCCCGTACTCGCCTTTCCAGGCCAGCCAGGCCGTGGCCGGAATCCACACCAGCGGCGGGCCCATGGGAATCAGGCTGAGCAGGAAAGTCACGATACCGAGTACCAGAGCCCCGGGTACGCCGGCAATCAGGAACCCGATCAGCGCCAGAACCGCCTGGGCCGCCGCCGTCCCGATCACCCCGTTCACCACCCGCTGCACCGTGCCCGCCACCAGTTCGATGTAATACCCCGCCCGCTTGCCGATCAGGCGCTCCAGCAAGCCATGAACAAACGCCGCCAATCGTGGCCCGTCCCGATAGAAAAAGAACACGAAGACAATGCTCAAGGTCAGCTCGAGGATGCCGCTGCCGATCTGCGCGCTACGCGCCAACAGCCAGTTTCCGACCTGCCCGAAATAAGGTTTGAGCGACACCATCATCGCCGCGCCCTGTTGATCGATACTGTTCCAGATTCCGACCAGTCGCGTGCCCACCAAGGGCACACTGCCGAGCCAGGCGGGGGCTTCAGGCAAGCCATCGACCTGGACGTCCTTGAAGAATGACACGGCATCACGCACGTGGTCCGCCAGATTGAACCCCAGCCACACCAACGGCACCGCCACCAGCAACATCCAGCCGACGGTCAATATGGCTGCCGCCAGGGACTCGCGACCGTTAAGCCAGCGCGTCAGCAAACGCATCAGTGGCCAACTGGCAAATGCCAGCACCGCGCCCCAGAACAACGCCGACCAAAACGGCGCCATTACCCAGAAACTTGCGCCAAACAGCACCAGGAGCAGGATCTGCACCAACAGCCGGTCGTTATTGATCATCGAAATCTCAAGAAAAGTCAGTTCGCAAAAGAGTAGGCGAACGCGCAGAACGCGTTCACCCGATCAAGCTTAACGCAGCAGTTCAATATGCAGGCCAGAGCCTTCGACGCTGCCGGTTTCCATCCGCGCCGCCCGTACACCCTGCTCGATCAATGCCTGACGCCAGGCTTCGGCTTTCGGCCCGGAAAGACTGATCCGCTGGGTCGTGTCCAGATTCAGGCCACGAGAGATCAAGCGCAGCCAGGCCTCGTCAGGCACGTCTGTCAGTTTGGGGAAATCAAGTTCGCCGGTGCTTTTGAGTTCGCGCAGCAAGGTTGCGGATGTCGGCAGCAAATCGCCCAGCGGACCCGCGGCGTCAAACTGCTCGACATGCAGATAGGCTTTGCGATTGCCCCGCGTGATGCTGTAAAGCGCCACCAGGGTATTGTCCTTCGGAGCCGCCAGTCGCAGCAGCAAATACGCCTGTTCGTTATCGGAGCCATAGAGTTTGGCGTTGCCGAACACTTCGTTGGCCCACAGGCTGCTCTCGCCGCAATCACGGGCCTGGCACCAGAACAGCAACTGGGCGCCCTGCTTCTGCAAAGCTTCGCGGGCGTCGGTAAAGGCTTGTGTCGCCGAGTGTTCCGGTGGCAACTCGTAGGTCACCGACGTGGCGTTACCACGGGCGCTGACCTGACCGTCAAAACGCAACTGACCGCTGATCTTGCGTATCGAACCCAGCGGATAGACCCGCTCGAGTTCGGCTGCGGGGCGATAGTCGACGATCTGCGCATCGGTCATGCGCGGCAGAATCGGCAGGTCCTGACTGCCTGGAACATCGGCGGCAAACAACAGAGGACTGAAACAGCAAAGCGCCAGCAGGTTGAGGGAACGCATCGATAGGCTCATCGGATCAGCATGGCCTGGGCGCCCTTGACGACACTGGCGTCATCGGGGTTGATCTTGAGAAAGTGTGCAGACTTATGTTCCTTCTTGTCCTTGCTGAAACTCGACGCTTGCACTGTGCGGGGCAGGTCGGGTTTCTCGAGCACGATAGAGACCTTGTGGCCATTCGGGGTCGCAGCGGTGTAGAGATCTATCATGGTTGTCTCCCATTTCAACCCGCCCAGCCTCGACAGTTGCCCGGTGCAAGTCAAGGAACGGCGAAGAACCGATTGAAACAGTCTGCGACAAGATCGGCACCGGACGCGTCATTCAGGTGCAAATGGTGGCCGCCTGGCAGCTGTTCACGGCTAAAGGGTAGACGTTCCAGCAGCTCAGGATGTTTGGCGAGCATGCCATCGGCGGCAACCACCAGCTTGGCGGGACAACTGACCCGCTGAACGAAGGCCATGGCCTGCTCGGTAGTGAGACGAAGCGGCGATGGCAGCGTGAGGCGGTTGTCCGTGCGCCAGGTGTAACCTCCCGGCACGGGCATGAGCCCTCGTTGCGCCAGCAGTTCGGCGGCTTCGCGACTGACCGCTACCAATCCCTTCATTCGCGCCTCGATGGCCCGATCGAGGGTGGCGTAAACCGGTTTGCGTTTGTCTCGCAGATCCAGTTGCGCTTGCAGGGCCATGCCCATGCGCTCGGCGGCATTTTCGCCTTTGTCTGTAGGGGGAATGACACCGTCGATCAACGCCAGATGAGTCACGCGCTCCGGCAGCGCTCCGGCGATGATCAAGGAAGCGATCGCGCCCATGGAATGCCCCAACAGCGCAAACCGGTTAAGTCCAAGCTGTTCGGCGACTTGCAGCACATCGTGGGCGTAGTCCCACATTGCATAACCGGCCCCCGCCGGTCGATGCCCGGAATGACCGTGCCCGGCCATGTCCAGCGCGATGATGCGCAAACCTTTGAGCTTGGGCGCCAGGCGCACGAAGCTGTTGGCGTTGTCCAGCCAACCGTGCAGGGCGATGACCGGCAAGCCGTCCTCGGGGCCGAACAGGTGCGCCGCCAGTTCGATGTGCGGCAGGGTCAGGCGTACTTCTTCGACGACATGGTTCATGCGCAATCCTGTTGGCGGCGACGGTCCCAGCGGCTGAACAGGTTTTTCAGCAGCATCGCGGTGTCCTGCGGACGTTCCAGAGGAAACATGTGGCCACCGGGCACGGTCAAGGATTCGCCCAATGGCATGCGCCCGACCGAGCTGGCGTGATGACGCATCACAACCCGACTGCTGCGCCCGCGAACCACCGCCAGCGGCACTTTTAATTGCCGTGTTCGGCCAGGGCTGGTGTGGGGAACGCCACGGTAGATACTGATTTCCGTGGCCGGGTCGAAGCGCAGGCGCAGCTTGTCGCCCACCTTGTGCAAACCATGTTGCAGATAGGCGTCGAAGCAGTCCGGATCGAAGCCGCGAAAAAGGGTCTTGCCGGCGAAATAGCGCCGGGCGCTTTCCAGGTCGGCGAACTCTTCGCGCCGTCCCAGGGTGCGACCGGCCGGGGTCAGGCGATCGATGAAACCGAAGCGCTTGGCGGCCCGGATAACCCATTGATCGGTACGGGTCAGCACCGGCGAGTCGAGCATCACCACGCCACGATAGAGATGAGGGCAGCGCAACGCCGCGTGCTGATGCAGTACGCCGCCAAAGGAGTGACCGACGCCCCAGACCGGTTCGGGCTGCTGCTCCAGATGATGGATCAATTCGTCCACCAGGTTGTACCAATTGTCATCCGCCGGGAACCGCGGGTCATGGGCGTGCTGCTCCAGATGCGTCACCTGATACTCGGGCGCCAGCGCCGCGAACAACTTGCCATAAGTTCCCGAGGGAAACCCGTTGGCGTGGGCGAAAAATATCTGCTGCGACATACCGACGATCCATCAACGAAAACAGAGCTCGATTGTCCGTAAGTCCGCGCCATGCAGCAATGACCGTAACTGACAGGAATGATGACAGTCCGGTCAAACCCATGAACCTGTGGCTTGCTCGCGTACGGATGCATAGCAGCCGTCATGAGCAGATGTCCCGGGTCAAGGTGACTGGGGCCGCTTCGCGACCCAACGGGAGCAAGCACCCTCGCCACAATACTTGGATCAACGCGCCGGCGGATTTTGCCCCAGCGGCACCACTGCCATGGTCAACCGCGACACACAACTGGCCTTGCCCTCATCGCTGGTCAGGCGAATGTCCCAGACATGGGTCGTGCGACCGATGTGAATCGGCTTGGCCACCGCCGTCACCCGCCCGCTGCGCAGGCCACGCAGATGGTTGGCATTGATTTCCAGGCCCACGCAGTAAAACTTGCTGGTATCGATACACAGGTAACTGGCCATGGAGCCGACCGTCTCGGCCAGCACCACAGAAGCGCCGCCGTGCAAAAGACCGTAAGGCTGATGGGTGCGATGATCGATGACCATGCTCGCCGTCAGGGACTCGTCATCAAAGGCTTCGAAGCGGATATCCAGCACTTCGCCAATGGTGTTTTTCTGGATGGCATTCAATTGCTCGATGTTGGGAGTGGTGCGCCACAAACTCATCGCTGACTTCCTTTGTTGGTTTTGTTCGTGACTCAATCCTGCCACAGCACTGCCTCGCTGCGCTCGCTCCATTCCGCGAAGCGCGCGCCATATGCAGCTTCGATCACGTTGCGCTTGATTTTCAGGGTCGGCGTGAGGAAGCCGTTTTCCACCGCCCAGCTGTCCTTGACCACCACCAGGCGCCGCAAGCGTTCGTGCTTGTCGAGGGCGCCATTGACCTCATCCAAAAGCTTTTCCAGGCTTGAGTGCAGGCCGGCGCGCGCCGCGCCGCCCGCATCCTGCTGCCCGACCGCCGACAATACGCACAACCCCAGTGGCGCAATCAGGCCATCGCCGACTACACACACCTGCTCAATACGCGAATGCACCGCCAAACGATTTTCGATGGGGGCCGGGGCCACGTATTTGCCTTTGCTGGTCTTGAAGATTTCCTTCAGGCGCCCGGTCAGGCGCAGGTTGCCTTCGGCGTCTTGCTCGCCCTTGTCGCCGGTGCGCAGGAAGCCATCCTCGGTGATGGTGTCGGCGGTTTTCTGCGGCTCCTTGAAATAGCCGAGCATGGTCGCGCCGCTGCGGACCAGGACCTCGCCCGAATCGTCGATGCGCACCTCGACCTCCGGACAGGGCTTGCCGATCCAGCCCGGTTTGTTCTGACCCGGCAGGCCAATGTGCGAGTAACCGCAGCTCTCGGTCATGCCATAGACCTCGAGCACATCCAGCCCGAGCTTGCGGTACCACGACAGCAAGGCCTGCGGCACTGGCGCCGCGCCGGAGAGGGCCACGCGCAACGCATCCAGCCCCAGGCCGGCGAGGACTTTGTGCCCGACTCGTTTGCCGACGATCGGCAGGCCGAGCAGAAAATCCAGGCGTTTTGCCGGAATCTTGCTGTAGACGCCCATCTGGAATTTGGTCCAGATTCGCGGCACGCCGAACAACGCGGTCGGCCGTGCGCGACGCAGGTCGTCGAGAAAGGTGTCGAGGCTTTCAGCAAAGAACACTGTCTGGCCGGTGTAAATCGATGCCAGTTCGACGAACATCCGTTCAGCGACATGGCACAACGGCAGGTAGGACAACAAGCGGTCCGACTCATTGAGGCCGAATAATTGGGTGCCTCGGGTAGTGGCAAATCCCAGGTTGGCGAAACTGTGCATCACGCCTTTGGGCATGCCGGTGGTGCCGGAGGTGTAAATGATGGTCGCGAGTTGATCGGCGGCGGGTTTGGGGTCGTCCTGGATCGGCGAACTGCGCTGCAGATCGGCCCAGCTGAAATCGAAGGTGCCCGGTGGATGCAACGGCAGACTGATCGTCGGCAAATCTTCGCGGACCCCACGGGACATGCCCGGCCAGTCGTCAAGTTTGCCGATAAAGGCCAGTGCCGCTTCCGAATGATTGAGCACCTGGGCCACGGACTCGGCGGTGAGGTTGGGGTACAGCGGCACGGAAACATGGCCGGCCATCCAGATGGCCAGGTCGGCAATGATCCAGTGGGCGCAGTTTTTTGAAATAAGCGCGATGTGACTGCCCTGGGGCAATTCCCGCGCACGCAACCAATGGGCGGCGCAGCGGGCTTGATGGCCGACGTCGGCCCATGTCAGTGTCTCGACCTGTCCGCCGCCGATGGGTTGAACCAAAAAGCGCTGTCGGGGATGACGGGCCTCACGTTCGTAGAAGACATCCAGCGGCAAACGAAAAGCAGCAGACATGAGACTCGCTCCTTATTTTTGTTCTGGAGCAAGCGTAGCTAACCAAGCAAGTGCTTGGTTAGCTATTTCATACAAAATTTTTCATGCTGCTTCGAAGCCCTGCGCCTATAAAGCAAAGCAACGCCATTACGGATGCTTGATGCCCGCGAGCTTCATCGACCCGATCAGCAGCTCATCGCCGCTGATTTCAGCCAGTCCGGCAGTGCCGACCTTCTCCGGCGGATACCCGGCGCCATGTTGCAGGTAGCTCAGCAAGTGACCCACCAGCGGGTTGTGGCTGACCAGCAGGACATTGCTCACCGACACCAGTTGTTCGGCGACTTTGTCCGGATCGGTTTCCGGCGTCAGCCACTCGACGGTACGGATCTCCGGCTCGAAACCCAGTGCGTCGCGTACAAGCTGCGCGGTTTCCTGCGCTCGCAGATAAGGGCTGGCATAGATAGCGGTGAGCGGCTGGCCGATCAACAACGCAGCGCTGCGCAGGACTTCTTCACGGCCGTGAGCGGTCAGTGCCCGCTCCGAATCATGGGATTTGGAACCGTGAGGTTCAGCCTCACCATGACGCAATACCCAGAGTTTCATAGCTTGGGTTCCTCATCTCGAGCCGGATGCGGGGCTGGCGGCACGGCGTGCGGCGCTTCACCTTCCGGCGTACGCGGTGTTGGCCAGTCGGCGAACGGCCAGGGTTTCTGATCGCTGTGAAAACTGCCGAAACGACCGATCTGCGCCAGAAACTGGCTCAGACTGTCGCCGAAATTCATCAAGGTTGCGTTCGGGGCGCCGTAAATCAAACGATAGATCAACTGCACCAGCACCACCGCGCCAAGGATGAACTGCGCCACTTGCCAGGCCAGTACGAAGACGACCATCCACAGCACCCGCAACAGGATGGACTCGTATTTGGCTTGTACTTTTTGATCGCTCATGTCTCGCTCCGTTCCTGTTTCATAGAGGGCTTAGTTGAAGCCACTGGTGGAAATGAAATCGACGTCCGTCTTCGGCTCGGCGCGCATCAGCAGCTCAATCACCTGCTCCAGCGTGCGCCCTTCGAACAGGATCGCATGCAGCCCGGCGACCAGCGGCATATACACGCCGACCTCCTGAGCCTTGGCCTTGAGCACTTTCAGAGTGTTGACACCTTCAGCGACCTCGCCCAGGCGATTGACCGCCTCGTCCAGGCTCAAACCCTGGCCGAGGGCGAAACCGACCTGATAGTTGCGGCTTTTCGGCGATGAACAGGTGACGATCAAATCGCCGACGCCCGCCAGGCCCAGGAACGTCATTGGGTTGGCACCCTGATTCACCGCGAAGCGGGTCATTTCCGCCAATGCCCGGGTGATCAGCATGCTCTTGGTGTTTTCCCCCATGCCCAGCGCCACCGCCATGCCGGCGATGATCGCGTAGACGTTTTTCAACGCCCCGCCCAGCTCCACACCGAAACGATCGGCGCTGGCATACACGCGAAAGGTGCGCCCGTGCAACGCCGCCTGAACCCGCTGACAGAGTTCTTCGTCTTCACTGGCGACCACGGTGGCGGTCAGTGCGTGCTCGGCGACTTCGCGGGCCAGGTTCGGCCCGGACAACACGCCGATGCGTGCTTGCGGAGCGATTTCCTCGAGGATCTCACTCATCAGTTTGAAGGTGTGGGCTTCGATGCCTTTGGTCAGGCTGACCAGAAACTTGCCGCGCAAACGCTCGGCATGCGGGGCCAGCACCGAGCGCAACGCGCTGGACGGCAGCGCGACGAAACACAGGTCGCAGGCGTCCAGGGTGGCTTGCAGATCGGTGACCGGTGTCACACCGGGCAGAATCTTGATGCCTTTGAGGTAACGCGGGTTCTCACGATTGACCCGGATGGCCTCGGCCTGCTCGGGGTCACGCATCCACTGCAAGACCTGATGACCGTTTTCGGCCAGCAGATTAGCCACGGCGGTACCAAAACTTCCGCCTCCCAGGACCGCAATCGGGCGCTGTTCAGTCATATGCAATCCGTTAATCCATACCAGTGGCGATGTCGGCATTATACGGAGCGGCCCAGTGGCGGCCAGCCCCCGCGTCAATTAGCGGCGCACGCACAAAAAAGTCCGATAAAACCGTGGAAAACGCTGACATCGTGAGTAGAAACGTCGTACAGCTCGGTTAACATGCGCGCCTTCACTCGCTAACAAGGAAGTGTTGTGCCCCTGGGTTCCCCTTCACCTCGCTCGCCGCGGGTATTGGCGCTGGCCTTCAGCTCGCCGGACCTGTTCAAAAACCACGTCAACTGGCGCTACCGGGTCACCCGCCTGCCCCCTGCAGCCCATGGTCGGTCCAGCGCCCGCTATTTCGTCCAGACGCGCGGCGCCGGCAACCTCGATCAAGAACACATGCGCTCCCGCGAACTGGGCTATAACGGTTTTTTCGCCGAATGGAGCCTGGCCATGGATATGAAGCTGTTCTACGACGACGAGCGTCGAGCGATGTACTTCAGTGCGGAGCTGGCGTTTTAAGTGCTGCCTGCCCGAACCCGCAAGCCGCCTACCTTCGGCCACCTGCTGGCCCTGTTGTGCCTGGTGGTCAGTGGCTGGCTGAACAGCCCGATGGTCCAGGCCGCAGACATTCTGCTGACCGGTATTGAAGGCAGCCCCGGCGTGCAATCCTTCACCCAGGCCCTGCGCGAACTGCGACCGGGCGACAACGTACGCTTTCAACCAGTGGCCGAACTTCCGCCACCGGGCGAGCTTCACGGCGATATCCGCGTGATTCTGCTCGACCTGCCGAGCCTCGACTGGCGCCTGCAAGATACCCAAGGCCCACCGACGCTGGTGCTGCGCATCAGCCGACTGCAAGCACAGCAACGTCTGAGTGACACCCTGGCGCCTCGCCTCAGCCTGCTCTGGAGCGATCCCCCGCCGGGTCGCCAATTGCGCCTGGCCCGAATCCTCCTGCCTCAGGTCAAACGGGTTGGCGTGCTGTACGACAACCACAGTGAATTCCTGCTTAAAGAATTGCGCCAGGCGGCTCTGCCACTGGGCCTTGAGGTGGTCACCGAGCGCTGGGACAACACCCACGACAGCCGTCCGCTGCAAGCGTTGCTGAAAAACAGCGATGTGTTGCTGGGCCTCGACGATCCAGACCTGTACAACCCGAAAACCGCGAAAAACCTGTTACTCAGCAGCTATGCCCGGCAACTGGCGCTGATCGGCCCCAATGCCGGGTTCGTAAAGGCCGGGAGCCTGGCCAGCACCTACAGTGATCAGAGCGATTGGCTGGCGACCCTCGACAACCTGCTCGACCAGCCACCCGCCAGTTGGCCACGCTCGCACTACCCGTCGCGCTTCAAAGTTTCAAGCAACGCACAGGTGGCTCGCTCGCTAGGTATTGAACAGATCAATGAAGCGTCTGTCGCAGCACTGTTGGCTGAAGGAGAACGTCACCCATGAGCTTCCGTCGTCGCTGGGACATCAATACCCGGACCCAGCTCATCAGTCTCGGCCCTGCCCTGCTGCTGACACTGCTGTTAATCACCTTCTTCACGTTCGTGCGGATCCAGGACCTGCGCCAGGAGCTCAACCACACCGGCCAGTTGATCGCCAACCAACTGGCCCCGGCGACCGAATACGGAGTGATTTCCGGCAACAACGAGGTGCTCGAAAGCCTGCTCAAGGCCTCGCTGGCCACGCCCCATGTGCGCTTCCTGGAAATCCAGGACAGCGCCAACCGGATTCTGGCGTACGTCGAACAACCGTCGGAAAACCACAATCGCCCGCATCAGGTCGAAGTGTTCCAGGCACCGGTGCGGCTGCAACGGGTGCCGCTGCACAATGATTTTTTCCAGAGTGGCAAGAGCACGGCTACGGCTCCCGCCGAAGACTATCTGGGCCGGGTCATCGTCGGTCTGTCCAGTGATGCATTCAGTCAGCGCCAGCAGGAAATCCTGCTCAAGGCCGGCATCCTGGCGCTGTTCGCACTGTTGTTTACCTTCCTGATCGCCCGGCGTCTGGCAGGGAGCCTGTCGCAACCGATCCGCGACATCGGCGATGCGGTCAAGGCGATTCAGAACGGCGACTTCAAAACACCCCTGCCCATCGTCGATGACACCGAGCTGGGCGCCCTGTCACAACACATCAACAACCTCGCCAGCGGCCTCGAACAGGCCAGCCGCAAACAGCAACAGGCAATGGCGCAACTGATCAAGACCCGCGAGGAAGCGGAAAAGGCCAACAATGCCAAGTCGGATTTCCTCGCGATGATGAGCCACGAACTGCGCACGCCCATGAATGGCGTGCTGGGCATGCTGCAGTTGCTGGAAACCACTGACATGACTGAAGAGCAGGTCGAATACGCGGCACTGGCCTCGGAATCCACCGAACACCTGTTGAAAGTCATCAACGATATTCTGGATTTCTCGCGTATAGAACGCTCGGAACTGGAGCTGGAACATATTCCGTTCAACCTCGCGGACCTGATCGCTGCGTGCGCCCAGTCGTTCCAGCACAGCGCCGCGCAGCGCGGGCTCGATCTGCAGCTGCAGATCCCCGAAGACATGCGGGGGTTGCAGGTTCAGGGCGACCCGACGCGCATCCGGCAGATTCTGGTCAACCTGGTCGGCAACGCGTTGAAGTTCACCGAGCAGGGCCGGGTGACCATCGAATCCCAGTGGCAATCACTGGATCACCAATTGTTGTGGTTCACCTGCACCGTTCGCGACAGCGGGATCGGCATTTCGCCCGAAAGCCTGGAATTGATGTTCAATGCGTTCCAGCAGGCCGACAGTTCTATTTCAAGGCGTTACGGCGGCACCGGCCTGGGCTTGCCGATAGCCCGCACCCTCGCCGAACGCATGGGCGGCACCTTGCGTGCCCAGAGCGAAGAAGGTCGAGGCTCGGTGTTCACCCTGGAAATCCCGCTGGCGCTCTATCAACAGCCGCTGCCCGTGCTGTCTTCGCGCGCGCCGAGTGGCAATGGCGATGGTGAAGGACGCAATGTGTTGCTGGTCGAGGACAACCCGGTCAATCAGACCGTCATCGAAGCCATGTTGCGCAGCCTGGGCTTTACCGTCAGCGTCGCCGTCGATGGCGCGCAGGCTGTTCGCAGTGCCGAGAGCCTGATCTTCGAAGCGATCCTGATGGACTGCCGACTGCCGATCATCGACGGCTACGAAGCCACCCGACAGATCCGCCAACTGCCCGGCTGTACCGATCTGCCGATCATCGCCCTGACCGCCAATGCCTTGCAGGGCGACCGGGAAGCCTGTTTATCGGCAGGGATGAACGATTACCTGGCCAAGCCCTTCAAACGTATTGATCTTCAGCAAATTCTGCAGCGCTGGGTGCAGTAGTACAGGCCTTTGAAGCATCTGCGACTGGCGTGAAACGCGAAAGTGCGGCAGTCTTAGGCACCCGAACAGGCCCGAAAAGGGGCTTGAATAAAAATTTCAGTGCACAAGTGTACATTCATGTCCTTGGTGCTGTGACTTTCACCACAACGCAATAGTCTATGAGTAGGCTGCCGGCTCGAGGCATGAACGCTTCGATCGGCCGGGAAGATTTGCCCCACCTGCCGCATGGGACTATTGAGGAGCTCGCATGACCAAACAAAAAGCCTTTACCCGGGAAGACCTGCTGCGCTGCAGTCGCGGTGAGCTGTTCGGCCCAGGTAACGCGCAACTGCCCGCCCCCAACATGCTGATGGTTGATCGCATCACCCTGATCAGCGAAGAGGGTGGCAAGTACGGCAAAGGTGAATTGGTCGCCGAGCTGGATATCACTCCGGACCTGTGGTTTTTCGCCTGCCACTTCGAAGGTGATCCGGTGATGCCAGGCTGCCTGGGCCTTGACGCCATGTGGCAACTGGTCGGCTTTTTCCTCGGCTGGCAAGGCCTGCCAGGCCGCGGTCGCGCCTTGGGTTCGGGCGAAGTGAAATTCTTCGGCCAGGTCCTGCCGACCGCCAAGAAAGTGACCTACAACATCCATATCAAACGCGTGCTCAAGGGCAAGCTGAACCTGGCCATCGCTGATGGTTCGGTCACTGTCGACGGTCGCGAGATCTACACCGCCGAAGGCCTCCGGGTCGGCGTTTTCACCTCCACTGACAACTTCTAAGGGTTATCCGCATGCGCCGCGTCGTTATCACTGGTCTGGGCATTGTTTCGTGCCTGGGCAATGACAAAGAGACCGTCTCCGCTAACCTGCGTGCAAGCCGCCCTGGCATCCGGTTCAACCCGGAATATGCTGAAATGGGTCTGCGTAGCCAGGTTTCCGGCTCCATCGACCTCCCCCTCGAAGAGCTGATCGATCGCAAGATCTATCGCTTCGTCGGCCACGCGGCGGCTTACGCCTACCTGGCCATGAAAGATGCCATCGCTGACTCCGGCCTGACCGAAGAGCAAGTGTCCAATCCGCGTACCGGGCTGATCGCCGGTTCCGGTGGCGCCTCCACGCTGAACCAGATGGAAGCGCTGGACATTTTGCGCGAGAAAGGCGTCAAGCGCGTCGGCCCGTACCGCGTAACGCGGACCATGAGCAGCACCGTTTCCGCTTGCCTGGCCACGCCATTCAAGATCAAGGGCCTGAACTACTCCATCGCTTCCGCCTGCGCCACCAGTGCTCACTGCATCGGTACCGCCATGGAACAGATCCAGATGGGCAAGCAGGACATCGTATTCGCCGGCGGCGGTGAAGAAGAACACTGGAGCCAGTCGTTCCTGTTCGACGCCATGGGCGCACTGTCCAGCAAGCGCAACGACACCCCGGAAAAAGCCTCCCGTGCCTACGACGCCGACCGTGACGGTTTCGTGATCGCCGGTGGTGGCGGCATGGTCGTGGTTGAGGAACTGGAACACGCTCTGGCCCGTGGCGCGAAGATCTACGCGGAAATCGTTGGCTACGGCGCGACCTCCGACGGCTACGACATGGTCGCCCCAAGCGGCGAAGGCGCCATCCGCTGCATGCAGATGGCCATGTCCACCGTTGATGCTCCGATCGACTACCTGAACACCCACGGCACCTCGACTCCGGTCGGCGACGTCGCGGAAATGAAAGGTGTGCGCGCAGTCTTTGGTGACAAGGCGCCGGCCATCAGCTCTACCAAGAGCCTGTCAGGTCACTCCCTGGGCGCCGCCGGCGTTCACGAAGCGATCTACTGCATGCTGATGATGGAAGGCAACTTCATGGCGGGTTCCGCCAACATCGACGAGCTGGACCCGGAAGTGGCTGACCTGCCAGTCCTGACCAAAACTCGCGAAGATGTCGCGGTCAACACCGTAATGAGCAACAGCTTCGGTTTCGGTGGCACCAACGCCACGCTGGTACTGAAGCGCTGGCAGGGTAAGTAATACCCCGTCGCTTCGACGCATACGAAAACGCCCCGACTGGTTCGGGGCGTTTTTTTTTGCCTGGAAAACGTAAACACCTGCAGGAGCGAGCTTGCTGGCGATGCGGTTTAGCCACGCAACAATGATGTCGACTGACACGCCCTCAATACCCGCGAGCTCGGTCCCCCAGGGGATTTTGGCCAGCGTTAATCAGCGGTTTTCTTCAAGGCGAACATGAAGCTTTTGTCATGAAACTCAAGGGGCTGCGGCTGAATGTCGCAGACTGCAAGGCCTGCGAGACTTTGTCTGATTTTGCAAAAGACTGTTACCAAATTTTGTCATTTACTTAGCAAGCTAACAAAATATATAACAAAGTCCTGCACACGCCTTGCTGCAGATAACCGAGATTGGAGCTAGCAGATGACTGTCAAAGTAACTGAACGCGACGATTCACATAAATCCCACGAAGGCGTAGCCGCCGGAATCCGGATGTGGGATGTACACCAACAAGACATGCTGGTCGGGATGTTCCACTCCGAGACCGACGCACAAAACTACAGAGCCGAACTGGAATCGCTGGAGCGCAAACGCGAGCTCGCAATCGGTTGAAGTCAGACGCCAACGTCGTGCAGCCTGTCCTTTCCGGGCAGGCTGCAACCAGCTGACACGACTCATTCAATGTGAAGCACCGACAGATGAAGGGAGTCGTCAATGACTACCGAAGGGACAATACTGACGATCCGACCACCCTCAAGCTTCACCACTTCGCACTTTCCGTCCCCCATGCCGTCATTGCGGATCGAGTACTGGACCGAGGACGGGTGACGCTTGCTGAAGTCGAAATCCATGCCACAGGCAATCAAAAAGTCGATTTTCACCCCTGTCAGTTCAATCTCTTTCTCGCGCTCCCCGCCTTTCAGCGCGGCGTAATCCAGGCACAGGTTAATACCGAACGGGCACCCTGGAACCAGACTGTTAATGAAATTGCCTTCATACCCACCGAAATAACTATGCTCGGCTCGCACGCTACTGACATTTTTTACCCTGACGATGACTTCATCGAAGAGTTTAAAGAACCAATAACCGTCCCTGGACCCGACATTTTTGCCGAAATCGATACCTGACACATAACGCTTTGGCCACATCGAGATTAAAGGAACGTCAACTTCATATTCTTTGTTACTCATCGCCAGTAAATAATTAATGACCTCGTAGTAACCAGACTCCCCCTCACCGACCTTGATGAGGGTCGCACAACTCCCCCCCAGAAAAACCATCTTGCCGTATTGCTCAGCCGGCAGATCTTTCATTAATGACACGACATACTCAGGGATCTTGTCCAGATAGGCCGAGTTCAACTGATGAAGTTCTGCTTCGCTGCGAACCTCATGCCATGGCACGTTCCAGAAAAACTCCGGTAACGTAAAGAAAAGCCAGTCGGCGCCGGCATGATCTGCACGGGCTGCTTTGGCGGCGATCCGTATCTTGCGTCGCAGATATTCAATCCGGGCGTCCAGTTCACTGGTCAGATAATCGTCTATGACCTGCCCAGGCTTTCGCGCCTTGGAGAACTGGGACTTAAAAGTTGGCTGGCGTAATGAAGCAATACTGACTTGCATTGATAAATCCTTGTTTATTTTAGTTCATTCCATTTGTTCCCTTTCACACAGCACGCCCACACCTATAACTGCCGTCGCGTTCTCAAACCGAGAGCCGTCGATGAACGCCATTTAACGAAGGTTATTTTTTGGTAAAAGAAAACCCGAAAGATCGTATCGATACAATCTTTCGGGCTCAATTTATTAATGACGCAAATTACCAGCAAACATTTAAAGCCAATAGAACAACGAATCGATTACCACATCAAATCATCAGGAATCTTGTACGCTGCGTACGGATCATCTTCAACGCTGACTTCTTCGGTTTGCACGTTCAACTGCACGATGCGCTGTGGGTCGCGCTCCTGGATCTTCAGCGCTGCTTCGCGCGGAATCACTTCATAACCACCGGCATGATGAACGATGGCCAACGAACCGCTGCTGAGTTTGTTACGCATCAGGGTGTTGACGGAGATGCGCTTGACCTTCTTGTCGTCGACGAAGTTGTAGTAATCCTCGGTCGTCAGTTTCGGCAGGCGCGAGACTTCGATCAATTGCTTGACCTGTGCGGCACGGGCCTTGGCCTCGGCCTTTTCCTGCTGCTGACGGTTGAGCTCCTGGTCGCGCTTGACTTTCTCGGCCATGGCTTCCTGTGCCGCGCGCTGCTGGGAATCGTCGAGCTCAATCTGGCCCTTGTGGGCAAGGCGCTGCTGCTTCTGTTTGTCCTTGCTGACCTGCTTGGCTTGCTTCTGGTTGACCAGCCCTGCTTTGAGCAACTGGTCGCGAAGGGAAATGCTCATGGTGCTTATTACTCACTTAGGCAACTGCTCAACCGCAGTTGGGCAAATTCTTTTCCTGGCGTTTGGCTTCACCCCACAGGGCGTCCAACTCTTCGAGGGTGCAATCTTCCATGGGACGATGGGTGTCGCGCAATGCCTGTTCGATAAAACGGAAACGTCTTTCGAACTTGCCGTTGGCGCTCCGCAGTGCGGTTTCCGGATCGACCTTGAGATGGCGCGCCAGATTCACCACTGAAAACAACAGATCGCCGACTTCATCGGCAATCGCTGCCGGGTCATTGTCAGCCATCGCCTCCAGGATTTCATCGAGCTCTTCACGGACTTTATCCAGCACCGGCAAGGCATCCGGCCAGTCGAAACCGACCTGCCCTGCTCGCTTCTGCAATTTGGCGGAACGCGACAATGCCGGCAGTGCAGCCGGGACATCGTCGAGCAAGGACAGCTGTTCGGGCGCCAAAGATTTCTCCGCACGCTCTTCAGCCTTGATGGCCTCCCAGCGCTGTTTGACCTGCTCTTCATTCAGGCGCGGGACATCCAGCGGCGCATACAGATCACCGGTGGGGAACACGTGTGGATGCCGGCGAATCAGCTTGCGGGTAATGCTGTCGACCACACCGGCGAATTCGAAACGCCCTTCTTCCCGGGCCAGTTGGCTGTAATAAACCACCTGGAACAGCAGATCGCCCAACTCTCCCTGCAGGTGATCGAAATCACCACGCTCGATGGCGTCGGCGACCTCGTAGGCTTCCTCAAGGGTATGTGGAACGATGGTGGCGTAGGTTTGCTTGATGTCCCACGGGCAACCGTACTGCGGGTCGCGCAGGCGGTTCATGAGGTGCAGCAGGTCTTCGAGTGAATACATCGTTCAATCTCTGTCCGCTCCCTGTGGGAGCGAGCCTGCTCGCGATGGATCAGAGGGCGGTGCGTTCATCCAGACAGCACGCGTCATCGTTAACGTCCATCGCGAGCAGGCTCGCTCCTACAGTGAAGCGCTCCCGTTTTATGGCGTACGGTTACGCCGGGTCTCAATAATGTTCGGCAACTGGGAAATCCGCCCCAGCAACCGCCCCAGCGCATCCAGGCCCGGAATCTCGATGGTCAGGGACATCAGTGCGGTGTTGTCCTCTTTGTTCGAGCGTGTGTTGACCGCCAGCACGTTGATGCGCTCGTTGAGCAGCACCTGCGAAACGTCACGCAGCAGACCGGAGCGGTCGTAAGCGCGAATGACGATGTCCACCGGGTAAGTGAGCACCGGCACCGGCCCCCAGCTGACCTGGATGATTCGCTCTGGCTCGCGCCCGGCCAGTTGCAGCACCGAGGCGCAGTCCTGGCGGTGAATGCTCACGCCACGGCCCTGGGTGATGTAACCGACGATCGCATCGCCCGGCAACGGTTGGCAGCAACCCGCCATCTGGGTCATCAGGTTGCCGACGCCCTGGATCTGGATATCGCCGCGCTTGCCCGGCTTGTAACCGGTGGCCTTGCGCGGAATCAGTTCCAGCTGCTCGTTGCCCCGCTCCGGCTCGACCAGTTGCTGCGCCAGGTTGACCAGTTGCGCCAGGCGCAGATCGCCAGCGCCGAGAGCGGCGAACATGTCGTCGGCAGTCTTCATGTTGGCCTTGTCGGCCAGCTTGTCGAAATCCACCTGCGGCAGGCCGAGGCGATTGAGCTCACGCTCCAGCAGGGTCTTGCCGGCGGCGACGTTCTGGTCGCGCGCCTGCAATTTGAACCAGTGAACGATCTTCGCTCGCGCCCGTGACGTGGTGACGTAACCCAGGTTCGGGTTCAGCCAGTCCCGGCTCGGAGTTCCGTGCTTGCTGGTGATGATCTCGACCTGCTCACCGGTTTGCAGGCTGTAGTTGAGCGGCACGATGCGCCCGTTGATCTTGGCGCCACGGCAGTTGTGACCGATCTCGGTGTGCACGCGGTAGGCGAAGTCCAGCGGCGTCGCGCCCTTCGGCAAGTCGATGGCGTGACCGTCAGGGGTGAAGATGTAGACCCGATCGGGTTCGATATCGACCCGCAACTGCTCCGCCAGGCCGCCGATGTCGCCCAGTTCTTCATGCCACTCGAGCACCTGACGCAGCCAGGAAATCTTCTCTTCGTAGTGGTTGGAGCCGGATTTGACGTCGGTGCCTTTGTAACGCCAGTGCGCGCAAACACCCAGTTCGGCTTCTTCGTGCATGGCGTGGGTGCGGATCTGTACTTCCAGCACCTTGCCTTCCGGGCCGATCACCGCCGTGTGCAGCGAGCGGTACCCGTTCTCCTTGGGGTTGGCGATGTAGTCGTCGAACTCTTTCGGAATGTGCCGCCACAGGGTGTGGACGATACCCAGCGCGGTGTAGCAGTCGCGCATTTCCGGGACCAACACGCGAACGGCGCGCACATCGTAGATCTGGCTGAATTCCAGACCCTTGCGCTGCATTTTGCGCCAGATCGAATAGATGTGTTTGGCCCGACCGCTGATGTCGGCCTCGACACCGGTGGCCTGCAATTCGTTTTTCAACTGGCTCATCACATCGCTGATGAAGCGCTCGCGATCCAGGCGCCGCTCATGGAGCAGCTTGGCGATCTGCTTGTACTGATCGGGCTCGAGGTAACGGAAGGACAAGTCTTCCAGTTCCCATTTGATATGACCGATACCCAGACGGTGGGCGAGCGGCGCGTAGATGTCGAAGACTTCACGTGCCACGCGGTTGCGCTTCTCGTCATCGGCGGTTTTTACCGCACGAATCGCACAGGTACGTTCCGCCAGTTTGATCAGCGCGACGCGAACGTCATCGACCATGGCCACGAGCATTTTGCGCAGGTTTTCCACCTGGCCCTGAGCGCCCATCACCATGGATTTACGTGGGCTCAGGCTGTCGCTGATCGCCGCCATGCGTTGAACGCCGTCAATAAGTTTGGCCACCACCGGACCAAAGCGCTGGCTGACCGCTGGCAATTGGATCTGGCCTTCGCGTACGCCACGGTACAAGACCGCGGCGACCAGCGAATCCTGATCGAGTTTGAGGTCGGCGAGAATCTCGGCGATCTCAAGGCCGGTGCGGAAACTCGAGTTTCCTTCCGACCACAGGTTCTTCGCCGCATTGGCTTGTTGTTCGGCCTCGCGAGCGTACTCGCAGGCTTCTTTCAAGGCTTCGCGATCCAGTGCCAGATCGACACTGACCGCATGATCGAGCCAAGCCTCGAGATTGATACTGCCGTCGGTGTTGATCGGCTGGTGTGCTCTCACCTGTACCATCTTGCTTACCTTCCCTACGACGCAGATTCAATGCGTCAAAATCGCTGACCTTCGTTGCCCGTGAGCCCACGCGGGGCTGGTGCGCGGCTGCACAGGCGGGCCAGTCGGACCAGTCGGACCAGACGAGCATCCTAGCTCGCTTCAAATAACGCCATGGCCTCGACATGCGCCGTCTGAGGAAACATATCGAGAATCCCGGCACGTTTTAACCGGTAGCCCTGCTTGATCAATTCGACCGTGTCGCGCGCCAGAGTTGCCGGGTTGCAAGACACATACACCAACCGTTCGGCGCCCAGAGATTTGAGCTTGCGCACAACCTCGAAAGCACCGTCACGCGGTGGGTCCAAGAGTACCGCACAAAAGCCTTCGGCGGCCCATTCGGCGTCGGTCAAAGGCTGGGATAAATCGGCCTGAAAAAACTTCGCGTTATGCAGATTATTGCTAACGGCGTTCGCGGCTGCCCGCTCGACCATCACCTGCACACCTTCCACTGCTACCACCTCACGTACGGACTGCGCCAGCGGCAAGGCAAAGTTGCCCAGGCCACAGAACAGGTCGAGAACCCGTTCATCCGCTGTCGGCTTCAACCATTCCAGCGCCTGGGCGACCATCGCTTCGTTGACTCCGGCGTTGACCTGAATGAAATCCCCGGGCCTATAGGCCAGCTCCAGATTCCACGATTCCAGGCGATAGCCCAACGACTGGCCGGCCTCGACCGGTTGCGGCTCGCCGTCACCGTGCAGCCACAACTGGGCTTCATGCAGCGCGCAGAAATCCTTGAGGATGGTCATGTCACTTTCGGACAACGGCGCCATGTGCCGCAGCAACACGGCCAGCGATGAACCGCTGAACAACTCCACATGGCCAAGCGCCTGGGGTTTGCTCAAACGCCGCAGCATTTCCGGCAAGCCGGTCATGATGGGCTGCAAGGGTTGTACCAGCACCGGGCATTGATCGATGGCGACGATGTCCTGGCTGCCGGCGGCGCGGAAACCCACTTCGAGTTTTTTCGCCTTCATGTCCCAGCGCACAGCCACTCGGGCACGGCGACGATAAGCGAATTCCGGACCGCTTAAAGGAGGCGCCCATTCTTCGGGTTCGACGCCAGCGACCTTAGACAATTGCTCGGCGAGCATGCGCTGTTTCAGGGCAAGTTGTTCGTTGTGTGGCAAATGCTGCACGCTGCAGCCACCGCAACGCCCTGCATGGGCGCACGGCATCGGGCGGCGCAGCTCGCTGGCCTTGAACACCCGTTCGGTGCGTGCCTCGACCACTTTGCCGTGGGCACCGAGCACGCGCGCCTCGATTTCTTCACCGGCCAACGCGCCGATGACGAACCAGGTGCGGCCTTCGAAAAACGCGATACCGCGACCGTCATTGGCCAGGCGCTCGATGGTCAGGCGCTGCTTTTTGCCGGTCGGGACTTGCGGGGCCTTGCTGCCGCCGGTGGGCTGGAAGCGCAGGCCTCTCTCATGCTTGGCCATCAGTTGGGCGCGTCGAATATGCCGGTCGACAGGTAACGGTCGCCACGGTCGCAGATGATCGCGACGATCACCGCGTTTTCAACTTCTTTGGACAGACGCAGCATTGCCGCCACGGCACCGCCCGAGGATACGCCGCAGAAAATGCCTTCTTCGCGGGCCAGGCGACGGGTCACGTCTTCGGCTTCGCTTTGGGCCATGTCGACGATACGGTCCACACGATCGGCCTGGTAGATCTTCGGCAGATACTCCTGGGGCCAGCGACGGATGCCCGGGATCGCCGAGCCTTCCATTGGCTGCAAGCCGATGATCTGCACGCTCTCGCTCTGCTCTTTCAAATAGCGCGAGACGCCCATGATCGTGCCAGTGGTGCCCATGGAGCTGACGAAATGGGTGATGGTGCCCTGGGTCTGGCGCCAGATTTCCGGGCCGGTGGTGGTGTAGTGCGCTTCAGGGTTATCCCCGTTGGCGAACTGATCCAGCACCTTGCCACGGCCTTCGGCTTCCATGCGCTGGGCAAGGTCGCGGGCGCCTTCCATGCCTTCTTCCTGACTGACCAGAATCAGTTCGGCACCGTAGGCGGTCATGGCCGCCTTGCGTTCGGCGCTGGAGTTGTCCGGCATGATCAGGATCATCTTGTAACCCTTGATCGCGGCGGCCATGGCCAGCGCGATTCCGGTATTACCCGAGGTCGCCTCGATCAGCGTATCGCCGGCGTGGATCTGCCCGCGCAGCTCGGCGCGAGTGATCATCGACAGCGCCGGACGGTCCTTGACCGAACCCGCCGGGTTGTTCCCTTCGAGCTTGAGCAAAAGGGTGTTGCTGGTAGTGCCGGGCAAGCGCTGCAAACGGACCAGCGGAGTGTTGCCGACGCAATCGGCGATGGTTGGGTACTGCAAGGTCATGGCGTATTCGCAATCCAGACTGCGGGGGCGCCTATCATACCGGCAAACCGGGTCAGGCCATATCACGCAAAGTGTGGTGCTTATGGCTTATGGGTATAAGGATGATTTTGACTCCCGCGTTTTGACGGGAACAGGCACAGGGTGGATGTCATTAAATAGCCATCATCCGCCCTCGACCCCTATCACCGAAAAACTCACTCCATCAGAAATTTCCTGCAACTCATGACGACATGCATGAACTAGTTGGCAATGCTTTTCATGGATAGTCTTTTGTAACGCGAAATATGCACTTCATACGGTTTCGCGACACCCATCACATTGGCAACTACTTCAAATGAGCACTTAGATGAAAACACTTTTTTCGCTTTCCCTCGCCAGCCTGATGTTGGCGAGCACTCAAGCTTCAGCAGTATGTATTAGCATTCTTAATACCTACAACGGGTCTGTACCCGCCAACTCGTTCGTTATAGCACAAGGCCCTTTTACGATTACCAGTGCAAACGGATGTCGGCAGGCCAACATTTCCGCCACTATTACCGCCTCAGGCGCTGGCTCTGCCCCAAAGCTATACATTGATAGACAAACTGGTTCAACCTGGACTCAAGTCGCCGGCGGCCGTGGCAATACTGCTTCAGTACTTGGCCCGCTGGGGACTTACAGGGTACGCCACGAGAATACGCTTAATACACAAAGACAATACTCCGGGACCACACGCTATGCTCGATGAGCAATAGCTTGTCGGTACCCATCAATACTGCCGGGTACCGACTTACTCAAGCCTGAATGCTGATGAACAGATCATTTCCGGATGAGTTCGCAAAATAGGAGAGTGCGTTTATCGCCTGATTGGCGCCCAGCAGCATTCTCGTCACGATCTTGAATGACTCCTGATGAGCATACATAGGCCATTCGCGGGCGTATGCCTTGTTATCACCCAGCATCTGGTTAAACATGGCAATAGCATTATACTTGGCGTCCTTCTCAGTTTGATGACCATTTTTATCAGTCGCCATATTCCCCGATATAAAAGCGCAAGCCACGTGTTCATCTATCAAATCAAGCTCACTGAGCCTTGATCCAATCCTTGCGAGCTGGTTGGTACTTATCGACGTAAAATCGCATCCCTTTATCAATTCTTTCAACGCCTCTATTTCAGACTCGCTTGTCAAATTCAATACATCAGCAGCATCAGAGGCTTTAGTTATTGTATGAGAATTTTTTGTTTCGTAAGGATTCTTGATGACATAGGCATCAGCCTGCATTGATAGGGCGGGTGTTCTTATTATGACATCCATTAGCGGTCCTCCTTCATATTGATCTGCAAGGTAGGTATCGCCCGTCACATTAAAGCCTTGAGGTCGCTTCTCTCATTTCAGAACTCTCATACACCAAGCACTTCTCGCAATGTAGGATATTTCCGAGTCAGTTGTATGAGCACAGCCCCAATCCGGCTTTTGCCATATTAAACTGGCGTTTTATCAGCCAATAACCGCATATTAATCCGCAACCCATGCTTGGTGTTCTGCGCCCAAAGATTCCCTCCCTGACGTTGCACCGCATTCCTCGCAATACTCAATCCCAACCCAAAACCTCCATCCCCTGGCCGCGAGCCGTCGAGGCGGGTAAATGGCAGGAAGATCCGCTCCAGATCGGCTTCCGCCACGCCGCTACCCTGATCCTCCAGCCACAGATGCCAATAGTCACCCTCACGCTGCCCGGCAAGCCGGACAATGCCACTGGAAGGTGAATGGCGAATCGCATTACGCAGCATGTTTTCCAGCGCTTGAGCCAGCGTATTGAGATGTCCGCGAACCCAACAGGACGCATCCACCGTGCACTGCAGTTGATGCGCCGGCCAGCCACTTTCATAGCAGGCGTTTTCCGCGAGCATTTCCCACAGCGCCTGAACCTGGATCGCTTCATCGGGCAGTCGGGTGCGCTCGGTGTCGAGCCAGGCCAATTGCAATGTGTCTTCGACCAGGCGTTGCATACCGTCGACTTCGCGTCCTATGCGTTCGCGCAGTTGCGTCAGACTTTGTTCGCTTTCACTGGCTACTCGCAGGCGGCTCAGCGGCGTGCGCAATTCATGGGACAGATCGCGCAGCAATTGCTGTTGCAAAGCCACCGTGCTTTGCAGGCGCTCGGACATGTGATCGAACGCCCTGCCCAGCTCGCCCAATTCATCCGCTCGATTGGTGGTGCTGCTCGACAGTCGCACATTTAATTGGTCTGCACGCCAGGCATTGGCCTGCTCACGCAGGTGATTGAGCGGCACCACCAGCAGACGGTAAAGGCCGACACACAGCAGTAATGTGAACAGCCCCGGAATCACCCCATTGGTGATCACACGCCAGAAGACTTTGTAGCGCCCCGGCATGAACCGCTGGGGCAACTCGATGACCAGGCTGCCGGCGTAAGGATCGCCGGGAAACGGCAGACGCAGCCACGGCAGGCCCTTGCGGTGAATGGGCCAATCGACACGACGCAGAAAGGTCAGGTGCTGGACTTCCTCGTCGGTCAGAGGCTGGCTGCTCAGCGACTGCAAATCTCCATCGATGACGCCAACCCAGCCCGACTCCTGCAGTTGCATTTTTTTCAACCAGCCATCGACGCCCGCCTGCCGCCCCTGCTGCCACGCCTGCTCGGCTTCGGAGGCATAGCGGTTCAAGGTGCTGCGAGCCTCATCTGACAGATACTGGTTTTGCTCTTCCATATAGCGCCCCCAGGACCAACTCAACCAGATCATCAGCAAACAGAACGCCACTAACAGGCAAGCCAGTTTCCAGAACAGCGAATGCCGGCCCGGCAAGTTATAGGTCATCGCTGACACTCAAGGTGTAACCCTTGCCCCAGACCGTGCGCACTTCCCGCTCGGTGTAATCGATGGCCTTGAGCTTGCGGCGAATCTGGCTGATGTGCATGTCCAGGCTACGGTCATGGGCTGCGTAGCCGCGTTGCAGCACATGCTGATAAAGGAAAGCCTTGCTCAACACTTCGTCGCCGTTGCGATTCAGGGTTTCCAGCAGCCGATATTCGCTACGGGTCAGGCCGGCAGCCTGCCCGCCATAAATAACGTCGAAGCGCTCATCATCGAAACGAAGACTGTCCACCGCAGGAGCAATCGCTTCCGGCATCGGTCGACGGTCGAGTGCGACCCGGCGCAGGATCGCCTCGATTCGCACCCGCAACTCGAGCATGCTGAAGGGTTTGGGCAAGTAATCATCGGCACCCAAACGAAAGCCGCTGATCCGATCCGCCTCGGCGCCGAGCGCGGACATCAACAACACTGGAGTGGAATGGCTCCGGCGCAGTTGCGTCAGCACCGACAATCCATCCAGCCCCGGCAGCAAAATATCCATCAGCACCACATCGAACGCTTGCTCGCGGGCCGCGTTCAGGCCTTCCTGGCCGTTCTGGCACCAGGTCACCTGAAAGCCGCTACGGCCCAGATGCTCATGAACATAAGCACCAAGGACGAGGTCGTCTTCAATGGAAAGGATGCGGGGGGAGCCAGCTGCAATGGGCGTCATGAGTATCTGCAAATAATTCTCAGTTGATAATTATTCAAGATTGTGCCGACGACGGCAACCCAAGGCCATGTCCTCAACGCAAAAGTGTCGGGCTGACCGACGAATGACGACATCAATTTTACAAAGATTGCCCGCCTGCAAATCGCTACACTGCGCAAGTGGTACGTGCCGGAAGCACGTGCAGCTCTATAAATAGCGGGATGCAGGAGAGATGCGTGCTCAAGAAACTGGGAATTAAAGGCCGCGTGCTGTTGCTGACCCTGTTGCCGACCAGCCTGATGGCCTTGGTTCTGGGCGGTTATTTTACCTGGATGCAGCAATCCGACCTGCAAACCCAACTCATGCAGCGCGGCGAAATGATCGCCGAGCAACTGGCACCGCTGGTGGCTCCGGCCATGGGGCACAAGAACAGTGAGTTGCTTGAGCGCATCGCCACGCAGTCCCTGGAACAACCGGATGTGCGTGCGGTGACCTTCCTCGCGCCGGACCGCACGCCATTGGCCCACGCGGGCCCGACCATGCTCAACCCGGCACCGCTGGGTGATGGCTCGCAAATGCTGCGCCGCAGTGGCAGCGACGCAACGCGTTATCTGCTTCCGGTATTCGGCAAGCACCGCAACCTGGCCGGCGACCTGATTCCCGATGAAGCCGACCGCCTGCTGGGCTGGGTCGAGCTCGAACTGTCCCACAACGGTATGTTGCTGCGCGGTTATCGCAGCTTGTTTGCCAGCCTGTTGATGATTGCGGCCGGCCTGAGTGGCGCGGCGCTGCTGGCATTGCGCATGGGCCGCACCATCAATCGACCGCTGACTCAGATCAAGCAAGCCGTGGCTCAGCTCAAGGATGGGCATCTGGAAACCCGTCTGCCCCCCTCGGCAGCCAGGAGCTGGACGAGCTGGCGTCAGGGATCAACCGCATGGCTGGCACCCTGCAAAATGCCCAGGAAGAATTGCAGCACAGCATCGATCAGGCCACTGAAGACGTGCGTCAGAACCTCGAAACCATCGAAATCCAGAACATCGAACTCGATCTGGCGCGCAAGGAAGCGCTGGAGGCGAGCCGGATCAAATCCGAGTTCCTGGCCAACATGAGCCATGAAATTCGTACGCCGCTCAACGGCATTCTCGGTTTCACTCATCTGCTGCAAAAAAGCGAACTGACCCCGCGCCAGCTCGACTACCTGGGTACCATCGAAAAATCAGCCGACAACCTGCTGGGGATCATCAACGAGATTCTCGACTTCTCGAAAATCGAGGCCGGCAAACTGGTGCTCGACCATATTCCGTTCAACCTGCGCGACCTGCTGCAGGACACCCTGACCATCCTCGCCCCCGCCGCCCACGCCAAGCAGTTGGAACTGGTGAGCCTGGTCTACCGCGACACACCGCTGTCGCTGGTGGGCGATCCGCTGCGGCTCAAACAGATCCTCACCAACCTCGTGAGCAACGCGATCAAGTTCACCCGCGAAGGCACCATCGTCGCCCGGGCCATGCTCGAAGACGAACACGAAGACAGTGTGCAACTGCGCATCAGTATTCAGGACACCGGCATCGGTCTGTCTAACCAGGACGTACGCGCGCTGTTCCAGGCCTTCAGTCAGGCCGACAATTCGCTGGCGCGGCAACCGGGTGGCACCGGTCTGGGGCTGGTGATTTCCAAGCGCCTGATCGAACAGATGGGCGGAGAAATCGGCGTCGACAGCACGCCGGGAGAGGGGTCGGAATTCTGGATCAGCCTCAGCTTGCCCAAGACCCGCGACGATGCCGAAGACCTGCCCGGCCCTCCACTGATGGGACGACGCGTGGCGGTACTGGAAAACCACGAACTGGCCCGCCAGGCGTTGCAGCACCAATTGGAAGACTGTGGACTCGACGTCACACCGTTCAACACCCTGGAAAGCCTGACCAACGGCGTGACCGGCGCCCACCAGACCGAACAGGCGATCGATCTGGCGGTATTGGGTGTCACCAGCAATGACATGCCGCCGGAACGCCTGAACCAGTACATCTGGGACCTCGAGCACCTGGGCTGCAAAGTGCTGGTGCTGTGCCCGACCACTGAGCAGACGCTGTTCCATCTCTCGGTACCCAACCCTCACAGTCAACTGCAGGCCAAACCGGCCTGCACCCGTAAACTGCGTCGTGCGCTGTCCGATCTGGTCAACCCGCGCCAACTGCGCAGCGAACCCGAAGAACCGGTTTCCAGCCGCGCGCCAAAGGTGCTGTGCGTTGACGACAACCCGGCCAATCTGCTGCTGGTGCAAACCCTGCTCGAAGACATGGGCGCCAAGGTGCTCGCGGTGGAAAGTGGTTATGCCGCGATCAAAGCGGTGCAGAGCGAGACGTTTGATCTGGTGCTGATGGACGTGCAGATGCCCGGCATGGATGGGCGCCAGAGCACCGAAGCGATCCGTCAGTGGGAGAGCGATCGTCATTGCACGCCATTGCCCATCATCGCCCTCACCGCCCATGCCATGGCCAACGAAAAACGGGCGTTGCTGCAAAGCGGCATGGACGACTACCTGACCAAACCGATCAGCGAGCGGCAACTGGCGCAAGTGGTGCTGAAATGGAGTGGCCTGGCGCTGCGCAACCAGCATCCGGAGCGCTTGGGCGACAGCCACGGCAGTGCCTTTGAGTTGCAGGTGCTCGATCACGATGAGGGTTTACGCCTGGCGGCGGGCAAGGCCGACCTGGCGGCGGACATGCTGGCGATGCTGTTGGCCTCGCTGGAAGCCGACCGTGAAGCGATCCGTCAGGCTCAGGAAAGCCACGACCACAATGCCCTGATCGAACGGGTCCATCGTCTGCATGGCGCCACCCGCTATTGCGGCGTTCCACAACTGCGCGCCGCCTGCCAGCGCAGCGAAACCCTGCTCAAGCAACAGGACCCGAGGGCCTTTGGCGCTCTCGAAGAACTCGACCGGGCGATCAATCGCCTGGCCGTCCAGGCGCGGATCAACGCCTGATGCACTTTCCAGGAGGACAACATGCGCACGATTCTTTTCAGCAGCCAGACCTACGACCGCGACAGTTTTCTCGCCGCAGACCTGCCCGCCGATATCGAGTTGCACTTTCAATCGGCACGCCTGAGCCTCGATACGGTGGCATTGGCCGAGCAGCACGAGGTGGTCTGCGCCTTCATCAATGATGACCTCGGCGCCCCGGTGCTCGAACGCCTTGCTGCGGGCGGCACCCGGCTGATCGCCCTGCGCTCGGCCGGTTACAACCATGTCGACCTGGCGGCGGCGAAACGCCTGGGGCTGGCGATTGTGCGCGTCCCGGCCTATTCGCCGCACGCGGTGGCCGAACATGCGGTGGCACTGATATTGGCGCTCAACCGCCGCTTGCACCGCGCCTACAACCGCACCCGCGAAGGCGATTTCAGCCTGCACGGGCTGACCGGTTTCGACCTCGTGGGCAAGACTGTCGGCGTGGTCGGCACCGGGCAAATCGGCGCGACCTTCGCCAGAATCATGAACGGCTTCGGTTGCAAGCTGTTGGCCTACGACCCTTTTCCCAACCCCGAAGTCGAAGCACTGGGCGCTCGTTATCTGAGCTTGCCGCAACTGCTGGCCGAGTCGCAGATCATCAGCTTGCATTGCCCGCTCAACAAAGAGAGCAAACATTTGATCAACCGCGAATCACTGGCGCACATGCAGCCGGGCGCGATGCTGATCAACACCGGACGCGGTGGCTTGGTGGATACACCTGCGTTGATCGATGCCTTGAAGGATGGTCAATTGGGTTATCTGGGGCTGGATGTCTATGAGGAGGAAGCGCAGCTGTTCTTCGAAGACCGTTCCGATTTGCCATTGCAGGACGATGTGCTGGCGCGACTGCTGACGTTCCCCAACGTGATCGTGACCGCGCACCAGGCGTTCCTGACCCGCGAAGCCCTGGGCGCGATTGCCGCGACCACCCTGCAGAACATCGCGGCATGGATGGCAGGCAACCCCGAAAATCGGGTCGAGGGCGACTGAACCTGATCGAAGGTCATATGCCCGCGCCATGCTGCGCGTATGCCCGTGCTAGCATATCGCGCATATTTGGAGGACCCATGGTCGAACACGATTTCCGCTACAACCTGATGAACCCGCAACACACCCTCACCGAATGCCGCGCCCTGGTGCCGGGGCGTTATCAAGTCACCGGCAACGGCGGCTCGATTCGTAACAACGACGTGCTGATCGTGACCCTCAAAGGCGCCAAGGACTTGTCCATGCGCCTGACCGTCGAAACGGTTCGCCACCTGATCAACCCGCCCGGCCAATGGGTCGCGGTGGCCAGTGGTCCGGTGTTCGGCGAATTGGCGATCCACACTTGGCAAGTGAACTGTGACAGCTGCGCCAAAGAATTGAGTTTCGAGTTCGCGGTCGACGCCAAACTGGGCAATAAAGCGGAAAAACCTGCGGCCACTGCGCGGATTGCCGAGCTGGGCTGGAAGTCCGTTGGCGAGAAACACCTGTGCCCGAAATGCCAGGAGCCCGCGTGATGAAACGCCTCGCTCTGACCGCGATGGTCGGTGCCAGCCTGTTTGGCTGCGCCGCCGAGCCGGTGCAATTGCAACAAAATCGTAGCTACATCCTGGAGTGGATCGGCGAACGTCCCCTGATGGATTACAGCCACCTGACCATCACCCTCGCTGACGACGGTCGGGCCTACGGTAGCGGCGGCTGCAACCACTGGTTCGCGCCGTACACGCTGGAAGGCAACAAGCTCAGTTTTGGCAAAGTCGGCAGCACCCGCAAACTCTGCGCGCCGGCGCTGATGGAGCAAGAAAAACGTTTCCTCCAGGCGCTGGAGAATGTACAGCGTTGGGACGTTTCGCCGATTGACCAGATGCGCTTCTGGCCGGCTGAAGGCAAGCCGCTGCGCTGGTGGCTTGAAGAAGGTTGATCAACCCCCTGTCCCGCTCATGTGAATGACTGTGGCGAGGGTGCGGCGATCCGACAGCCCCTCGCCACAAGCGTTCACATCGTTAAAGTCAGTTTTTAGCCTGCAACGCCTCCAGCTTCGCCATCACCCCCGCCGCCGTTTGCTCGCCCATCAATTGTTCGCGCACCTTGCCCTTGTTATCGATGATGTACGTCACCGGCAACGCCTCGCTGCGTGGAAGTTCGAACAAATCGGCTGGATCCTGCGCCAACACGGTGAACTTGATCCCGAGTTTCTCGCTGGCACCTTTCAGATCTTCGCCCTGTACATTGTCGAAATTGACCCCGAATACACCGATCTTCTTGTCCTTGAGTTGGTCGGCCAAGTGGTTCAATTCCGGAATCTCGGTGCGGCACGGGCCGCACCATTCCGCCCAATAGTTGAGTACCAGCCACTTACCGTCCAGACGATCGGCGGCGACTTTCTGTCCGTTCTGGTCAATGCCGTAGTCATTACCGCAACCCCCCAGCATCAACGCCCCGATGATCGTCAATGCCGCTGCCAGTCGCCTTGTCATGTCGTGTTCCTTGTCAAAAATTGAATGCGCCTGCGACCCATCGCCTCTCGCGGTTCAGGAATGCGCGCTGCACAGTTAGAATAGCCGCCACCTTACGCAAGATGCGACCCGCTCATGACCGATCTGACGCTTTATCACAACCCGCGCTGCTCGAAATCCCGCGGTGCGCTCGAACTGCTTGAATCCCGTGGCCTGACGCCGTCGGTGGTGCGCTACCTCGAAACGCCACTGGACACCGCACAAATCCAGAGCCTGCTGGGCAAACTCGGGATCAGCGCCCGACAACTGCTGCGCACTGGCGAGGACGAGTACAAGAGCCTCAACCTGGCCGACAGCAGCCTGAGCGAGGCGCAATTGATCGCCGCCATCGCCGCTCACCCTAAACTGATGGAGCGTCCGATTCTCGAAGTCGGCGACAAAGCCGTCATCGGCCGTCCGCCGGAGCAGATTCTGGAGCTGCTGCCGTGACTGCGCCCTACATTCTGGTGCTGTACTACAGCCGCAGTGGCTCGACCAACGAAATGGCCCGGCAGATTGCCCGGGGCGTCGAACAGGCCGGCCTTGAGGCGCGGTTGCGCACGGTGCCGGCGATCTCCACCGAATGCGAAGCCGTATCGCCAGAGATTCCGGACGAAGGCGCGCTCTACGCCACCCTCGACGACCTGAAGAACTGCGCCGGCCTGGCAATGGGCAGCCCCACCCGCTTCGGCAACATGGCGGCGCCGCTCAAGTATTTTCTCGACGGCACCAGCAACCTGTGGCTGACCGGCGCCCTCGTCGGCAAACCGGCCGGGGTCTTTACGTCCACGGCGAGCCTGCATGGCGGCCAGGAAACCACGCTGCTGTCGATGATGTTGCCGTTGCTGCACCACGGTATGCTGATTACCGGCCTGCCGTATAGCGAATCGGCGCTGCTGGAAACCCAGGGTGGCGGCACACCGTATGGCGCCAGCCACCATGCGGGTGCCGACGGCAAAAGCGCTCTGGATGCCCATGAAGTGGCGCTGTGCCGCGCGCTGGGCTCACGCCTGGCCAAGACTGCCCAGAAACTGGAGCGCTGAAGTGGCCAAGAAGCCGAAGATCCTGCCTTCCATCGAGTGGCTCGCCCCCCGGGTCCGGGCCATGCGTTTCATCAGCCTGCTGTGCTTTTTCGGGCTGGTGGGGCTGCTTTGCGTCTACTACCTGGCGGTCGCCGATCTGCACGGTGCGCGGCCTTGGGTGATCCTGCTGATCGAACTGGTGCCGCTGCTGTTGCTGGCGCCGGGAATGATCATCGGCAGCGCCCGTGGACATTCATGGATGTGCTTTGTGGTGAACCTGTATTTCATCAAGGGCGCGTTGGCTGCCTATGACCCGAACCGGCAGATTTTCGGCTTGCTGGAGATGGGCGCGAGCCTGGCCGTGTTCTGCTCGGCACTGTTGTATGTGCGCTGGCGGTATCAGTTGAACCGCAAGCGGGCGGGCGAAGGCGAAATCTCTGCCGCCTGATCTGAAGCCATCGCGGGCTCGCCCGCGATAGTTCGACTCGGTCTCAATGATTCACGGTGTAAGCCAGCATCATCGAAATCTGGCTCATCGGCCGTCCGCCACTTTCCTCATGCCACTGGTTGAACACACCCTGCACCAACGCCAGATCCCGCTGGCTGCTGGGCACCTTGTCAATGATGTTCTGCGCATTCAATGCCGCCACCACGTCATAGCTCGGCACAAAGGTGTCTTTGCCAACCATGCGAAGAAAACGCGGCGCCGACAGACCGCCCAACTGATGGCCACGCTTTTTCAGGAAGGTCCAGAGCCCGACGATATCGGTCACCGGCCAATCGGCGATCATCGCGCCGAAGCTGCCCTTTTCATGGGCCACATCCAGTACGAACTGCGCATTGCGCGGCACGCTCTTGAGCTTGCCCAGGTGGCGGATGATCCGCGCGTCCTGCATCAGGCGCTCCAGGTGTTCGGCGCTCATCAGCACGACTTTTTCCGGGTCAAACTTGAAGAATACCTCTTCGAAGGCCGGCCACTTGGCGTCCACCAGGCTGTGCTTGAGCCCGGCGCGGAATACACGCAACGCCATGGTCGAGAGGTAGCGATCGTCGCCGATTTTGCGCAATTGCGCCGGGGTCTTGGGAACGGGCAGATGGGCTTCCAGTTCAGCCGCCGAACCGAAACGGTTCAAGCAGTATTCGTTCAGCCACTTGTAGTCGCGCATGCCCTCTCCTGAGGATTGAAACGAAAGCCAAATACAGGAGCGAGCTTGCTCTCTCCTGTATTGATTGTGGTTAGAGATTGACCACATTGACGAAGCGCGAAGCCGCCGTTTCGTCGATCTTGAGGTTGGTGAAGTCGAACAGGTTGCGGTCTGCCAATTGCGACGGGATCACGTTCTGCAGACTGCGGAAAATGCTCTCGGTACGACCCGGGGTCTTGCGCTCCCAGTCCTGCAGCATTTCCTTGACCACCTGACGCTGCAGGTTTTCCTGGGAGCCGCAGAGGTTGCACGGGATGATCGGAAATTGCTTGAGGTCCGAATAGGCCTGGATGTCTTTTTCGTTGCAGTAGGCCAGAGGGCGGATCACCACGTTGCGGCCATCGTCGGCGCGCAGTTTTGGCGGCATGGCCTTGAGCGACCCGTTGAAGAACATGTTCAGGAAAAACGTCTCGACAATGTCGTCACGATGGTGGCCGAGCGCCATTTTGGTCGCGCCGATTTCGTCGGCGAAGGTATAGAGCGTGCCGCGACGCAGGCGCGAGCACAGCGAGCAGGTGGTCTTGCCCTCCGGAATCAGCTCCTTGACCACCGAGTAAGTGTCTTTCTCGACAATGTGGTACTCGATGCCCAGCTCTTTGAGGTAGGCCGGCAGCACGTGCTCAGGGAAGCCCGGTTGCTTCTGATCCATGTTCACCGCCACGATCTCGAACTTGATCGGCGCCACCTTCTGCAAGTGCATCAGCACATCGAGCATGGTGTAGCTGTCCTTGCCACCGGACAGGCAGACCATGACTTTGTCACCGTCTTCAATCATGTTGAAGTCGGCAACTGCCTCACCGGCCTGACGGCGAAGGCGCTTTTGCAGTTTGTTCTGGTTGACCGTAAGAGTGCCCATGACGCGAAATCCGTGAGGTGTGACGAAAGGCCGGCATTTTACGCAAAAACACTCCGCTGGCGAAGGCCCTCGGGGCCCATGTGGCCAGCGAGCCAGCTCCCTCCCCGTAAATTCGGTCCTGCACAGACTCTACGGCGATTAAGACGCGCGTTTACAGCGCGATTTGCTCTAATACCCCTACTCCCTCAAGGGAAACTCCTTCCTATACTGCGACATAAGGTCGCATTCATATCCAGACCTGTAACTTACTTGGCCAATTTGGCCCGTAAGCGCTCCACTGGGGGGCGACGGTAAAAACAAGAGGAGTGACTGGCATGATCCATCACGTAGTGGGGCTTTTCACCCACCCTGATCAGGAATGGAAAGAAATCCGTGGCGACCAGGAGGAAAGCATCAGCCACATGTACCTGACCCACACACTGATTCTGGCGGCGATTCCCGCGGTGTCGGCGTTTATCGGCACCACACAGGTCGGCTGGGTCATCGGCAATCGAGCGCCGGTGATGCTGACCCAAGAGAGCGCGCTATGGATGACCATCATGTCGTACCTGGCCATGCTGGGCGGCGTGGCAGTCATGGGCGCGTTCATCCACTGGATGGCCCGCACCTATGATGCCAATCCAAGCCTGGCGCGTTGCGTGGCATTTGCCACCTACACCGCAACCCCGCTGTTCATTGGCGGCCTTGCGGCACTGTACCCGCACATGTGGCTGGGAATGATCGTCGGCACTGCGGCGATCTGCTACACCGTTTACCTGTTGTATGTCGGCTTGCCGACGTTCATGAACATTCCATCCGACGAAGGCTTTCTGTTTTCCAGTTCAGTACTTGCCGTAGGCCTGGTGGTGCTGGTGGCCATCATGGCGTTCACCGTGATCGTCTGGGGACTCGGCGTGGGGCCGATCTATACCAATTAGCAACACACCCTCCAAAAACTAGATCTGCCGACACACCGGCCGCCGCAAGGCGGCCTTTTAATGCCTCCAGTACAGACAACGGCAACAACCATTCGGCGCTTCGGCGATTCGCAAGGCTCGAGGGTTGCGGCATACTCGACACCTCTGGAGATCCATCAAGCATGCCCGAGCAACTCAATATCCGCGTCGAAGACTGTTTCCAACAAGCCGAATCCTTTTTCAAACGAACTTTCAAACGCCCCGTGGTAAGCCTCAAGCTGCGCGGGCAAAAAGCCGGTGTCGCGCATCTGCACGAGAACCTGCTGCGCTTCAACCCGCAACTGTATCGGGAAAACACCGAAGATTTCCTCAAGCAGACGGTAGCCCACGAAGTCGCGCACCTGATTGCCCATCAACTGTTCGGCGACCGCATCCAGCCCCATGGCGAAGAATGGCAATTGATCATGCGTGGCGTGTACGAACTGCCGCCCAACCGCTGCCACACCTATGACGTCAAACGCCGCAGCGTGACCCGTTACATCTATAAATGCCCGTGCGCAGACAGTGACTTTCCGTTTTCGGCGCAGCGCCATAGCCTGGTACGACAGGGCCGACGGTATTTGTGTCGGCGGTGTCGAAGCACGTTGGTGTTCAGCGGGGAAATGCGGGTCGAGTAGTGGACGCTAGAGAACCACTTTGGCACGCCGCAATTCAGCAATCCGCTCAACGCTATACCCCAACTCATCCAACACCTGATCCGTATGCTGCCCCAGCGTCGCGCCAATATGTCCGGGTTGCGGCAAACCTTGCGAAAACTTCAATGGACACGCCATCTGCAGCTGGCTCGTACCATCCCCCCGTGGCACCTCGGTCACCAATTCCCGCGCCTGCATTTGTGGATGCTGCACCGCCTCGCTCAGACTCAACACCGGTTCGACACAGGCATCCAGACCGGCAAACATTGCACACAACTCGGCAAAATCATGCTTCTCGAACTCGACCTTCAGCGCGTCCTTGAGGCGCTTTTGCGGGGCCGGTTGCGGCGATAAGCCGAGGTTGGCCAGTTCCTCCAGCCCCAAGGCCGTGCACAGCCGTTTCATGAAGTCCGGTTCCAGGCTGCCCACCGACAACCAGCGCCCGTCCCGCGAGCGGTAATAGTCGTAGAAACTGCCGCCATTGAGCATCTGGTCTTCCCGACCCGGCTCAACGCCACAGGCCAGATACCCGGCTCCGGCCATGGCGTTCAGACTGAACGCACAATCGGTCATGCTCACATCCAGGTATTGCCCCAGGCCGGTTTGCTGCCGAGCGATCACCGCCGCCAACAGGCCGATCACCCCGTGCAGCGAGCCACCGGCGACATCCGCCACCTGGGCGCCCAAGGGCAGCGGCCCACTGTCAGCGCGGCCGGTGTAGCTTGATAGCCCAGCCAGGGCCAGGTAGTTAATGTCATGTCCGGCGCGATCCTTGTAGGGGCCGGTCTGCCCGTAACCGGTGATCGACACGTAAATCAGCTTCGGATTGATCGCTTTCAAGGCTTCATAGCCCAGGCCCAATCGTTCCATGACGCCAGGGCGAAATTGCTCAAGGACGATGTCGTAGTCCTGCAGCAGCTGTTTGATCACGTCCAGCGCCTCGGGTTGCTTGAGGTCCATCGCCAGGCTGCGCTTGTTGCGATTGAGGTAGGCATGACTGGCGGAAACGCCCCGGTCATGGGGTGGCAGCACGCGCAGCAGGTCCATGCGAGTCGGCGACTCGATGCGCAGGACCTCGGCGCCCATATCCGCCAGCAGCAGCGAGGCGAACGGCCCGGGCAGTAGTGTCGAAAAATCCAGAACCTTGAGTGATGCCAGTGGACCAACCATGAATGTTCTCCCTAGACGATGCCCCAGACTAGGCAGCCAGACGCTCAGGGGCAATCACCTAATGTGCCAGTGACGGTGACCCTTGTGCTCAGGTCGCGGGCAAAAAAAACCCGCCGAAGCGGGTTTTTTCATCATGACAAGGTTTACTTGGCGTTAGTCGGGGTTGCCCCTTCGACGTGGCCCAGGACATCGTCCTTAGGTTCATCGGCAATGCCGCGACCGCCCGAGGCCAGCTCGGCGTGCATCACGTCAGTGTCCAGTTCCTTGACCCACTTGGCCACCACCAATGTGGCAACGGCGTTGCCCACCAGGTTGGTCAGCGCACGGGCTTCGGACATGAAACGGTCGATACCGAGGATCAGCGCCAGACCGGCAACCGGCAGGTGACCCACGGCGGACAGGGTGGCGGCCAGTACGATGAAACCACTGCCGGTCACGCCCGCAGCGCCCTTGGAGGACAGCAGCAGTACCACCAGCAAGGTGATCTGGTGGGTGATATCCATGTGAGTATCGGTGGCCTGGGCAATGAACACGGCCGCCATGGTCAGGTAGATCGCAGTGCCGTCGAGGTTGAACGAGTAACCGGTCGGGATCACCAGACCCACCACGGATTTCTGCGCCCCCAGACGCTCCATCTTGATCAGCATGCGGGGCAGTACCGATTCCGAGGACGAAGTGCCCAGCACGATCAGCAGTTCTTCACGGATGTAGCGGATCACTTTCAGCACGCTGAAACCGTGAGCGCGAGCGATAGCGCCCAGCACGATCAGGATGAACAGCAGGCAAGTGATGTAGAAGCAGGCCATCAACTGACCCAGTTGCACCAGCGACCCGACACCGTAGGCACCGATGGTGAACGCCATGGCACCAAAGGCACCAATTGGCGCGAGCTTCATGATCATGTTGATGATGTTGAACATCACGTGGGCGAAGCGATCGATGAAGTCGAGGATCGGCTTGCCGTAGGCACCCAGGCGATGCAGGGCGAAACCGAAGATCACCGAAAACATCAGCACTTGCAGGATGTCGCCCGTGGCGAACGCGCCGACGATGGTGGTCGGGATCACGTTGAGCAGGAAGCCGACGACACTTTGATCGGCACCGGCCGCAACATAGGTGGCGACTTTGGAGGCGTCCAGCGTGCTGACATCGATGTGCATGCCAGCGCCTGGCTGCACGATGTTGACCACAACCAGACCCACCAGCAGAGCGATGGTCGAAACGATTTCGAAGTAGAGCAGTGCGTAACCACCGGTCTTGCCGACCGACTTCATGTCCTGCATGCCGGCGATACCGCTGACGACGGTGCAGAAGATGATCGGAGCGATGATCATTTTGATCAGTTTGATGAACCCGTCACCCAGCGGCTTAACGGCCACACCGAGCTGTGGGTAGTAGTGACCGAGCAAAATACCGATGACAATTGCAACGATCACCTGGAAATACAGGGATTTGTACAGTGGCTGACGAGTCGTCATTGCAAAGTTCCTCAAGAGTGCGCGGTGACAACATCCATCTGTTATCCACGGCACCTGAATTGCGAACCCTCCTGCACTGGAGGGATTTGTTTTTTCGAGCCGCGCGACGGCAGGCATCTGCTCGTTGTATCGCAAGGCCCATGCCACCTTCCGCGAAAACCCTGCAAGCCTTTTGACAGCAAGGGTTGCAAGCATTTTCTGTTTATCCGGGGGTTCCATTGCAGTGGCGGATTTCCGCCCATCGACCGGATCTCATCCTGCAATTTGGCGGATATCCGCCCTGTTCATTGGCAAGTGCCGCCGCTACCATCCGTCGCTCAATAGATGGATTTGCCTGTTATGCGCGAACGCACCATCGCCAGTCATTTCGCCCGTGCCGCCCTCGGTGGCGCGCAACGGCGTGGTTATGCCTATTCGGCTCTGTTGCAGCAATTGGGGATCAGCCCCGAATTGCTCAGCGAGCCGCGGGCGCGTATAGCTCCGGAACAGTTCGCTCGACTGATCCAGGCACTTTGGCTGGCACTGGACGACGAGTACCTGGGATTCGGAAAAGGCCAGAGCAAGCCGGGCAGCTTCGCCATGATGTGTCATGCCGTGATCCACTGCCGAAATCTGGATAAGGCACTCAACCGTGGCTTATTGTTTTATAGCCTATTCCCCGATGCCCCGCGCCTGACCCTGACGCGTGAAGATGAAATGATCCGCCTGAGCCTGGACGATGCGCATCTGTGGGATCCGGACCATTTCCTCACCGAAAGCCTGCTGGTGATCTGGCACCGCTTCGGTAGCTGGCTGATCGGCCAGCGCATTCGATTGGAACAAGCCACGTTCAGCTATCCGCGACCGGAGCATGGGGCCGAATACGATTTGCTTTTTTCCTGTCCGCTTGAGTTTTCCACCCCGCACAGCAGCCTGCTGTTTCACAGCCGCTACTTGAACATGCCGCTGTTGCAGGACGAGCGGACGCTCAAGCTTTTTCTTGAGCGCTCCCCTGCCGATCTGCTATCGCGTCCTGACGATGGCGACAGTTTGAGCAGTCAGCTGCGGCGGCTGCTCAGTCGCGACAGTTCGCGCTGGCCGGATCTGGAAGCCGTGGCCGCGCACCTGCACATCAGCCCGCAAACCTTGCGCCGCCATTTGCGCGAAGAAGGCAGCAGTTTTCAGGAGTTGAAGGACCAGTTGCGACGTGACATTGCGATTTATCATTTGAGCCGCGCCAACCTGTCGTTGCAACAGATTGCCGAGCAGCTGGGATTTTCCGAGCCCTCGGCGTTTCATCGGGCGTTCAAGAAGTGGACGGGGCTGACGCCGGGGGCGTACCGCGCGCAGGAGAATTGAAGGAATAACCTGTAGGAACCCAGGATCAAACCGCCGGAAAATGAATCCGGAACGCCGCTCCGCCCAAGGGTGAGTCGCCCAGGGTCAGTTTGGCGCTGTAGCTTTCAATGATGTCCTTGACCACTGCCAGGCCGATGCCCTGCCCCGGATGCTGGCGGTCAAGACGCTCACCGCGCTGCAGGATTCGCGCGCGCTGGTCGGTGGGGACTCCGGGGCCGTCGTCTTCGACACACAACTCGATACCGCTCAAGGTCTGGCGAACACTGATTCGCACTTCACCAAGGCACAAGCGATAAGCGTTCTCCAGCAGGTTCCCCATCATCTCCAGCAAGGCGCCCTGCTCGATGGGCACATAACACTGCGGTGGCAAGTCCATGGCGACTCGCACGCGCTTGTCGCGATAAACCTTCTCCAAAGTGTCACACAGACTTTGCAACACGGGCTGCAGCTGTACCTGATGGCGCACAAGACCGCTTTTGCGCAGGCTGGCGCGTTGCAATTGATAGCTGATCTGCTGACTCATGCGCTCGATCTGGGTTTGCAGGACCCGGGCTTGCTCACGATTTTCCGGGCGTTGCGCCATGTCTTCGCTGACGCCTTGCAACACCGTCAAAGGGGTTTTAAGGCTGTGCGCCAGGTCGTCAAGGGAGTCGCGATAACGGCTGCGCTGCTCACGCTCGCTGTGTAGCAAGCGGTTCAGGGAGCCAGTCAAGCGCAGCAGTTCGCGCGGATGTTGCTCGCTGAGACTTTCGCGTGTACCGCCTTCGATCTCGTCGAGCTCCTGACTGAGCCGGCGCAACGCCTGCAAGCCCCAGGTCAGACCGATCCACAGCAAGGCCAGCAATACCAGCAATGCCGCACCGAAGCCCAGGTAGAGGTTTTCCCGCAGGCCTTCAAGGGTGTGTTCGTATTCGCGCACCGGCTGCAGCGCGACAATGCTGAAAGCCGCGCTTTTACCACCCAGCAGCTTGACCTCGACGTCATAGACGAAGAACTCCTGGCCATTGGCTTCGTTGATTCTTGCGAACTCGTTACCGCGCCCATCGTAGCGCGGCTTGTAATTGATGTTTTCCTCCTGAGTGCCCTTCGACCGCCAGACCAGATGACCTTCACGGTCATAGATATAACCGAGCAAACGGCTGTCGGTGAGGTTGAAGCGCTCGTCGGGCAATTGCGCGGGCATCTGCAGATGATTGTTCTCCACCCGGGCGGCGGAGATCAGCGTCGTCACATCCGACGCCAGACGCTGTTCGATGGAGTCCTGCAGAGCCAGGCTGAACGCCCCCTGCATGGCCGGCAGCAACGCGAGCATGAACAACACCGCCAGAAGGGTGGCGGCGAGCATCAAGCGAACGCGTAGAGAACGAATCAACTGCAGCGCTCATTGAACAGGTAGCCGAGGCCCCTTACGGTATCGATCGGTTTGAACCCGACCGGCCCTTCCAGCTTGCGCCGCAGGCGGCCGACAAGCACTTCGATCACGTTCGGATCACGCTCGTCGTCATCCGGGTACAACTGTTCCATCAGGCGATCCTTGGCCACCACTTGCTGGTGATGGAGCATCAGGTATTCAAGGATGCGGTACTCGTATGCCGTCAGCGCCAGTGGCTGCTCGTCGAGCGATGCCTGCTTGCGATTCAGATCAAGCAGCAACGGCCCGGCGACAATGGTCGACTGTGTGAAACCGCTGGACCGACGCAGCAAGGCATTGAGCCGGGCATCGAGTTCTTCGAACTGGAACGGCTTGACCACATAGTCGTCAGCACCGGCGGCGAGGCCTTCGACCTTGTCCTGCCAGTTGCCACGCGCCGTGAGGATGAGGATCGGAAAGGTCTTGCCCCGCGAGCGCAGTTGGCGAATCAGGTCGAGCCCGCCCATACCCGGCAGACCGAGATCGATCACCGCCAGGTCATGATTGAACTGTTCGGTCTGGTACAAAGCCTCTTCGGCATTGGCCACGGACTCGACTACGTGTCCGCTATCCGTCAGGCGGGTTTGCAGGTGATGGCGCAATAGCGCCTCATCTTCGACGACCAGCAGTTTCATAACACGCTCCCAGGCAAATCAATGTCTCCAGAGGTACGAACAGCGCACCTCGATAGTGTACAGGCCGGCACCGGTTCAACCTCATGGCTGATCCGGTGCCGGCCCGTCGCGAACGTTTTTTTTCAGAAAGCGTAGTTGGCGGAAACGTAAGTCTGGGCGCTGCTGGTCAGGCTCAGAGCCCCCTGTTTGCTGCCGCCGCGCTCGTTCATCTCGATGCTGGCATTGCTTCGAAGATAACGGTACCCCAGTTCAACTGACGTATTTCGCGAAATCTGCTGTAAAACTCCCGCCTGACCACCCAACGTGTAACCGATATTGCTGTCGCGACTGAAACCTGGCGATTCCTGAGTCATTTTGGACAATCCCGCCGAGGCGCCGCCGAAGAGTTTGGTAGTGCCGCCTACCGGGTAGAACAGATCGTAGCTGCCCAAGAGGTTTTCCTGACGCAGTTTAATGCCATTGTGCGAGCCCGACACGTTGTCGTAAGTGGCGTAGTAGCGCCCTTGGCTGTTTTGCTGGCCCAGACGCACACCCCAGGTTGTGTCCTTGCCAATCACGCCGTCAGCGTTCGGACGATTAAGGTTGTCGTTCAGGGCGTGGGACTTTTTGATCTTGTCGCTGGTCTGCCCTAAAGTCAGGCTACCGAAAGTGTCGTCGGACGCGAACGCTGTCGTGCTTGCGCCCAAAACGGTGAATGCCAGAAGCAGTTTTTTGAATCCAGTCATAGTGAAACTCCTAGTGAGTTGCTTGTTTATTGGCTACGGGGCAAGACTACTTACGTCGCCCTGAACTCCCCCTGAACGCGCCCTTAACCTAAGCTGAACCAACTCTTCCCGAGTATTTCCAAGAGTTTCAACAGGAGATTCGACCATGCGCATGTTCCTCGCTGTCCTCTTGCTGGCCTTGAGCGGGCTCAGCCAGGCCGCCATAAAGACCCAGGAAATCCCCTACCAAACTGCCGACGGCACGAAAATGATCGGCTATTACGCCTACGACGACGCGATCAAGGGGCCGCGACCCGGTGTTGTGGTCGTACATGAGTTCTGGGGGCTCAACGATTACGCCAAACGACGTGCCCGGGATCTGGCCGGTCTGGGCTACAGCGCACTGGCCATCGATATGTATGGTGACGGCAAGAACACCGAACATCCGAAGGACGCCATGGCTTTCATGCAAGCCGTTTTGAAAGACAGCGCGGTGGCCAGCGCACGGTTCCAGGCCGGGCTCGATCTGCTGAAGAAACAGCCGCAAACCGACCCCAATAAAATGGCCGCCATCGGCTACTGCTTCGGTGGCGGCGTGGTGCTCAATGCGGCACGTCAGGGTGTGCCCTTGGCGGGTGTCGTCAGTTTCCACGGCGCACTGGCAACCAATACCCCCGCTACGCCAGGCAGCGTGAAAGCGAAAATCCTCGTCGAACACGGCGCCCGTGACAGCATGATCACTCCCGAAAATGTCGCTGCGTTCAAAGCCGAAATGGACAAGGCCGGCGCCGACTACACATTCGTCAGCCTCGACGGTGCCAAGCACGGCTTCAGCAACCCTGATGCCGATCGCTTGAGCCACGGCGATCATGGCGGGCCGGACATCGGTTACAACAAGCCGGCGGATGAAAAGTCGTGGGCGGACATGCAGGCGTTTTTCAAAAAGATTTTCAGCTGACACGCCCAACATCGGGAGCCGAGCATCCCTGTGGCGAGGGAGCTTGCTCCCTCGCCACAAAACCCTCGACTACTACCCAGCGCCAATCCAACCCGGCAAAATGCCAGACATGAAACCACTCCCCGCCCTGCCCGCTTTTTGCACCCCACTCGATGCCCATTGGCCGCTGCCCCATGTGCTGCCCGATACCGTACTGTTGAGCACGCACTTCAATACCTCGCAACTGGTCAGTGATGATTTCCAGCGCAGCGCCATTGAAGCGCCAGCGACCATCCAGCGCTCGGTCGCCAAGCGTCAGGCAGAGTTTCTCGCCGGCCGTGTCTGCGCCCGTGCCGCGCTGCAACAATTGGAAGGCCTGAACGTCAGCCCGGCCATCGGCGAAGACCGGGCCCCAGTCTGGCCGGCACACATTACCGGCTCGATCACCCACAGCACGGGCCGTGCCGCCGCTATCGTCGCAAAAAAAAGCCATTGGCGCGGACTGGGAATGGACCTGGAAAACCTGCTCAACGCCGAACGGGCCGAGCGCCTGGCCGCAGAGATCCTCACCCCGCCGGAACTACAGCGCATGGCCGCCGGCCGTAACGATCAACTGGCGTTATGGGTAACCCTGACATTTTCCGTGAAAGAGAGCCTGTTCAAGGCGCTCTATCCGATCGTCCGGCAGCGTTTCTATTTTGAACACGCCGAAGTACTGGAGTGGACTGAGAGTGGAGAGGTGCGGCTGCGATTACTGACAGACCTGTCCGCCGAGTGGCGCAATGGCACCGAGCTGGATGCGCAGTTCGGGGTCAAGGATGGGCAGTTGTTGAGCCTGGTCAGTCTCCAGGCCTGAAAACTCCAGCGCCTGTATGGGACTGCTCGCAAAGGCGATTGCCCAGACAACCAAGCTCTCAGCGCTTCTCCTGATTGCGCGGCCAGCTCAAACTGAAACAGGCCCCCCCAAGGCTCTTGCTCTTGCCGATCAACGCCCGCCCGTCGTGCCAATGAATGATGCGTCGCACGATGGACAACCCCAATCCATGCCCGCCCGAAGCACGGGTTCGACTGTCGTCGAGGCGCAGGAACGGAGTAAAGATTCTCTCCCAGGCGATTTCCGGCACGCCCGGCCCGTCATCCTCGACATCGACCCGACAGCGTTGCTGCCCAACCTGATAGCTGATGGTCACCCGTGATTGCGCGTGACGCATGGCATTACTCACCAGGTTCTGCAGCGCCCGATGCAGGTAGCGCGGCTCAGCCTCGACCCAGGCATCGTCGCAATCGGCCGCCGACAGGCACAATCCGCGCTGCACCGTGACGTCGGCACGCAAAGGCGCCAGCTCCTCGATCACCTGATTGACCAGCGCATCCAGGTCGATGCGCTGGAAGTTCAGCGCCGGCGAGCCCTGCTCGAGCCTTGCGTAAGTGAGCATTTCGTCGACCAGTCGGTCGAGATCCTCAATGTCGTGGTCCATGCCTTCACAGTACTTTTCCAGGGCTTGCGGCGTGGTGGCCGAACCAATCATCTCCAGACCGAAACGCAGGCGCGCCACCGGCGTACGCAGCTCGTGGGAAACGGCGCGCACCAGTTCGCGCTGGATTGCCAGCAATTGTTGCAAGTGTTCGGCCATGCCGTTGAACGCCGACGCCAGACGCCCCACCGAGTCCGCACCGCGCGCCGGCACACGGGTTTCCAGGCTACCCCTGGCGATGCGCGTGGCCGCTGCCTCAAGACCGCGCAAGCGGCGCTCCAGTTGGCGAACCAGCAAGTAAACGATCAAACCGATCAGCGTGAGGCCCAGTGCGGCAATCAGCACGAGCCATTCCGGCGGATAAGGATTCATCTGATACAAAGGGCCGATTTCCAGGACCCATGGCGTCCCGACCATGCCAGCGAACACGCGGATCGAATCGCCCTCCTTGCCCAGCGCCATCACCGTGTCACCTTCGGACACTCGACGACTCTGGTCCTCGTCCATGTCCGCCTCATCGACCGTGACCAGACGCAAGTCGAAGCCAAAACCCTTGTCCTGCTTCAGTTGTGCCAGACGTTGGGGTTGCTCGGCCACCGGCACGCGCACCAGTTCATCGGTCAACAGGTAAATCGTCGCCCGCGCCAGTTGCTCACTGATCTGCTGGACTTCCCCCGTGAGTACCAGTTGTTCCTTTTCGCTGACCAGCCGGTAAACCTTCGCCGCGTGCGGACCGGTCTGCTCCACCAGCGCTTGCCCGTGCAGCACGCGGGTGCGCTGGGTCAGGTCAAGGTCCGTCTGGTTGAAGGTTTTCAGCGCCAGCGGAATCCCCAGCAGGCGTTCCCACACTAACAAGGCACGATGGCGCTCGGTCTCGTTCATCGGTTGCAGGTTGTCGGCCATCAACGAGAACGTGCCATGGGCCAGGCGCTCGCGGTACTGCTCGCTGCGTACCTGGTTGAGCATGTGTAACGCCAGCACACCGAGCACCGCCACCAGGACCAGCGCGGCGCACATGCCGCCGTAGATACGCAGGAAGATCGAGTTCACAGCGGCGAGTCTACGCAGGCCTCAGGAACGAACAGGTAGCCTTTGCTGCGCACGGTCTTGATCAGACGAGGGTGATCCGGGTCATCGCCGATTTTCGGACGGATGCGTGAAATACGCACGTCAATGGAGCGATCCTGGCCGTCATAGCCGATGCCACGCAGCGCCGTGAAGATTTCTTCCCGGGACAGAATGCGTCCGGCATTGGCTACCAACAGCCAGAGCAGATCGAATTCGGCGCTGGTCAGTTCGATGCCATTGTCGTTAAGCCAGGCTTCGCGCAAAGCGTTGTCCACGACCAACGGACCGAACTGCAGCCGCCGTTGTTTCTCCGGCGCGGCTTCTGGTGCTTCACTGCGCCGCAACAGCGCCTGGATGCGCGCCAGCAACAAACGCGGACGCACGGGTTTGCATACGTAGTCGTCGGCGCCCAGGTCGAGGCCGAGGATCTGGTCGGTATCGTCGGTCCGCGCGGTGAGCATCAGGATCGGCCCGTCATAGCGGTCGCGGACTTTGCGGCAAATGCTCAAGCCGTCCTCGCCGGGCAGCATCAGGTCGAGGATTACCAGGTCCGGTTTTTCCTTGATGATGCGGGCAGCGGCGAGGGCACCATTGCCTTCGATCGACACTCGCAGGCCGTTGGCTTCCAGGTAATCGCGGGTCAGCTCGGCCAGACGCTGGTCGTCCTCGACAATCAATACCTGCCAGGCTTCTTGCTCCACGGGTGACCTCTTCTTGCCAGTAACTCTAATAAGGAAGGATCCGCCCGTCTTTTTGTAACGATTGGGGAGGATAAATTGCCTGCATGCTGGCCGATTGTATAAACGTCGCTCGCGCAGAACACAAGCCGCTAAATGCGTTCGGACAAGACGGTTTTTTGTGATAGGGTTCGCGCCCTTAAAAATCCACCCGGCCGTTTTCGATCATTGAAAATTGATGAAAAAATGTCCGGTCCAGCAGCATTGCGGCCTACACGCCGATTCGCTCTTTCACTCACAATTTACGCACAGGCTTATCCACAGGTAGTACGTTGCAATCCCCCCCCAAAACGCATTATCTTGTACCTCGGCGCCAAAAAAACCCTAGATGTAGGGTTTTGCGCAAAAGACCAAACACAAACCGGACACCAATTTCAAGCGCTTTTCTTGCCACCCTCCGGTTGAACCAAACGTATTTTCGACAGCCAAAACCGCGCGTGCGGATGGTTACTGTATTTCGGCCCATAAGGGTGAAAACGGTACGGGTGTTGCAGCCCCCAACTGTCACCTCAAAGGACCCCGGCCTCCCGCCCAAGGCGTGAGACCAAAGACTTCGGCATGGAAGCGGCGCCCAAATAGCCCCCTTCCTACTGTCCCGAAGTTGTTATGCCCGGCATTCGCCGGTTGTAGTGCTTCAGGACAGAACGGTGGGCACCGTGATGGTGCCCAAACAAACATAGAGAACGTGGAGACACCCATGCAAACCGACACAACTCGCGAGAACCCGCAGGGCACCTTGCCTCAGGCCGCTGATTCGAATTCGGATCTGTCCGCCACCGCGCCGGGCCAGCTTCGCGTGATCAAGCGTAACGGCACTGTCGTTCCTTACACCGATGACAAAATCACCGTCGCCATCACCAAAGCGTTTCTCGCAGTTGAGGGCGGCACCGCTGCCGCTTCGTCGCGAATCCACGACACCGTTGCACGCCTGACCGAACAGGTCACCGCGACCTTCAAGCGTCGCATGCCATCGGGCGGCACCATCCACATCGAAGAAATCCAGGACCAGGTCGAACTGGCCCTGATGCGCGCCGGCGAGCAGAAAGTTGCTCGCGACTACGTGATCTATCGTGATGCCCGTTCCAAGGAACGCGCCGTACGCGCCCCGGCCGAAGATGCGGTCAACGCTCATCCTTCGATCCGCATTACCCGTGCCGACGGCAGCCTGGCGCCGCTGGACATGGGTCGCCTGAACACCATCGTCACCGAAGCCTGCGAAGGCCTGGAAGAAGTCGACGGCGACCTGATCCAGCGCGAAACCCTGAAAAACCTGTACGACGGCGTGGCCCTGACCGACGTCAACACCGCTCTGGTGATGACTGCCCGTACGCTGGTCGAGCGTGAGCCAAACTACTCGTTCGTCACCGCGCGCCTGCTGATGGACACCCTCCGTGCCGAAGGCCTGGGCTTCCTCGGCGTCGCCGAAAGCGCCACCCACCACGAAATGGTCGACCTGTACGCCAAGGCCCTGCCTGCCTACATCGCCAAGGGTATCGAATTCGAATTGCTGAACCCGGTTCTGGCCGACTTCGACCTGGAAAAACTGGGCAAGGCGATCAACCACGAGCGCGACCAACAGTTCACCTACCTGGGCCTGCAAACCCTGTACGACCGTTACTTCATCCACAAGGATGGCGTGCGGTTCGAGCTGCCGCAGATTTTCTTCATGCGCGTGGCCATGGGCCTGGCGATCGAAGAGAAGCAAAAGGAAGACCGTGCGATCGAGTTCTACAACCTGTTGTCGTCCTTCGACTACATGTCCTCGACCCCGACGCTGTTCAACGCCGGCACCCTGCGTCCGCAGCTGTCGAGCTGCTACCTGACCACCGTGCCGGATGACCTGTCGGGCATCTACCACGCGATCCACGACAACGCCATGCTGTCGAAATTCGCCGGCGGCCTGGGCAACGACTGGACGCCTGTTCGTGCACTGGGTTCGTACATCAAGGGCACCAACGGCAAATCCCAGGGCGTAGTACCGTTCCTGAAAGTCGTGAACGACACTGCCGTCGCCGTTAACCAGGGTGGCAAGCGCAAGGGCGCTGTCTGTGCCTACCTGGAAACCTGGCACATGGACATCGAAGAGTTCATCGAACTGCGCAAGAACACCGGTGATGACCGTCGTCGTACCCACGACATGAACACCGCCAACTGGATTCCTGACCTGTTCATGAAGCGTGTCTTCGATGATGGCAAGTGGACCCTGTTCTCGCCGTCCGAAGTTCCAGACCTGCACGACCTGACTGGCAAGGCCTTCGAAGAGCGCTACGAGTACTACGAAGCCCTGACCGAGTACCCAGGCAAGGTCAAGCTGTTCAAGACCATCCAGGCCAAAGACCTGTGGCGCAAAATGCTGTCCATGCTGTTTGAAACCGGCCACCCATGGCTGACCTTCAAAGACCCGTGCAACCTGCGCAGCCCGCAGCAGCACGTCGGCGTGGTCCACAGCTCGAACCTGTGCACCGAGATCACCTTGAACACCAACAAGGACGAAATCGCCGTTTGCAACCTGGGCTCGATCAACCTGCCAAACCACATCGTCAACGGCAAGCTGGACACCACCAAGCTGCAACGCACCGTGAACACTGCCGTGCGCATGCTCGATAACGTGATCGACATCAACTACTACTCGGTGCCGCAAGCGAAGAACTCCAACTTCAAGCACCGTCCGGTCGGCCTGGGCATCATGGGCTTCCAGGACGCGCTGTACCTGCAACACATCCCTTACGGTTCCGACGCGGCTGTCGAGTTCGCCGACAAGTCGATGGAAGCGGTCAGCTACTACGCGATCCAGGCTTCCTGCGACCTGGCTGACGAGCGCGGTGCCTACGAGACGTTCCAGGGCTCTCTGTGGTCCAAGGGCATCCTGCCGCTGGATTCGCAACAGATCCTGATCGAACAACGTGGCCAGAAGTACATCGACGTTGACCTGAACGAAACCCTGGACTGGGCACCTGTGCGCGCCCGTGTACAGAAAGGCATTCGTAACTCCAACATCATGGCCATCGCACCGACCGCGACCATCGCCAACATCACTGGCGTTTCGCAGTCGATCGAGCCGACCTACCAGAACCTCTATGTGAAATCGAACCTGTCGGGCGAATTCACCGTGATCAACCCGTACCTGGTTCGCGATCTGAAAGCTCGCGGTCTGTGGGATTCGGTCATGATCAACGATCTGAAGTACTACGACGGTTCCGTGCAGCAAATCGAGCGCATCCCGCAAGAGCTCAAAGAGCTCTACGCGACCGCCTTCGAAGTGGACACCAAGTGGATCGTTGACGCGGCAAGCCGTCGTCAGAAGTGGATCGACCAGGCCCAGTCCCTGAACCTGTACATCGCCGGCGCTTCGGGCAAGAAGCTGGACGTGACCTACCGCATGGCCTGGTACCGTGGTCTGAAAACCACTTACTACCTCCGTGCCCTGGCCGCGACCAGCACCGAGAAGTCGACCATCAACACCGGCAAGCTGAACGCTGTTTCCAGCGGCGGCAACCACGGCGACGACTCGGTCCTGGCTGCGCCAGCAGGTCCGGCACCAGTGCCGAAGGCCTGCGCCATCGACGAGCCGGATTGCGAAGCTTGCCAATAAGCTGAGCTGGTCAGCGTCGCAAGGCGCTTTCCTGAAACCCCCGATGAGCCACTGGCTGATCGGGGGTTTTCTTTTGGCTCTTGCAGGCGAAAGCGTGCTCGCGATGCAGGTGAAAGCCACACGGTTATTCAGCCAGAACACGTGATCGTTGACGCCCGTCGCGAGCAAGCTCGCTCCTACCGGACCGACCAAAACTAAAAAGCCCCTCTTGCGAGGGGCTTTTTGTGCAGCGCTTTCAGCCAACCGGCATCAGGTCATCTGAATAATGGTCTGCATGATGGTGCTTTGGGTGGAGATGGTCTTGGCGTTCGCCTGGTAGTTGCTCTGCGCCTTGATCAGGTCGACCAGTTCGTTGGTCAGGTTAACGTTGGACTCTTCCAGGGAGTTGGAAACCACTGCGCCCAGGGTACCGGTTTTCGGTGCATCAACGCCGGCCACGCCCGAGGAGAAGGTTTCTTTCCAGCGGGTACCGCCAATTGGCTGCAAGCCTTGCTCGTTGGCGAAGCTGGCAACCGCTACCTGTCCGATGGCCTTGGTTTGCTGGTTGCTGAAGTTGGCGGTCATGACACCGCTTTCATCGATGGTCAGGCTGGAGATCTGGCCGGTGGCGTAGCCGTCCTGGTACTGCGCGGTCCGCGCGGTAGGCGAAGCATACGAAGTGGTTTTGGTCATGTCGAAGGTGATACCGCCCGCGGCTGCGTCCGAGCCGTTCAAGGCCCAGGTCGGCGGGTTGGCCTTGGCGTCAACCAGCACGCCCGGCTTCCAGCCTGACATGGTCAGAGTGTTGTTCTTTAGTGTCCAGCCTGCACCAGCCGTCAGCGTCTTGATGCTGCCATCAGGGTTGAAGGTGATGTCGGCGGTGAGGGCGACCGGAGGTTCTGCGGTAGGATCCGATGGACTGCGACCGTCTATGTAGGTGTAAACGGTCCAGGAGTTAGACGCCGCGTTTTTAACGTAGTACTGGTCCATGGTGTGCTGGTTACCCTGTGTATCGTACACAGGGGTGGAAATAGTTTTGTTGTAGCTACTGGTGTCTTTGACATTGAACGTGGTCACTGTTGGCAGTGGATCCGAGGAGTTCAGGTTCATCGTCTGATCGACACGGGTGGTCGCGTGCGGCGCCAGGCTCGATGTGTCGATTTTCAGGTCGGTCAGCACACCGTTGATGATCTTGCCATTGGAGTCGACGCCATAACCCTGCAGACGGTTGCCGTTGTTGTCGACCACGTAGTTCTGGGCGTCTGTCTTGAACGCACCGGCACGGGTGTAGCTCAGGGAGCCGTTGTCGCTGAGGATGAAGAAACCGTTACCCTGGATACCCATGTCCAACACGTTGCCGGTGTTGTTCACGTCGCCCTGGCCAAACTGCTGGGAAACGTTGGCCAGACGCACGCCGTTGCCGATAGTCTTGCTACCGGTACCCAGTCGCGTGGCCGAGTACACATCTTCGAATTCTGCACGGGACGATTTGAAACCGGCGGTCGCGACGTTGGCGATGTTGTTGCCGGTTACGTCCAGCTGTTTGTTGGCTGCATAGAGACCGCTAAGGCCGATATTGAAAGACATATTCCACTCCTTTGTGCCGTGTTAGTCGGCTCTATATACCAATGGTCTGTACTTTGGACAGGGCAACACTGCCCAGGCCTGCCAGGTTCAGCATCAACTCACCGCCGGTCTGGCTGATGGTCACGCTGTTGACGGTGGCCGGCAGGTAAGTCACCAGCGAGGTCGCCTGGCTGTCGTAAGTCGCGTTAGCCGCAAACTTGTAAGTGCCGGCCTTGGCCACCTCGCCCGCATCGTTTTTGCCGTCCCAGATGAAACTGGCATTACCGGCTTGCTGGCTGCCCAGGTCGATGGTGCGAACGACTTTGCCATCGGTATCAGTGATCTTGATCGTCACCGGATTCGTCGAGGCAGGTACGACCGCCGTACCGTTGAAACTCTTGGAGGTGTCGACCACTGCGGTGTCGGTCTGGGCAACAACAGAACGACCTACCAGCGAAGAAGCCTGCAACGCTTGAGACGAGTTGTAGTTGCCGGCAATGCCGCTGACCGTATCGTTGAGCGTGGTAATCCCTTCCAGGCTACTGAACTGTGCCAATTGAGCCACGAACGCGCTGTTGTCCTGCGGGTCCAGCGGGTTCTGGTTTTTCAGTTGCGTCACCAGCAACTGCAGGAACGCGTCCTTGCCCAGGGACTGGTTGCCTGTGGAGCCGCTGACCGCCGAACCCAGACTGTCCTTCGTGGTGCTGGTTTTGACCGAAGAATTGGCCAAGACATCCTTGAGGCTCAAACCGCTGGTGGAATCGCTAACACTCATCTGAGTCGCCCCTTATCACTGACCGAGGGTCAGGACTTTCTGCATCATGGTTTTGGCGGTGTTCATCATTTCAGCGTTGGTCTGGAACGAACGACTCGCGGAAATCATGTCAGCCATTTCTTCCACTACGTTGACGTTCGGGTAGTAGACGTAGCCCTTGGCATCGGCAGCCGGATGGTTCGGCTCGTAACGCGCCTCGAGGTTGCTCTGATCTTCGACCACGCCCATGACCTGCACGCCTTGACCGGCGGCGTCCTGGTTCTGGAACAGCGAATCGCTGCCGCCGCTCTGGCCGCCCTGGAACATGGTGGCGAATACCGGATGACGCGCACGATAGGTCTGGTCGATGCTCGAAGAGACGGTTTCGGCGTTGGCGATGTTCGAAGCAACGGTGTTCAAACGAGTGGTTTGCGCACTCATGCCGCTACCGGCAATGTTAAAAACACTGGACAGGGACATGACTTACTCTCCGCGCAGGGCTGACACCAGCCCTTTGAATTTGCTGTTGAGCAGCGTGAAGCTGGCCTGGAAGCCAACTGCGTTTTCCGCGTAGTTCGACTGTTCCAGTTGAGCGTCCACGGTGTTCTGGTCGATCGACGGTTGCATCGGCGTGCGATACATCAGCGACTCGTCACCATTACCCAGGCCTTCGGCTTCGATATGACGACTGTTGGTCATGTTCAAGGCGAACGTGCCGTTCTTGGCTTTATCGCTCTGCGCCTCGAGCACTTTCGAGAACTCCAGATCCCGAGCCTTGTAGTTCGGGGTGTCGGCGTTGGCAATGTTGTTGGCCAGAACTTCGGCGCGCTGAGCGCGAAAGCCCAGAGCCTTTTCGTGAATACCGAGCGCTTTATCGAAGCTGATGCTCATGTCGGGAAACCTTCGGGTGACCTGATTTTTCGTACGATGAACTTAGCAAGCGTCATGCCAACTCATGAAACCCCGTAAAGCGGGGCTTTGCGAGCAGTGGCAACGCGGCAATGCCAGAAAAGCGGCAACCGTTTTCCGCCGCCTGCCGCTTTTCTGCCGCTTGCCCATTGGCAAACACATGCGTTCTTGGGAGCGGGCTCAAGGTGTCGGCAGGAATACACCGGGCATAAAAAAACGGGAGCCCTCTGAGGTCTCCCGTTTTCAGTCCAGCAACGAATCACTTCGCCTGGTAAATGATCCCCGGACTGCACTGGACCATCTGGTAATGATCCGGCAATCCATTGAGCGCTTCCGAAGCACCAAGGAACAGATAACCACCGGGCTTCAATGTACTGTGAATCCGCAACAGGATGTCCTTCTTCACTTCGGCAGAGAAGTAAATCAGGACGTTGCGACAGAACACGATGTCGAACTTGCCCAGGCTGGCGTAACTGTCCAGCAGATTGAACGAGCGGAACTCCACCCGACTCTTGATCGGAGCCTTGATGACCCAGCGCCCCGGCCCTTTCGGGTCAAAATATCGTTGCAGTCGCTCAGGTGACAGGCCGCGACCAATGGCCAGGCTGTCGTACTCGCCGGTCTTGCAGTTGGTGAGCATGGTGCTGGAAAGATCGGTGGCAACGATCTGCACGCCCATCCTCAACTGGCCCATGTTGACCCGCTCGAACTCGTCAATGGACATCGACAGCGAATACGGCTCCTGACCCGACGAGCATGCCGCCGACCAGATGCGCAGACGCTGGCCGGGACTGGCCTTGATCGCTTCGGGCAATACCTTGTTCTTCAAGACTTCAAAGGGGTAGGTATCACGAAACCACAGGGTTTCGTTGGTGGTCATGGCATCCACCACCTGCTCGCGCAAACCGCTGCGCGGTTGGGTCTGCATGCGCTGGACAAGCTCACCCAACGACTTGATACCCTGCTGCTCCATCAGTTTGTTGAGACGGCTCGAGACCAGATACTGCTTGTTTTCACCGAGCAAAATGCCACAGGCTTTTTCCAGGAATACCCGGAACTGTTCGAAATCCAAATTACCCGTTGACAATGCTGCCGCCTCTTAAATCGTGTTGACTGCCGGGGGCCGAACGCCCCTAGCTAATGTCTGCTGCTTTAATCCGGTCGACTACCCGGGATGCCAGGTCATCAGGACGGAATTTGGCGAGGAAGTCATCGGCACCGACTTTCTTGACCATCGCCTGATTGAACACACCCGACAACGAAGTATGCAGGATGATATGAAGTTTTTGCATGCGAGGGTCGCTGCGGATCTCCGCCGTGAGGGTGTACCCGTCCATCTCCGGCATCTCGATGTCGGAGATCATCATCAGGAACTCTTCTTCCGGCTTCTTGCCCTCGTCGACCAGTTTGCGCAGGTAATCCAGCGCTTGCCGACCGTCATTCAGCGCCACCACTTCGACACCCACCGTTTGCAGGCAACGCGTAACCTGCTTGCGCGCCACCGACGAATCATCGACCGTCAGCACACGCAAAGAGAGCGCCTTGTGCTGGGTTTCGACGTCCACCACGCCTGCGGAGATCGCTTCCGGTGTCGGCGCCACTTCCGCCAGCACCTTTTCGACATCGATGATTTCGACGAGCTGATTGTCGACCCGAGTCACCGCCGTCAGGTAGTGATCGCGGCCAGTGCCCTTGGGTGGCGGATGAATCTCCTCCCAGTTCATGTTCACGATCCGCTCCACCGAGCGCACCAGGAACCCCTGGGTCTTGGTGTTGTACTCCGTGATGATCACGAAGGGATTGTTTTTGTCTTTCAAGCCACCCGAGCCGGTCGCCATCGCCAGATCAAGGATCGGAATGGTCGCCCCCCGAATATTCGCCACACCGCACACGACAGGACTGGATTTTGGCATCAGTGTCAGTTGGGGGCATTGCAGCACCTCCCGAACCTTGAACACGTTGATCCCATACAGTTGCTGGCCGTCAAGACGGAACAACAACAGCTCAAGGCGATTCTGCCCCACCAGTTGCGTGCGCTGGTTTACCGAATCCATTACACCAGCCATGCCCAGACTCCTACACCAACGCTAAGTGTTGTTGCGACGCACATTCATCTCTAAACGGCACGGCGCTTGCTTTTTATCTCTCTATGAACACAGAACCGACATTTTTTCGACGCCTGACCACACCCTACCGCAAACTGCTCGGTGTGTTGGCGGCCGTATGCCTGTTCAACGCTGGCAGCCCTGCCCTTGCTGACGCGGTTACCTTGCCTGACATGCTTATCGGCGTCACTCAGGGCTTTCTTGAGTTCACCGTAGAAGACTATCTGGCCACCAGTCAAACGGAAGGTCGCTACGAAATCCAGGTCAACCAGCTCGATCCCCGATTGCGCATGCCAATGTGCGACAAGGAATTGACAGCCTCGCTGGAGAGTCCAGCCAAGCCGTTGGGACGGGTAACGGTCAAGGTTCGCTGCGAAGGCGCTTCGCCCTGGACGGTGTTCGTACCCGCTCAAGTACGCCTGTTTCGCGACGTCGTGACCACCACTCGACCGCTGCGCCGTGCCGGCATTGTCGAGCCTGGCGACGTCACCTTGCGAGAGCGCGACATCAGCCTGATCAGCCAGGGCTATCTGACCTCGGTGGATCAGGCGATCGGACAAAGACTGACCCGACCAACGGTCACTGACCAGGTCATTACCCTGGTGCACATCGAGCAGGCCGAAGTCATTCGCAAGGGCGATCAGGTGGTGATTACCGCGCGCAGCGGTACGCTCAGTGTGAGAATGCCTGGTGAGGCACTGGCCAGCGGTGGCCTGAACGAACAGATCCGGGTCAAGAACCTCAACTCCCAGCGAGTCATCAAGGCGCAGGTCACCGCGCCAGGTCAGGTGGAAGTGTCCATGTAGGGTTCTCTATTCCGGGCGCTCGCGGCTCAAGAGGATGGCGCTAACCAAGGCTGTTCCCTAAACTGTTCCCCATTCAGGGCGGGCACTGACGCGCGCAAGCTCATTGATAAACGCGCCTAAAGTTTTTCAGGGGATGGCCGAAAACATGGCAAGCGTCCAAATTCCCAGAGGTTTTTTATCATGGTCATCGATTTCAGCCGTTTGAACAGTTCCTCGTCACTTACGGGCAGTACACGTACCAGCGCAAGCAAGGCAGCGGCCGAGGCCGATAAATCCGCGTCGCTGAATACCCCGGCCGAACAGGCCAGTACCGTCAAAAGCGGGGAATCGGTACATCTCAGCAATGAGGCTCAACAGTTGCAAAAGGTCACTGATACGCTGCGCGATCAACCTGTCGTCGACAACGCCCGCGTGGCTGCGTTGAAAGCAGCGATTGCCGATGGCAGCTACAAAGTCGACAGCAACCGTATAGCCAGCAAACTGCTCAACTTCGAAGCCCAGCGCTAGGCCCAAGGCCTGCGCCAGGCTTTTGGACGCTTAAAACCCAAGGCCAGCCATGCAAGACACTAATTTACTGCAACTGATCATCGACGATTTTGCTCCAGCGCAACAATTGCTGGAGTTACTGCAGATCGAGTCCCTCGCCTTGCATGGTCGCGACATGCCTCTGCTCGAAAACGTTCTAGCGCAGAAACAGGCATTGATCATCTTGCTCGAACAGCATGGCCGCAAGCGCAGCGAGATCCTCGCCAGCCTCAACCTGCCAGCCAACCGCAGCGGCCTGGAACAATTGGCCAGCCAGTCAAGCGTTGGCGAAGCATTGCTGGCGCAAAGCGATGTGCTGACCAACCTCCTGGCCCAGTGCCACACGACCAATGCCAGCAACGGACAGTCGATCCTGATACAGCAAGCCGCTACGGCTACCCAGCTGAAAATTCTGACCGGCGGCGAACCTCCCGCGCTCTACGATGCCAGCGGATCATTCTCCAAGCTTGTGAAACCGCGCCCGCTCAGTCAGGCTTAAGCTTGTCGATGAGCACGCTCTATCAAGACGCGAAACATGCTGGCAAAATGCCCGCTAGCCGTAGTCAAAATTTGTCTGGAGATTGATTAACCGTGTCCAATGCCTTAAATGCGGATGATGCTCCGCAGCCACCCAAGGTGCTTAGCACGCCTCTGGAAATCTCCAGCAACCTGCGCCAGCTGCAAGAAAGTCATGACCCACTGATCATTACGTTCCACGAGCGCAGCCAGCGTTTCCAGAGCTATCTGGTGGACATTGATCGTGAAACCAACATGATTGCCCTGGACGAAATGATTCCCCGCGACGGCGAACGTTTCCTGTTGGCCGGCGAACCCTTCAAAGTCGAAGGCTTCCACGAAGGCGTGCGCATTGCCTGGGAAAGCAACGGTCCGCTGACTATCGACGAATCCGGCGATAGTCGTTGCTATCGCGGCACGCTGCCCGATGAAGTGGTCTACCACCAGCGCCGCAATGCATTTCGCGCGGCGTTGAAGCTGGCACAATTGGTCGACGTCGACCTTGATGGCGAGAAAATCAAGACACCGATCAGCGGCAAGCTGCTGGACATCTCGGCTACCGGTTGCAAGTTACGCTTTTCTGGCGACATCACTGACCGACTGCAATTGGGTCAAGTCTATGACCGTTTCGTGGCCGCCCTGCCCTTTGGCAAGATGACAGCCCCGGTCGAGTTGCGTTACCTGCACTTTGAAGAAAAGATCTCCACCACCTTCGCCGGTGTGCGCTTCCATAACATGAGCGGACTGGTGCAACGGCAGGTCGAGCGGTTCGTCTATCAGTTGCAACGCGAAGCGCGTCGCTTCGACAAAGACGACTTCTGAGACAGTCCTTCAACAAAAACGGGCAGCCCCTTGCGGTGACTGCCCGTTTTTTTTGCCTCAGCGTTATGGCCTGGCCTCGGTAAAACTTTTTTCGCTGCCCGCGTCCGGCTGCTCACGAGGTGTATCGTCTTCAGGCTCCGATTCGGCCCCTGGTTCGGAAGGTATCGGGTTCTGCATCTGGTCCTGCACCACCTGCTCATTCACCCGCGGATCGAGTGCCGCCACCAGTGGCGAGCTCGACATACTATCCGGCATGGCGACGTGCTGCAGAGGCGCATCGTCCACCTGATGCAGGTTGGTTACCGCTTTCGGACGGATTCGCCACACCAGGATCAACGCGAAAAAACTGAAGAATGCATAAAGCATCTGGCTGCCGAACAACTTCATCAGCACCCCGGCCACCAGCGGTCCGATACTGGCGCCGACCCCGTAGGTCACCAACAACATGGCGGTCAGCGATACACGACGATCCCCCTCGATGTGGTCATTGGAAAATGCCACTGCCAGCGGATACAGACAGAACTGGACCAATGAGCAGAGAAAACCGGCGATGAACAATACCTCTAGCGGAACCCGCTCCATGATCGCCAACGGCAAAGCGGCCAGAGCCAGGCTGAAAGCAAAACTGCGGATCAACAGCGCCCGGTCATAGCGATCGGACAACCACCCCAGAGGCCACTGCACCAGCAGCCCGGCAAAAATGCAGCTACCCATGAACAAACCGACCTGCTCGGTGGACAACCCTTGCTGAGAGGCATACAGCGGTGCCAAGCCATAAAACGAACCGACGATCAGCCCAGCCCCCAACACCGTACTCAACGACTGCGGCACACGCTTGATAAAGAACCTCGGCTCCATCGGTGCCGGATGCAACGGCGCCGGGTGAATGCGTCGGGTCAGGGCCACCGGCACCAGGCACAAAGCAAAGCACAGGGCGACCAACATCAGTAACTCGAGCCCCAGCCCCGGGTGCATGACCAGAATCAACTGACCCAGCACCAACCCCAGATACGACGCAATCATGTAGCCGCTAAACACCACCCCGCGTTGCTTGGTGTCAGCTTGTTCGTTGAGCCAACTCTCGATGACCATGTATTGGCACATCATGCCGAGACCGACGATTACCCGCAGGAATAGCCAGGCAGGCAACCAGTTCACCAGACCATGGCCTAGCACCGCCGCGCCGACGATCCCGGCACAGGCCGAATAAGCTCGAATGTGGCCGACCCGGGCAATCAACCGGTGGCCGATCTTGCCGCCCAGTACCAGACCAAAATAGTTGGCAGCCATCAACGCACCGACCCACAGACTGTCGACATGGTCGGCAGCCAGACGCAATGCCAGGTAAGTACTCAAAAGGCCTGAACCGATCAACATCATCAGCGAGGCGAAATAAAGCGCTCGAAAGGATTTCCAGATTTGGCGCATCGGCGTTCCGAGCGGCTCCTTGCAGTGAGAAACGGACTATCCAAACGATAGCCCGGTGTCGACATTTCGTCAGGCCTGGGCTGCTAGAACACGCCGCTCCCAGGGAGTAATTTCATCGTAAAAACTGGTCAACTCCATGGTCTTCGAAGCGATGTAGCCTTCGATGAACTCTTTGCCAAACAGTTCCTTTGCCAGTTGGCTACGTTTCAGACGCTCGAGAGCAGCATGCAAGGTACAGGGTAACGAAAGATTGTCCGGCACTTCAAATTCGCCCTGGATCGGATCGCTCGGTTCCAGTCGTCGTTCAATGCCATAGAGTCCCGCCGCCAGGCTAGCGGCAATTGCCAGATAAGGATTGGCATCAGCCCCCGGCAAGCGATTCTCGACCCGACGAGCGACCGGCGAACTGGCCGGAATACGCAAGCCTGCTGCCCGGTTGTCATGGGACCAACAAGCGTTATTCGGTGATGCGAAAGGATGGCACAAGCGCTGATACGAGTTCACGTTCGGCGCAAACAGCGCGGTGAAGTCGGCCATGCAGGCCTGCTGTCCGGCAATGAAATGACGGAAGGTCGCCGTCGGCTGGCCGTCTTCACCACTGAATACGTTATGTCCGTTATCGATATCGACGATGCTCTGGTGGATATGCATCGAACTGCCCGGTGTATGCGCCAATGGCTTGGCCATGCAGACAACGATCAGGCCATGCTTGAGCGCCACCTCTTTGAGCAAATGTTTGAACAGGAATGTCTGGTCGGCCAATAGCAGCGGATCGCCATGTAGCAGGTTGATCTCAAACTGACTGACGCCCATTTCGTGCATGAATGTATCGCGCGGCAAACCCAACGCCGCCATGCAGGCGTAGACCTCACTGAAGAACGGGCGCAGACCGTTATTGGAGCTGACACTGAACGCCGAATGACCATCCTCGCTACGTCCGTCCAGTCCTGTTGGAGGCTGGAAGGGTTGGGACGGATCGGTATTAGGTGCAAAGACAAAGAACTCCAGCTCGGTTGCCACCACCGGCGCGAGGCCAAGCGCCGCGTAACGTGCGATAACAGCCTTGAGTTGACCACGAGTAGAAAGATTGGAGCTGGCGCCGGTCAGCTCATCCGCGTCGCAAATGGCGAATGCCCGTGGCTGCTGGGTCCAGGGCAAGCGATGGGTCTGCGCGGGATCTGCCACCAGCGCGAGGTCTCCATCATCGCTTCCATAAAAGCGTGCTGGCGGATACCCACCCATGATGCATTGCAGCAGCACACCGCGCGCCATCTGCAAACGGCGTCCGTCGAGAAAGCCCTCGGCGGTCATCACTTTGCCCCGTGGCACGCCATTCAAGTCCGGTGTGACGCATTCAATCTCATCAATACCCGCCAATCGCTGCGCGAGTGAACTGAGGCCATCCGCTTTCATGACGCAATCCTTGTTGTTGTGCGAGCCGTGAACGGCGACGCGTACAAAATAGACTCCGCGTGTTCAGAATATCAAGCAGTGTTAATCAAAAAGGTCTGCGGCCAGAGAAAGGCTCAAGGCAGGTACAGACTGAATACGCCTCCACCCAATGGGCCGCCGTTGCTGATTCTGGTGTGCCCCCCGACGCCGTTTCGCTGATGCAAGGCCGCGATCCGCCCTGCAAAGTACAAACCCAGCCCGGTACTACCGCTACTTTGATTGATACCCTGCACATAATCAGCCTGTCGCTCGATCATCTCGCACGGATACCCTTCACCATCATCGTTGATGGTCAGCACCAGTTGCCCAGCCTCATCGCTGACGGTGATCAATAGCGCATGCCGGGCATAACGAATGGCGTTGTTGATGCTGTTGGCCAATACCGAAGCAATCAGCTCCCGATCGAAGAAACCCAAAGGGCTCAGCGGATCGACCTCGAAAGAAGCGGCAATACCACGACTGGCGAACACGTCCTGATGACACGCCAATTGCGCTTCAATGAAGTCATCCAGCTCATGGTAGGCCGGCTGCAGGGGCATTTGATTGACGCCCAACTTGTACAGCCCCAGCAACTGCACGAGCATGCCGTTGAGGTGAGCGAACTCGAACTCGATCACGCCCTGCTCCGCAGATTGACGGGTCGGGTCGGGCAGGTTTGCCAACCATTGGCTGTGGGCGCGCATCAGCATCGCCAATGAGTTCTTCATGTCGTGTACGGTTGAAGCAATCACCGTAGAGAAATCCAATGCTTGCTGGTTGTCGTTCATTCGCCAAACGCCTTGCTTTTAAGCTTCTGATAACGCGGATAACGAGCATCGGTGTCAGGCATCAAACCAACCATTTTCAGACAGGTTCGACATTCTTCGAGCTCGGCCGACGGCACATTGGTATCAGTGCCATGCAGCAATGCCTGCGCCATGTTCAACGCGATACTGATGTTTTTCGGCTGTAGCGCCAGGGCCTTGCGGAAAACGTCCCGGGCCTCTACCAGATTACCGGTCTTGTACACGCGTACGCCTTGCCGGTTGAGGTCAGCGGCGGCGTTGCCGGAGTTGAGGATGGTCGGATCATCGGTCAACTTGGCGATGCCCTTCATGACAGCGGGGTCATCACCATAGATTTCCGCACAGTTTTTCAACATCGACGCGCCCGCACTGGGTTGTCCAAGCATTTGAAGTTGCTTGGCCACCAAGAGTGCCGCTTCCGCGCTCATGAACTGCTCCATGCCATCGAGGCGCATCATCGCTTGCTCGGTAAGCTTTTCGGCGGTTTCACTGTCGTTGAGCAAAAGACTGGTCGCCTTCATCAACCGGGCACGAATTTGCAGACCGGGGTCAGACGGATTCTCTTTGGCCACAGCGCTCAGCGTCGTATTGATCTCCAGCCGCGTTCGGGTATCCAGGCCCTTTTCACTCCCTTTGCTGATCAAGGCATGGGCCAGTCCGAGGTTACTTTCCGCATCCTTGAAACGTGACTGGGCGCCTTGGCTAACAGCCTGACGGTAGGCTCTGGAGGCTGTGTCAAAATCTTCATTGGTCATCGCCAATTTGCCTAACTGCGCTTGTCGGCGCACAGCCAATGGCGATAAGCGAATTGCTTCTTCCAATACCGCCTGCGCCGCCTTGGTGTCACCTTCGGCGACCAGCACATCCGCCATACCGTCGTACAGCGCCGGCATCATCGGGAACACTTTCAGTGCTTTTTCGTAGACACCTTTAGCTTGTGCAATCTGACCCCGCTTGAACAGTAATTGCCCAAGCCCGGCAAAGGCCCAGGGCAAAGGACGATCTGCAATGATGCTGTCGTAAAGACGCTCAAGCGCCTCATTCTGGTTGAGGTCGCGCAGGGCGTCGGCACGATAGCGCAGGCACAATGGCGAGTAGCGGATATCTTGCTTGCACAGGGCGATGCAGGCGTTTAGCACTTCAAGAGGCTTGTCCCGATCGAGAGCTTGCAGGATCGGCTTGAGCAAGGTTTTGCGCTGTTCCAGGCGCTCCAGGCGCTGGGCCAGGCCGGAGCGGTTGAAGGGTTTGGTCAGGTACGCGTCGGGCTCGTGTTCCAGGGCGCTGAGTACCATGGCCTGGCTGGTTTCGGCGGTGACCATGACGAATACACTTTCATGGCTGATCAGCTTTTCGATCATCAGGTCTTCGAGGACTTGTTGACCGTTCTTCTTGCCATCGCCGAGATGAAAATCCTGCAGGATGAAATGATAGGACTTCTGCGCACACATACGCAGTGCTTGCTCACCGGAATCGGCAGTATCTACATCCTTCACACCCAGTTCCCGCAGCATGGACCTGACCGAACTGCGGAAATCCGAAAAATCATCGACGATCAGAAAACTCTTTTGGTGATACGACAGCATCGAAGATTTCCAGGCAATTTAAGAAGAAGAATCAAAAGGCCAATACGCGAAAAAGATCAGCTTCATTGCCTCTTTCGGCGCGCAGATGATAGCTAGTAGCCATTAGCTAGCAAGTGATTTTTCTCAAACCAAACGACGGTTCGGAAGATACGAGAAATAAAGTTCACTGTAGCCATACGGTTATCGGCCAGAGGTGGCGTTCTCTTGAAGCGGCAAAAGGGCTATCGCGCTTTTTCGTTGAGAAAAAGGCCTCATAGGTATTACCCCCCCAGGAGCCAGAAACCATCGCTGCCGCTGCCATTTCCGGCGCAGTACTTTCCTGCGGACAAAAACAAAACCCCTACCTGCATACGCAGATAGGGGTTTCGGAATTTAATCTTGACGATGACCTACTCTCACATGGGGAAACCCCACACTACCATCGGCGATGCATCGTTTCACTGCTGAGTTCGGGATGGGATCAGGTGGTTCCAATGCTCTATGGTCGTCAAGAAATTCGGGTACCGAACCGTCTTTCGACGCTTCAGCAAATTGGGTATGCGATAGTTTGTGCGGCTTTTGTGAATCGTTGCGAACTTTCGGTTCATTGCGTCTTCACACACCGCAATCTGGTGCCTTTTCAGGTCAGCAAATTGCTTGGGTGTTATATGGTCAAGCCTCACGGGCAATTAGTATTGGTTAGCTCAACGCCTCACAGCGCTTACACACCCAACCTATCAACGTCGTAGTCTTCGACGGCCCTTCAGGGGACTCAAGGTCCCAGTGAGATCTCATCTTGAGGCTAGTTTCCCGCTTAGATGCTTTCAGCGGTTATCTATTCCGAACATAGCTACCCGGCAATGCCACTGGCGTGACAACCGGAACACCAGAGGTTCGTCCACTCCGGTCCTCTCGTACTAGGAGCAGCCCCTCTCAAATCTCAAACGTCCACGGCAGATAGGGACCGAACTGTCTCACGACGTTCTAAACCCAGCTCGCGTACCACTTTAAATGGCGAACAGCCATACCCTTGGGACCGGCTTCAGCCCCAGGATGTGATGAGCCGACATCGAGGTGCCAAACACCGCCGTCGATATGAACTCTTGGGCGGTATCAGCCTGTTATCCCCGGAGTACCTTTTATCCGTTGAGCGATGGCCCTTCCATACAGAACCACCGGATCACTAAGACCTACTTTCGTACCTGCTCGACGTGTCTGTCTCGCAGTCAAGCGCGCTTTTGCCTTTATACTCTACGACCGATTTCCGACCGGTCTGAGCGCACCTTCGTACTCCTCCGTTACTCTTTAGGAGGAGACCGCCCCAGTCAAACTACCCACCATACACTGTCCTCGATCCGGATAACGGACCTGAGTTAGAACCTCAAAGTTGCCAGGGTGGTATTTCAAGGATGGCTCCACGCGAACTGGCGTCCACGCTTCAAAGCCTCCCACCTATCCTACACAAGCAAATTCAAAGTCCAGTGCAAAGCTATAGTAAAGGTTCACGGGGTCTTTCCGTCTAGCCGCGGATACACTGCATCTTCACAGCGATTTCAATTTCACTGAGTCTCGGGTGGAGACAGCGCCGCCATCGTTACGCCATTCGTGCAGGTCGGAACTTACCCGACAAGGAATTTCGCTACCTTAGGACCGTTATAGTTACGGCCGCCGTTTACCGGGGCTTCGATCAAGAGCTTCGCGTTAGCTAACCCCATCAATTAACCTTCCGGCACCGGGCAGGCGTCACACCCTATACGTCCACTTTCGTGTTTGCAGAGTGCTGTGTTTTTAATAAACAGTCGCAGCGGCCTGGTATCTTCGACCGGCGTGGGCTTACGCAGCAAGTGCTTCACCCTCACCGGCGCACCTTCTCCCGAAGTTACGGTGCCATTTTGCCTAGTTCCTTCACCCGAGTTCTCTCAAGCGCCTTGGTATTCTCTACCCAACCACCTGTGTCGGTTTGGGGTACGGTTCCTGGTTACCTGAAGCTTAGAAGCTTTTCTTGGAAGCATGGCATCAACCACTTCGTGTTCTAAAAGAACACTCGTCATCAGCTCTCGGCCTTAGAATCCCGGATTTACCTAAGATTCCAGCCTACCACCTTAAACTTGGACAACCAACGCCAAGCTGGCCTAGCCTTCTCCGTCCCTCCATCGCAATAACCAGAAGTACAGGAATATTAACCTGTTTTCCATCGACTACGCTTTTCAGCCTCGCCTTAGGGACCGACTAACCCTGCGTCGATTAACGTTGCGCAGGAAACCTTGGTCTTTCGGCGTGGGTGTTTTTCACACCCATTGTCGTTACTCATGTCAGCATTCGCACTTCTGATACCTCCAGCAAGCTTCTCAACTCACCTTCACAGGCTTACAGAACGCTCCTCTACCGCATCACCTAAGTGATACCCGTAGCTTCGGTGTATGGTTTGAGCCCCG
>NZ_FNRV01000001.1:2280000-2522500 GCF_900105115.1 Pseudomonas mohnii
TGAAGATATCCTTGAGTCGGAAGAAGAACATATCGACTGGCTGGAAACTCAACTTGGCCTGATCGACAAGATTGGTATCGAGAACTACCTGCAATCGCAGATGGGCGACGACGAGTAAGTTCTACGCAATTGATCTCGATGCAATAAAAAGCCCCGCTCTCTTTCAAGGAGGCGGGGCTTTTTTTGTACTTGCTCTTGCAGGAGCTGAGCTTGCTCGCGATGGTCGTTAACGATAACGCGGGGAACCTGGTTCCCCACAGCGCTCTTTAGCCCATCGCGAGCGGGCTCGCTCCTACAGGAAGCGAATCAGGCTTCGGTCTTCTGAGCAGCAGCCTTGGCAGCAGCGTCCTTGATCAGCGCCTGCAGCGAACCATCAGCGGACATCTCGGTCATGATGTCGCTACCGCCAACCAGCTCACCCGCCACCCACAGTTGCGGGAAGGTTGGCCAGTTGGCGTATTTTGGCAGGTTGGCGCGGATTTCCGGGTTTTGCAGGATGTCCACGTACGCAAACTTTTCACCGCACGCCATCACGGCCTGCGCGGCTTTCGCGGAGAAGCCACACTGCGGGGCATTCGGCGAGCCTTTCATGTAAAGCAGAATGGTGTTGTTGGCAATCTGCTCTTTAATCGTTTCGATGATATCCATGGAGCACCTCGGCTGAACTTTCCGACTCATGGGTCGGCACGGTGGCGCATTGTAACGGAAAGCCGAGCACCCTGCTCGGTCTCTCCGTCAGATACGATCAGGCCGCCGCCACGGTCACCGGAACACCGTTCAACGCCGCATTGCCCGACAATTCATCGAGTTGACACTCATCCGTCAGGTCGTTGGCGCTGGAGCCTGGCTGGCCGCTGGCAATGGTCATTTGCACACCGGGTCGCGCATGGCCCCAACCGTGCGGAAGGCTGACCACACCTTTCATCATATCCAGGCTGCTGAGCACTTCAACTTCGATCGTGCCGACCCGGGAGCTGACCCGCACACGCTGCCCGTCGTTCAAGCCGCGACTGGCCAGGTCATCCGGGTGCATCAACAACTGATGACGCGGCTTGCCCTTCACCAGACGGTGATAGTTGTGCATCCACGAATTGTTGCTGCGCACATGCCGACGACCAATCATCAACAATTCATCGGCGGCCGGTGCCTGCAGTGCCGCAAAGCGCGCCAGGTCGGCGAGGATCACTGCGGGAGCGGCCTGTACACTCTGGTTGGCGGTTTTCAGACGTGGCGCCAGATTGGGTTTCAGCGCCCCAAGATCGACCCCATGGGGATGATCGAACAGCGTTGCCAAAGACAGTTTGTGTTCCGAGGCATCGCCATACGACCCCATGCGCAAACCGCGATCGATCATCTGCGCCGGCGCCATGGTCGGTTTCAACTCCTTGCCGGTTTTCGCGGCGAAGGCCTTGGCCAGCCCGACGAAAATCTCCCAGTCATGCAGCGCGCCTTCGGGCTTGGCCAGGATTGCGCGATTGAAACGACTGACGTTACGCACCGCAAACATATTGAACGTGGTGTCGTAGTGGTCATTTTCCAGCGCCGAGGTGGATGGCAGGATCAGGTCGGCATATCGAGTGGTTTCATTGATGTACAAATCGACGCTGACCATGAACTCCAGCCCGTCCAGCGCCTGTTCCAGTTGTCGGCCATTGGGCGTGGACAATACCGGATTGCCCGCCACGGTGATCAGCGCACGGACCTGCCCTTCTCCCTCGGTCAGCATCTCCTCGGCCAGCGCCGACACGGGCAACTCGCCAGCATATTCTGGGCGCCCCGACACACGGCTCTGCCACAGATTGAAGTGTCCACCCGATGTGGAGGCCACCAGGTCCACCGCCGGCTCAGTGCACATCGCGCCCCCGACGCGATCGAGGTTACCGGTGACCAGATTGATCAACTGCACAACCCAGTGGCACAGCGTGCCGAACGCTTGGGTCGAGACGCCCATGCGGCCGTAGCAAACCGCGCTTGGCGCTGCGGCGAAGTCCCGCGCCAACTGGCGGATCTGCTCGGCCGGCACCGCGCATAACGGGCTCATGGCCTCGGCGGTGAAAGCGGCGACAGCCTCGCGCACATCCTCCAGCCCCTCCACGGGCAGATGACTGTCGCGGGTCAAGCCCTCGGCAAACAAGGTATTGAGCAAGCCGAACAGCAAGGCTGCGTCGCCACCTGGGCGCACGAACAGATGCTGGTCGGCGATCGCCGCCGTTTCGCTGCGGCGCGGGTCGACCACCACCACTTTGCCGCCCCGGGCCTGGATCGCCTTCAGGCGTTTTTCCACATCCGGTACGGTCATGATGCTGCCGTTGGACGCCAGCGGATTACCGCCGAGGATCAGCATGAAGTCGGTGTGATCGATGTCCGGGATCGGCAGCAACAGACCGTGGCCATACATCAAATGACTGGTCAGGTGATGGGGCAATTGATCGACCGACGTCGCGGAAAACCGGTTGCGGGTTTTCAACAGACCGAGGAAATAATTGCTGTGGGTCATCAGCCCATAGTTGTGCACGCTGGGGTTGCCTTGATAGACCGCCACCGCGTTTTGCCCATGACGCTCCTGAATCGCCGCCAGGCGTTCGGCCACAAGGTTGAAAGCGTCCTGCCACTCGATGGGCTGCCATTCGCTGCCCACGCGTAACATGGGTTGATGCAGGCGGTCCGGGTCGTTCTGAAGGTCCTGCAGGGCGACAGCCTTGGGGCAGATATGCCCACGGCTGAACGTATCCAGCGGATCGCCCTTGATCGAGGTGATCTGCACACGGCCTTCGAACTCGGTGGTTTCGATGGTCAGGCCGCAGATGGCTTCACACAGGTGGCACGCACGGTGATGGAGAGTCTTGGTCATGGCCAGTCTCTGTCTTGTTCTGGGCGGGCAATGTCGGCCGCGGGAACAAAACTATGGCGCCTGCCCCGCCAGCGCGCCAGCGACGTTCGTCTTGTGAATTGGTGGCCATCAGGCCAGCCGATGGCGGCTGCCGATCAGCTCGATGGCAGCCCGGGCGGCACCTGCGACTGAAGCTGCTGCAGGGTTTCGATCGGTTCGTGGGCGGCCTGCACTCCGGTCAGTTCGCCGATCAGGCGCCAATGCTCGTCCAGCCCGGCGCTGATGGTAACCATGCGGTCGATCATGCGTCGCGCGGCTTCCCGGGTCACTTTGTCGTCACTTCGCAAGAGTTCGAAGGACATCGAGGTCATCGAGGCGGTCAGGTGAGTCAGGGAGCGGGCCGTCAGGCCGAGCAATTCCATCAACTGCTGTTCTTTCGATTCCATGCCAAGGCTTCCTGCATCACTCGTGATTTATTTATACCCCAGCACCTTGCGTTAGCAAATGTTTCAGATTGGCAGCGCTGTGCACGAAGCCTGCAAACAACAGGTCAGAAAACCGACCACAAAACACCGCCAACGCCTCGCTCGATTGCCAAGCTGAGCGGGGCCGGTGTACAAAGACCCGGCTACTGTCAGGAAACAGGCTTCAAAAGCGCTACTGCGGTGAACCCGTAGCCCCTCTGAAATCCCCTAAAAACCGTAGCCCTATTGGTAAGACGCGACATTTAATTATAAGATCGCGCCTTCCCTTATTTCGTCGCCCCGTGCGGCTTACGCCGCAGGTCTCGCCCGTTGTTCCGTTAAACAAGGCTTTGAGCATCTGCGGTTTGTAGCAAAAAGGTAGTCAATGATGAGCGCAAGGCACTTTCTCTCCCTGATGGATTGCACGCCCGAAGAGCTGGTCAGCGTGATCCGTCGAGGCGTTGAGCTCAAGGACCTGCGTAACCGCGGCGTACTGTTCGAGCCCCTGAAAAATCGCGTGCTCGGGATGATTTTCGAAAAATCCTCGACCCGCACCCGCATTTCCTTCGAAGCCGGCATGATCCAGCTCGGTGGCCAGGCGATCTTCCTGTCGCCACGCGACACCCAACTGGGCCGTGGCGAGCCGATCAGTGATGCTGCCATCGTCATGTCGAGCATGCTCGATGCGGTGATGATCCGCACGTTTTCCCACAGCACCCTGACCCAATTCGCCGCCAATTCGCGCGTGCCGCTGATCAACGGGCTGTCCGACGATTTGCACCCGTGCCAGTTGCTGGCCGACATGCAGACCTTCCTCGAACACCGCGGCGCCATCCAGGGCAAGACCGTGGCCTGGATCGGTGACGGCAACAACATGTGCAACAGCTATATAGAAGCGGCGATCCAGTTCGACTTCCAGTTGCGCGTCGCCTGCCCAGAAGGCTATGAGCCGAACCCGGAGTTTCTGGCCCAGGCCGGCGATCGGGTAACCATCGTGCGTGATCCGAAAGATGCCGTACGCGGCGCGCATCTGGTCAGCACCGATGTCTGGACCTCCATGGGCCAGGAAGAGGAAACCGCCAAGCGTCTAGAGCTGTTCGCGCCATACCAGGTCAATCGTGCCCTGCTTGACCTGGCTGCCCCCGACGTTCTGTTCATGCACTGCCTGCCCGCGCACCGGGGCGAAGAAATCAGTGTGGATCTGCTCGACGACCCGCGCTCGGTCGCGTGGGACCAGGCTGAAAACCGTCTCCACGCGCAAAAGGCCCTGCTCGAATTTCTCGTTCCGCCTTCGTACCACCACGCATGAGTCAGCCACTCCTGCTTAACCTGCGCAACCTCGCCTGCGGCTATCAAGACCAGCGGGTCGTGCAGAACCTCAACCTGCATTTGAATGCGGGCGACATCGGTTGCCTGCTCGGCTCTTCAGGCTGCGGCAAGACCACCACCCTGCGTGCGATTGCCGGTTTCGAACCGGTGCATGAAGGTGACATCCAGCTGGCGGGCGAAACGATTTCCAGTGCAGGCTTCACCCTTGCACCGGAGAAGCGCCGCATCGGCATGGTGTTTCAGGACTACGCGCTGTTTCCCCATTTGAGCGTGGCCGACAACATTGCCTTCGGGATCCGCAAGCACCCGCAAAAGGATCGCGTCACCGAAGAGCTGCTGGAACTGGTCAACCTGAAAAACCTCGGCAAGCGCTTTCCCCATGAGCTTTCCGGCGGCCAACAGCAACGTGTCGCCCTGGCCCGCGCCCTGGCGCCGGAGCCGCAGCTGCTACTGCTCGACGAACCGTTTTCCAATCTCGATGGTGAATTGCGCCGCAAGCTCAGCCATGAGGTTCGTGACATCCTCAAGGCCCGCGGCACCAGTGCGATTCTGGTGACCCACGATCAGGAAGAAGCATTCGCCGTCAGTGATCACGTTGGCGTGTTCAAGGAAGGTCGGCTGGAGCAGTGGGATACGCCCTACAACCTCTATCACGAACCGCTGACACCCTTTGTGGCCAGCTTCATCGGCCAGGGTTACTTCATTCGTGGCCAACTGAGCAGTCCTGAGTCGGTGCAGACCGAATTGGGCGTGTTGCGCGGCAACCGTGCCTACACTTTGCCAGTCGGTGGTGCAGTGGATGTGTTGTTGCGTCCGGACGATATCGTCTATGCACCGGACAGCGCGCTGAAGGCGCGGATCGTTGGCAAGACGTTCCTTGGCGCATCGACCTTGTATCGCCTGCAACTGGCGACCGGCGCGCAACTGGAGTCAATCTTCCCCAGCCATGTCGATCATCAGGCGGGTGTGGAGGTGGGCATTCGTGTTGCGGCGGAACACCTGGTGCTGTTCCAGGCTTCCGGCAGCACGGCGGCACAGATTCCGGTCGTCGAATCTGGTGTCCGGCGGTACAGCGCTACTCACTGAGAAACACAATCCCTGTGGGAGCGAGCAAGCTCGTTCCCACAAAGGAATCGGTTTAACCCAGCCTCAACGTTCCGCTCGCCACCAGCGTCGCATTCCCACCGATCTTCACCCGCTCCCCCTCCAATCGGCAGAACAACTCTCCGCCCCGCGCCGAACATTGATAAGCCGTCAGGTTCGACTTGCCCAACCGCGCCGACCAGTACGGAATCAGGCAGCAATGGGTCGACCCGGTCACGGGATCTTCATTGATGCCAATGGCCGGAGCGAAATAGCGCGACACGAAATCGTGCTGAGTGCCCCGGGCGGTCACGATCGCCCCCAGCCAGGGCAGCTTCGCCAAGGCAACCATGTCAGGCTTGCAGTCGAGCACCGCCTGCTCGGACCCCAGCACCACGAACAGCTCATTCGAACCCAGCACATCGATGGCTTCCACGCCCAGGGCGTGCTCGACTTCCAGGCTCACACCTATTTCCGAAGGAACGATCGCCGGAAAGTCCAGCCACAGACGCCCACCGTCGCGGCTCACACTCAGCGGACCGGATTGACAGGTGAAGTCCAGACGCTCGACCGGCTCTTTATAGATTTCAAACAATACATAAGCGCTGGCCAGCGTTGCATGACCGCACAATGGAACCTCGGTGGTCGGAGTGAACCAGCGGATGTGCCAACCCTGCCCTTCACGTACCACGAAAGCCGTTTCAGCGAGATTGTGCTCCGCGGCGATTTTCTGCATCAATTCATCGGCGAGCCAGGCATCGAGCCGGTAAACCATTGCCGGGTTGCCGCCAAATGGCCGATCACTGAACGCATCGACCTGGTGAAACTCAAGCTGCATAACCGTCTCCTTGTGTTTTGCCCTTGAGCATGCAGCGGTCGAAAACGCTGCACCAGTGACAGTGCAGGCTAATTTTCGCCATACAGCGGCTCAGGCACGCCCGATGTCAGCGAACGTCGCCTGGGTGTGTTCGGCGAGCACGGCAGGGGCCAATTCAACTTCCAGACCGCGTCGACCTGCGCTGACAAAAATGCTCGTAAAAGGCTGAGCCGAATTATCGATAAACGTGCGCAAGCGCTTCTTCTGCCCCAACGGGCTGATCCCACCCAACAGATAACCGGTTGAACGCTGCGCCGCCGCCGGGTCGGACATTTCGACCTTTTTCACCCCGGCCGCGTGAGCCAGGGCCTTCAAGTCCAAGGTGCCCGCAACCGGCACTACCGCGACCAGCAACTCTCCTTTCTCACTGGCTGCCAGCAAGGTTTTGAACACCTGCGCAGGGTCGAGCCCGAGCTTCTCCGCCGCCTCCAACCCATAGGAAGCGGCCTTCGGGTCATGCTCATAGCTGTGCACTCGGTGTTCGGCCCGAACTTTTTTCAACAAATCCAATGCGGGGGTCATGACAGCTCCAGACTTGGCGGCAGTAGAAAATATTGGGCGGGATTCTAGGACATTGGTTAACAAAAGGCTCTATGGCGCGCCCTTCCGTCCATTCAATCAATAGGTCATTCATGCGACGAATAGTTGCATTCTGACTGATGGTTCACTTTCGACCTTTGACAGCAGTGTTTCTTGTCTATATTTTTTCGTTTTTGAAACTGCACAAAATGTCCTACCGCAGCACCTAGCCACAAACCGGGCACTGGATGGGGATCCTGACCCGGTGAAAAACGCGCTTTGATCATGATGAAAAAAAAGCGCCAGACAATAAAAAATGAGGTTTCGATGACAACCGCTTTACAACAACCATCACTCTCGAGCCAGTGCATGGCCGAATTCCTGGGCACTGCGCTGCTGATCTTTTTTGGTACGGGTTGCGTCGCCGCCCTCAAAGTCGCGGGCGCCAGCTTTGGTCTGTGGGAAATCAGCATCATCTGGGGTATCGGTGTAAGCATGGCGATTTACTTGACCGCCGGAGTTTCCGGCGCTCATCTCAACCCTGCCGTCAGCATCGCACTGAGCATTTTCGCCGACTTCGAAAAGCGCAAACTGCCGTTTTACATCCTGGCCCAAGTGGCGGGTGCCTTTTGTGGCGCCTTGTTGGTTTACACGCTATACAGCAATCTATTCTTCGATTTCGAACAAACTCATCATATGGTTCGCGGCACTGAAGCCAGCCTGGAATTGGCGTCGGTGTTCTCCACCTTTCCCAATCCGAGCCTGTCCACCTCACAGGCCTTTCTGGTCGAGGTGATCATCACCGCCATTTTGATGGGCGTGATCATGTCCCTGACGGACGACAACAATGGCCTGCCGAACGGCCCGCTGGCGCCGATCCTGATTGGCTTGCTGATCGCGGTGATCGGCAGTTCGATGGGACCGCTGACCGGTTTCGCCATGAACCCCGCCCGTGATTTCGGCCCTAAATTGATGACGTTCTTCGCTGGCTGGGGTGACATTTCTTTCACCGGCGGGCGTGATATCCCGTACTTCCTGGTTCCGGTTTTCGCACCGATTATCGGGGCCTGCCTCGGCGCCGCAGCCTATCGCGGCGTTATTGCCCGCCATCTGCCGAGCGTCGCACCTGCTACAAAGGACACAGCACCGGCCATTGACGGCAAACCAAGAATTTCTTGATACCGTTGGCACGTGATTCTGCCCATTCAATCGCGCGCCAGACCTCACTCCCTTATTTCGTCCAAGGCAATCGACATGACCGACACACAGAATAAGAACTACATCATTGCCCTCGATCAGGGTACGACCAGCTCCCGCGCGATCATCTTCGACCGTGACGCCAACGTGGTCTGCACCGCACAGCGCGAATTCGCCCAGCATTACCCGCAAGCGGGCTGGGTCGAACACGACCCGATGGAAATCTTCGCCACCCAAAGCGCCGTGATGGTCGAGGCCCTGGCTCAGGCCGGCCTGCATCACGATCAGGTCGCCGCCATCGGCATCACCAACCAACGTGAAACCACCGTGGTCTGGGACAAGAACACCGGTCGACCGATTTATAACGCAATCGTCTGGCAGTGCCGCCGCAGCACCGAGATCTGCCAGCAGCTCAAGCGTGATGGCCACGAGCAATACATCAGCGAGACTACGGGCCTGGTGACCGACCCCTATTTCTCCGGCACCAAGCTCAAGTGGATCCTTGATAACGTCGAAGGCAGCCGTGAACGCGCGCGCAACGGCGAGTTGTTGTTCGGCACCGTCGACAGCTGGCTGATCTGGAAATTTACCGGCGGCAAGGTCCACGTCACCGACTACACCAACGCCTCGCGCACCATGCTCTTCAACATCCACACTCTGGAGTGGGACGCGAAGATGCTGGAGGTGCTGGACATCCCGCGGGAAATGCTGCCCCAGGTGAAATCGTCGTCGGAGATCTACGGCCATACCAAAAGCGGCATCGCCATCGGCGGGATCGCCGGCGACCAGCAAGCGGCGCTGTTCGGCCAGATGTGCGTTGAAGCAGGTCAGGCCAAGAACACCTACGGCACCGGCTGTTTCCTGCTGATGAACACCGGCGACAAAGCCGTGAAGTCCAGACACGGCATGCTCACCACCATCGCGTGCGGTCCGCGCGGTGAAGTGGCCTACGCCCTGGAAGGCGCCGTGTTCAATGGCGGCTCCACCGTCCAGTGGTTGCGCGATGAGCTGAAAATCATCAACGACGCCCACGACACCGAATACTTCGCCAACAAGGTCAAGGACAGTAACGGCGTGTACCTGGTACCGGCGTTCACCGGACTGGGCGCGCCGTACTGGGACCCCTATGCCCGTGGCGCACTGTTCGGCCTGACTCGCGGCGTCCGTGTGGATCACATCATTCGTGCAGCACTGGAGTCGATTGCCTACCAGACCCGCGACGTACTCGACGCCATGCAGCAAGACGCCGGCGAACGCCTCAAGGCCCTGCGCGTGGACGGCGGCGCCGTGGCGAACAACTTCCTCATGCAGTTCCAGGCCGACATCCTCGGCACGCAGGTCGAGCGCCCGCAAATGCGCGAGACCACCGCACTGGGTGCCGCGTACCTGGCAGGCTTGGCCTGCGGCTTCTGGGGCAGCCTGGAAGAACTGCGCGGCAAGGCGGTTATTGAACGCAAGTTCGAACCGGCGCTGGACGAAGCGGCGAAGGAAAAACTCTACGCCGGCTGGAAAAAAGCCGTCAGCCGCACCCGCGATTGGGAGCCGCACGAAGGGGCTGAATAAGCCAGGCTGCGGGCTGTATCCGCGAGTAACTGGTCGGGAGGAGATTCCTGCGGCATCATGGGCAAATTTTGCTCGGCAGCCCAAAGGACGCCCCATGAATCTGCCTCCCCGTCAGCAGCAAATTCTCGAACTGGTCCGCGAACGCGGGTACGTCAGTATCGAGGAAATGGCCACGCTGTTCGTTGTTACACCGCAGACCATTCGCCGCGATATCAATCAGCTGGCGGAAGCCAATTTGTTGCGCCGCTACCACGGCGGCGCAGCCTACGACTCCAGCGTCGAAAACACCGCCTACGCCATGCGCGCCGATCAGATGCGCGACGAGAAACAGCGTATCGGCGAAGCCATCGCCGCACAGATCCCCGATCACGCCTCGCTGTTCATCAATATCGGCACGACCACCGAATCGATTGCCCGGGCGCTGCTCAACCATAGCCATCTCAAAATCATCACCAACAACCTGCATGTGGCATCGATGCTCAGCGCCAAGGACGACTTCGATGTCCTGCTGACCGGGGGCAATGTGCGACGTGACGGTGGCGTGGTCGGTCAGGCCAGTGTCGATTTCATCAACCAGTTCAAGGTCGATTTCGCCCTGGTCGGCATCAGCGGCATCGATGAAGACGGCAGTCTGCTGGATTTCGATTATCAGGAAGTGCGGGTTTCCCAGGCGATCATCGCCAATGCCCGACAAGTGATTCTGGCCGCTGACTCCAGTAAGTTCGGGCGCAACGCCATGATTCGCCTGGGGCCGATCAGCCTGGTTGATTGTCTGGTCACGGATCAGCAGCCTTCCCCTGCGCTGGCGCAGCTTTTGAGCCAGCACAAAGTCAGACTGGAAGTCGTTTAAGCACATCCCCCGTGGCGAGGGAGGTTGCTCCCGCTGGGCTGCGAAGCGGCCCTCACCCCTTCAATTGAGTTCATTTAGACCCACTGAACTCGCCGCAAAAGCGACGGGAGCAAGCTCCCTCGCCACCAAAGCCGTCCGCTTACACTCTCAATGTTCGTAAATTTTCCTTTCATCGTCATTCGATGAGTTTTTTCAATCGAATCTGACTGGCTGCGTGCGTCTTTATGGGCTAGTATTTTCGCAAATGAACATTTATGTTCGATTTCAAATACAGAACATCAAAGAATCCCGAGGCCCGAGCCGATGCCCACTTCTATCTTGCCCACGCCCCCTCTTGCCGAGGTCTACGATATCGCCGTCATTGGTGGCGGGATCAATGGCGTAGGGATCGCAGCGGATGCCGCCGGTCGCGGTCTGTCGGTGTTCCTTTGCGAAAAGGATGATTTGGCCAGCCATACCTCGTCGGCCAGCAGCAAGCTGATCCATGGCGGCCTGCGTTATCTCGAACACTACGAATTCCGTCTGGTGCGCGAAGCCCTGGCCGAGCGCGAGGTGCTGCTGGCCAAGGCTCCGCACATCGTCAAGCCAATGCGCTTCGTGCTGCCGCATCGCCCGCACCTGCGACCCGCCTGGATGATTCGTGCCGGCCTGTTCCTGTACGACCATCTTGGCAAACGGGAAAAACTCGCCGGTTCGAAAAGCCTGAAGTTCGGTCCCGATAGCGCACTGAAAAGTGAAATCACCAAGGGCTTCGAATACTCCGACTGCTGGGTCGACGATGCCCGGCTGGTGGTGCTCAATGCCATGGCCGCCCGGGAGCAAGGTGCCCATGTCCATACCCAGACCCGTTGCGTCAGCGCTCGTCGCACCAAAGGCCTGTGGCACCTGCATCTGGAGCGCGCCGATGGCAGTCTGTTTTCGATCCGTGCCAAGGCGCTGGTGAATGCCGCTGGCCCATGGGTCGCCAAGTTCATCCGCGACGACCTGAAGATGGAATCGCCCTACGGCATCCGCCTGATCCAGGGCAGCCACCTGATCGTGCCGAAGCTGTACGAAGGCGAGCACGCGCACATTCTGCAAAACGAAGATCAGCGCATCGTGTTCACCATTCCTTACCTGAACCATTTCACCCTGATCGGCACCACCGACCGCGAATACACGGGTGATCCGGCAAAGGTGGCGATCACTGAAGGCGAAACCGATTACCTGCTCAAAGTGGTCAATGCTCACTTCAAAAAGCAAATCAGCCGCGATGACATCCTGCACAGCTATTCCGGCGTGCGTCCGCTGTGCAACGACGAATCCGACAACCCGTCGGCCGTCACCCGCGATTACACCCTGGCGTTGTCGGGCAGTGGCGAAGAAGCACCGTTGTTGTCGGTATTCGGTGGCAAGCTGACCACCTACCGCAAACTGGCCGAATCGGCGCTGGCGCAACTGGCGCCGTACTTTGCGCAGATGAAGCCGAGCTGGACCGCCAACGCGACCTTGCCGGGCGGCGAAGACATGACCACCCCGCAAGCGCTGAGCGCGTTAATTCGCGACAAGTTCGACTGGGTCCCGACAGAAATTTCGCGCCGCTGGGCGACCACCTACGGCAGCCGTACCTGGCGTCTGCTCGAAGGCGTACAGAACCTCAGCGACATGGGCGAACACATCGGTGGCGGCCTCTACACCCGCGAAGTCGATTACCTGTGCAGTGAAGAGTGGGCCACCACCGCACACGACATCCTGTGGCGCCGCAGCAAGCTCGGGTTGTTCACCACGGCCGCGGAACAGGACAAGCTCAAGGATTACCTGAACAAGGTCGAGCAGCACCGCAGCAAGATCGAAGCAGCCTGATTGCACCGCTTGATACTGTAGGAGCGAGCATGCTCGCGAAAAACGCCAGGGCAACGCGGGGTATCCGGCAGAGCGCGTTATCGTTGACGTCCATCGCGAGCAGGCTCGCTCCTACAAGAGGCGCTGTCTCATATATCCCGCAAATCTGATTCATGGATGGGCTGATCACGGTGCGTCGCCCGCTGGTATTGCGCCGGCCAGATGGCTTTGCGTCCGCCGAGATCGTCATCCGCGTGCAGCGGCCAGTAAGGATCACGCAACAACTCGCGGGCCAGGAAAATGATATCCGCCTGACAGGTGCGCAGAATGTGTTCGGCCTGAGCCGGCTCGGTGATCATTCCTACGGTGCCAGTCGCGATTTCCGATTCCTTGCGAACCCGCTCGGCGAAGCGGGTCTGATAACCAGGCCCAGTGGGAATTTCCGCATTCGCCGCCGTGCCGCCGGACGAAACATCGATCAGGTCCACACCCAGCGCCTTGAGCCGCCGCGCCAGCTCGACGGTTTCATCGGGATTCCAGCCGTCTTCCACCCAGTCAGTGGCCGAAACCCGGACAAACAGCGGCAACTCTTCGGGCCACACCGCGCGCACCGCTTCGGTGACTTGCAGCACCAGGCGGATGCGATTTTCGAATGAGCCGCCGTACTGATCGCGCCGTTGATTACTCAAAGGCGAAAGAAACTGGTGCAACAGATAACCATGGGCCGCATGCACCTCGACCACTTTGAAACCGGCGATCAGCGCGCGCTTGGCCGAATCGACGAAGGCCTGAATGACGTTGGCGATTTCGCCGTCATCAAGCTGCCTGGGCTGAGTGTGCTGGGGGTCGAACGCGATCGGTGACGGGCCGACCGGAAGCCAGCCGCCCTCTTCGATCTTGACGCTGCCATGCTTGCCCAGCCACGGCCGATAGGTGCTGGCCTTTCGCCCTGCGTGCGCCAACTGGATACCCGCAACGGCGCCTTGGGCAGCAATGAAGCGGGTGATGCGTTGCAGCGGCTCGATTTGCTCATCGTTCCACAAACCAAGGTCTTGCGCGGTGATGCGCCCGTCGGCCGTGACCGCCGTGGCTTCGGTGAATATCAGTCCGGCCCCGCCGATGGCGCGGCTGCCGAGGTGGACCAAGTGCCAGTCATTGGCCAGGCCATCCACACTGGAATACTGGCACATCGGTGATACCGCAATGCGGTTGAGCAGGGTCAGTTGACGAAGGGTATAGGGTTCAAGCAGCAGACTCATGGGGCACCTCTCGAATCAGTGGTCAGGCTCCAGGGTTCTGTTTGAAAAGTCGACGAGTGACAGGAAACAAGTGCAGCACCCGCCCCCGCGGGCAAAAAATTCGACAAGACGTCACAAGGATTATCAAGCAGTGCTTAGAGCCTAGTCGACAATGGGGGATGGGGGAGGTTCAGGAATGAAACAGACAATCCGCACACAGCACAGTCCTTGCTCCCTCGCCACAAACGCTATCGCGGTTCGATGTGGGCAATCATCAGTTGAACGGTCTCGTTGCCGCGGAACTCGTTGACGTCGAGCTTGTAGGCCAGCTCCACCCACTTGATGGTCGGATTCGGCCAGATATCGCGGTCGATACCAAAGGCAATGCCATCCAGTTTCACCGAACCACATTCGCTCCTCAGTACCACTTTGAGGTGCCGTTCGCCGACGACGCGCTGCTCGACCAACTGGAAAACCCCATGAAACAGCGGCTCCGGAAAGTGTTGCCCCCAGGGACCGGCATGGCGCAGCGCGCGGGCCAGTTCCAGGTGAAACTCCTCGACCGCCAGGGTGCCGTCCGACAGCAGACGCCCGGTCAGGTCTTCTTCGCGCAATTGCCTGCGCACCTCGGCGTCAAAGGCTTCGGCGAACAGCGGAAAATTCGCTTCCGGCAGCGTCAGACCGGCGGCCATGGCATGGCCACCATATTTGCTGATCAGGTCCGGATGCTGCGCCGCCACCACGCTCAGGGCATCGCGGATATGGAAGCCCTGGACCGAACGCCCCGAGCCCTTGAGCAGACCGTCTCCCGCATCGGCAAAGGCAATGGTCGGACGGAAATAGCGCTCCTTCATGCGCGATGCGAGGATGCCGATGACCCCCTGATGCCACTCGGGATCGAACAGACACAGACCAAACGGCATGGAATCCACCGGCAAATCCTTGAGCTGGGCCAGCGCTTCACGCTGCATGCCCTGCTCGATGGATTTGCGGTCCTGGTTCATGCCGTCCAGCTGAGCGGCCATCTCGCGGGCCAGCGCCGCATCCTCGGTCAGCAGGCATTCGATGCCCAGGCTCATGTCATCCAGGCGCCCCGCTGCGTTCAGGCGCGGGCCGACAATGAATCCCAGGTCGGTGGAGGTGATGCGCGCCGGCTCACGCTTGGCCACTTCGAGAATCGCCTTGATGCCCGGCCGCGCACGTCCGGCGCGAATCCGCTCGAGGCCCTGGTGCACCAGAATCCGGTTGTTGGCATCCAGCGGCACCACGTCAGCCACACTGCCCAACGCCACGAGGTCGAGCAATTCGCCGATGTTCGGCTGCGGCTTGTTCTCGTACCAGCCCAGGCTGCGCAAGCGCGCGCGCAAGGCCATCAGCACATAGAAAATCACACCAACGCCGGCCAGCGCCTTGCTCGGGAACTCACAACCTGGCTGGTTCGGATTGACGATGGCATCGGCCTGGGGCAATTCATCACCGGGCAAGTGGTGGTCGGTGACCAGCACCTTGAGGCCGGCCTTTTTCGCCGCCGCCACACCTTCGACGCTGGAGATGCCGTTGTCCACGGTGATCAACAGCTGTGGCTGACGCTCCAGCGCCACGGCAACGATCTCCGGCGTCAGGCCGTAACCGTAGTCAAAACGGTTGGGCACCAGGTAATCGACATGGGCCGCGCCCAGCAAACGCAGGCCCAGCGTGCCCACGGTACTGGCCGTCGCGCCATCGGCGTCGAAATCGCCGACGATCAGAATCCGTTGCCGCTGTTCGAGCGCGGTCACCAGCAGGTCCACGGCAGCATCAATGCCCTTGAGCTGCTGGAACGGAATCAGCCGCGCCAGACTCTTGTCCAGTTCGACTGCGGATTGCACGCCCCGCGCGGCGTAGAGTCGGGTCAGCAGAGGTGGAATATCACCCAGCAATGGCAAGGGGTCGGGCAACAGGCGAGATTCAATGCGCATGGGGTGACAGGAGCTTCTCTTCAGTACGGGGGATAAAGGCGCATGACGCGGTCCAGCGGCGAACGATCAGCCGCGTTCGCCGGCCAGCCACTGCAACTGGACTTCATGCTGACCACGGTCGTCAGTGACGAAAATCGTCCCTTCACTGATCATCACGTCCCACTTGATAACGCGAGGCATGTCCTTGGCCAGGGTTTCCAGCACTTCCTGGGGCACTGCGGCGATATTGACGTTTTTCAGGTTTTTGATCGCCGGGATCACCTTGCCTTCCCAGACGCGCAGGCTGCCGTAGGCCAGCAGGCTGGTGCGTTCGGTACGACGCGAGCACCAGGTCAGGCGCTCGGCATCCGGTTGGCCGACTTCGATCCAGTGCAGGACACGGTCATCCAGGCTTTTTTCCCACAAGGCCGGTTCATCCACTTCTGAAAGACCACGGCCAAAGGACAGCTGCTCGTTGTACCAGAGGGCATAGGCCAGCAGGCGCACGGTCATACGCTCTTCGGTTTCCGAAGGGTGACGGGCGATGGTCTGCTTGACGCTCTCGTAAACGCTGCGGTCAAGGTCGGTGAGGTTCAGTTCAAACTTGTAAGTCGTGGACGGCTGGGCCATGAACGGGCTTCTTGATACGAGGAAAGTCGGCAAGTCTAACCGATGCGGCAGGCAATCAACGAATAGAAGGCGATCTACCTTGAGCGCCTGACAGTCGGCTATGTTAAAAGTCTGTATTCGCTCAGTCTTTTGTCCTACAGGATTTAGTATGCCGCTCACCGCCAAACCGCTCTCAGGTCTGAAAGTCATCGAATTGGGCACTCTGATTGCCGGTCCGTTTGCCTCGCGCATCTGCGCTGAATTCGGCGCCGACGTGGTCAAGATCGAGTCCCCGGACGGTGGCGATCCGCTGCGCAAGTGGCGCAAGTTGTACGAAGGGACTTCGCTGTGGTGGTTCGTTCAGGCGCGCAACAAAAAATCCCTGACGCTGAACCTCAAGCATCCGGATGGCCTGGCGATTCTGAAAAAGCTGCTCAGTGAAGCGGACATCCTGATCGAAAACTTCCGCCCCGGCGTGCTGGAAAAACTGGGGCTGGGCTGGGACGTCTTGCACGCGCTGAACCCGAAACTGGTCATGGTGCGACTCTCGGGCTTTGGCCAGACCGGCCCGATGAAGGATCAGCCGGGGTTTGGAGCGGTGGGCGAATCCATGGGGGGCCTGCGTTACATCACCGGGTTCGAAGACCGGCCACCGGTGCGTACCGGGATCTCCATCGGTGATTCGATCGCCGCGCTCTGGGGCGTGATCGGCGCGCTGATGGCCCTGCGTCACCGCGAGGTCAACGGTGGCCAGGGCCAAGTCGTCGATGTGGCACTGTATGAAGCGATTTTCGCCATGATGGAAAGCATGGTCCCGGAATTTGATGTTTTCGGCTTTATTCGCGAACGCACCGGCAACATCATGCCCGGTATTACCCCCTCCTCGATCCACACCAGCGCCGACGGCAAACATGTGCAGATCGGCGCCAATGGCGACGCGATCTTCAAACGCTTCATGATGATCATCGGTCGCGAAGACTTGGCCAATGACCCGGCCCTGGCCAGCAACGACGGACGCGACAGCCGCCGCGACGAGATCTACGGGGTGATTGATCGCTGGGTCAACTCGTTGCCGCTGGACACAGTCATTGAGCGCTTGAAACAGGCCGATGTGCCGGCCAGCCGCATCTTCAGCGCCGAAGACATGTTCAGCGACCCGCAATACCTTGCGCGGGAAATGTTCCTGCAGGCCAAACTTCCTGATGGCAAAGGCTTCAAGATGCCGGGGATTGTGCCGAAACTCTCAGAGACACCCGGTGAATGTGAATGGGTCGGGCCGCAACTGGGTGAGCATAACGCACAGGTACTCCAGGAACTTGGCTATGACGCGTCGCAGATCGCACAACTGCGCAAAGACGGAGCCATCTGAGCTGAAGCGTCTGTTGGCGCGGTCAATCAAGCACTGCCTGCCACTCAACAGGCGGGTGTTGTTTGCGTTGGTGAGCATGTGGCTGATCAGCGGACTGACCTTGTTGCCGATGCTGGCACAAGCCGGGGAATCCCTGGTCTGGCTGAAGCGGGACCTGCCGCCACTGTTTATTTTCGAAGGACCGGACAAGAATCAGGGAGTCATCGATCAGCTGTTGCGGCAGCTAATCGCCGGCATGCCCCAGTACCAGCACAGCGTAAAGAAAGTCAATCGTGCCCGCGGACTGCAAATGCTCCGTGAATCGGCGCTCACGTGCGATGCAGCGCTGAATTGGAGCAAGGAGCGCGATAACTGGATCGCGTTTTCCGTTCCGGTCTTCCGCGCCATGAGCAATGGCTTGGCCGTGCGCCGTGGCGATCGGGAGGTGTTGACGCCTTTCATCAAGGATGGAGAGGTGGATCTGGCGGCCCTGCTGGCCAAGGGCAGCGTAACGCTGGGGATTATTGCCGAACGCAACTACGGCGAGTTTATCGATGCACTGCTCAAACAAGCCCCCCCTCAAGCACTGACACTGCACTACGGTAACGACGCGCTGGGTAGCCTGCTTCAGATGCAACGCCTGGGGCGCCTGCACCTGTTGCTGGGCTACCGACCGGAGATTCGCTACCAGGCTCAGCGACAAGGGATCGACGAGGATGAATTGCAGTTCTATCCGATTCGCGGCACCGGCAAGTACCTGTCTGGCTACATCGGCTGTACCGACACGCCCCAAGGCCGACAGGCAATCATCGAGATCAATCAACTACTGCATAACCTGCCTCGCGATGACCTGAGCGAGGCCTACGCCGCCTGGCTCGACCCGGAAAGTCGCAGCGAGTATCTGCAGGCGTCCAAGGTATTTTTTGAGCAGCAGGCCGGGCACTGACAACCACCCGGCAAAAAGAAACCCCGAGAAGTGGGGAGACGACTCGGGGTTAAACGTGGCCTACCTATAGACCAGTGGCAGCAAGCTACAAGCACCGGAGCACAATGCTTGATCCTGCTGTTAAAAGATCTGACCGATCCGGGCGCAGGAAGGTTCCCACAAAAAACACTTTCAATTCCGGCGGGCCAGTAACTTGTCTTGAGCTGCATGGCGCAATGCCGCAATGACACAGGGCTCCAGCCGTCCTTCCGCAATCAGCACATCGCGATGCAAACCGTCGACCACATCCGTGAGCAGACGCCTATCGCTCAATTGGGCCTGGTTGAACTTGCGTTCGACCACTACCGCCCCCATCGTATTCGTCAATGACACCCGGCATTCACCATGAATACCCGACGGGGTCAGTGTCACCTGGTACGGGCTCAGAGCCTCACCGAGCAAGAGACTGATACTTTCCATCTCGATCACCACTCAATAGTCCGAAACAAAGTGCCTGGGGCATCTCTACAGTAAATGACCGCTGGCCCGAGAAGAAAGTTCTGAAAACCGGTTGGCGGGACGCTGCGCCTCCCGTCGATAGAGCATGCATGCCAAAGATGACAGAGAAAAAACAAGCGCATCACGCCCGTCGGATGCGCTGGTCGATATCAGTCCAGCCCCCGAGCAAACCTCGCAGTTGGCCGTCCGAACTGTAAAACGGCACCGTCCATTGATAGATGTCCCTGAGGCCATTCATGAACAGCAATTGCCGCTCACTGAAGTGCGACTTGCGAGTCGCCAGTTGAGCCATGAACTCGGTATGCAGCAGTTCAGCGGTCGCTTTGGGCAACACATCGAGTTCAATCAGTTGGCGGCCCTGCATTTGATCGAAACGGGTCGACAACCTCTCCTCATAGCTTTTATTGCACATGATCAAACGCCCTTGCAGATCCCGGACGAAAATCGGATCAGGCATGGCGTCAATCAACGCGTGCTGGAACGCGAGCTGATCACTGAGGCTTTTCTCAGCCTGTGCCCGTTACTGGACCAACGCTGCCAACCGGCGATTCCAGAGTAAGGACAGCAACCCGAAGAGGCCGGCGATAACGACTCCCCAGCAGCCCCACTCGGCAATCCGTTGACCGACGGTGCGTACTGGCGTTGTTGTTATCCCATTGAACCATTTCTGGCGAATGGCACGTAATTCGGCGGGAGGAAACGCCTCAAGCGCCTTGTTGAGGATGCTCAGCAACTGCGGCTGACCTTGACGCACTGCCAGGTAGTCCGGGTCCCACTTGCCCTCGACGATATGGCCCGCCTGAAGCAATCCCGAGGGAAAAAGCTGAGCGCCGATCTCGTTTTCGATAGTTGCATGGGCCAGCCCGCTTTCGACCCAGGCGCGGGCCTCGGCGCTGGTCTTGACAGAGCGCAGCTCAATGGCAGGATATTCGCGCCGAATCAATGCCTCCAGGGCGTGGCGGGTCGGCAACACCAACACTCTTTTTGCCAACTGGTGCAGCGATTGCACTGGTGGCTCCCCAGCCCGACCGACGAACACCCAGCCAGCACCACCAAACGCATAGCTGAAGTCCAGAAACGCTTTGCGCTCATCATTCATCGAGAGCGTGGTGCTCATGTCCGCAGCCCCCCTCTCCAGACTTCCCAGCATCTGATCGATCGAAAAGGACTCGGCATGAACAAACTGCAAACCGGTCATGGCACTGATGCGATCAAGCAAATCCCTGTTCAAGCCACTCCAATGGCCATGCTCATCCTTGAACAGGTACAGCGGGTACTCCAGTGATGCGACGATGACGCGCGGATGCTCGGTAATCCATTTCAGCTCTTGAGCGTCCAGCCTGATCGTCTTCACGGGCTCAGGAGCCACCGAATGTGAGGCCAGCCCCCATTGGGAGAAAACCAGGGCGCCGAGCAACAACAGCCAGCATGGGACTGACCTTGACCTTCTGAAAAACAGCATTGCCACTTCCTTGATGATCAGCTCGCCCGTCCTTCATGGGCGACTCTTCCCGGCAAGTGTGGCATGCAGAAACAAGAAAGCCCGTCAGGAGACGGGCTTCAATTTGTGACAGCTTTTGCCGTTACAAAGGCTTGCCACGGTTGCCATGCTGACTGACAAAGGCCTGTACGGCTTTCAAGTCATTCGGCAACACGGTGCACCGCTCATCTCGCTCAAACAAATCAGAAAGATGTGCGGGGAGTTCGAGTGCTTTTCCTACACCGGCTTTTTCCACGGCGTCCGGGAATTTGACCGGGTGGGCGGTGCCCAGGATCACCATCGGAATATCCAGGCTACGACGGCATTCCCGCGCGGCCTTCACGCCGATGGCGGTGTGCGGATCCAGCACTTCACCGGTCTGCTCATAGACTTCGGCGATGGTTTCGCAGGTTTGTGCATCATCCACTGCCAGCGAATCGAACAGTTTGCGTGCTTCGGTCCAGCGCTCCTGCTCGACGCTGAAACCGCCACCTTGCTTGAAGCTGTCCATCAACCCGGCGATCGCCGCGCCGTTGCGACCGTGCAGGTCGAACAGCAGACGCTCGAAGTTCGAGGACACCATGATGTCCATGGAAGGCGACAGGGTGGCGTGCAGGGTTTCCTTGACGTACTGATTGCCGCTCATGAAGCGGTGCAGGATGTCGTTGCGGTTGGTGGCGACGATCAACTGGTTGATCGGCAGACCCATGTTGCGCGCCAGGTAGCCGGCAAAAATGTCGCCGAAGTTGCCGGTCGGGACCGAGAACGACACCGAACGCGCCGGGCCACCCAATTGAAGCGCCGCGTAGAAGTAGTAAACGATCTGGGCCATGATCCGCGCCCAGTTGATCGAGTTCACTGCCACCAGGCGAGTGCCCTTGAGGAAGCCCTGGTCGGCGAAGCTCGCCTTGACCATTTCCTGGCAGTCATCGAAGTTGCCTTCGATCGCGATGTTGTGGATGTTCTCGCCGAAGATGGTGGTCATCTGCCGACGCTGCACTTCCGATACGCGATTGTGCGGGTGCAGGATGAAGATATCGACGTTTTCGCAGTGCTTGCAGCCTTCGATGGCGGCCGAACCGGTATCACCGGAAGTCGCACCGACGATCACCACGCGCTCGCCGCGCTTTTCCAGCACGTAGTCGAGCAGGCGACCGAGCAGTTGCAGGGCGAAGTCCTTGAACGCCAGGGTAGGGCCGTGGAACAGCTCCAGCACCCACTCATTGCCATTCAACTGACGCAGCGGTGCAACGGCGCTGTGGGCAAATACGCCGTAGGTCTCTTCAAGAATCTTTTTGAAATCGGCGTCCGGAATGCTGCCGGTGACGAACGGGCGCATGACCCGGAACGCCAGCTCGTGATAGGGCAGGCCGGCCCAGGAAGCGATCTCTTCCTGGGTGAAACGTGGCAGGTTTTCCGGGACGTACAGACCGCCATCGGTGGCCAGACCGGCCAGCAGGACGTCTTCGAAATTCAGGGCCGGTGCCTGGCCGCGGGTACTGATGTAGCGCATAAGGGCAAACCTTTGGTTTGGAGCTTCAGCTTCAAGCTTCGAGCTGCAAGTCAAAAGCGGATTGGCTCTTGCTTGCAGCTTGTGGCTTGTGGCTTGCAGCTGCTGTTAGTTCAGATGTTCGACGCGGATCCGTACGACAGGACCCACAACGCCAGCCAAGGCTTCCAGGGCGGTGATCGCGTCGTTGATGTGCTGCTCCAGCACACGGTGGGTCAGCAGGATCATCGGCACCAGGCCGTCGTGTTCTTCGACTTCCTTCTGCATGATCGATTCGATGTTGATACCGCGTTCCGACAGGATGCTCGCGACTTGCGCCAGCACGCCCGGATGGTCCTTGGCCTGAATGCGCAGGTAGTAGGCGCTTTCGCAGGCTTCGATCGGCAGGATCGGGTGCGCCGACAGCGAATCCGGCTGGAAGGCCAGGTGCGGCACGCGGTTTTCCGGATCGGAAGTCATGGCGCGAACGACATCCACCAAGTCGGCAATGACCGACGAAGCCGTCGGTTCCATGCCGGCACCGGCACCGTAGAACAGGGTCGAGCCGGCAGCATCACCGTTGACCATGACCGCGTTCATCACGCCGTTGACGTTGGCGATCAACCGATCGGCCGGGATCAGCGTCGGGTGTACGCGCAGCTCAATACCGGCCGCGGTGCTGCGCGCCACGCCCAGGTGCTTGATGCGATAGCCCAGCGCTTCGGCATAGTTCACGTCAGCGGTGGTCAGCTTGGTGATGCCTTCGGTGTAGGCCTTGTCGAATTGCAGCGGGATACCGAAGGCGATGGACGCCAGGATCGTCAGCTTGTGCGCCGCGTCGATGCCTTCAACGTCGAAGGTCGGATCCGCTTCGGCATAACCCAGAGCTTGCGCCTCGGCCAGCACGTCTTCGAAGGTGCGACCCTTTTCGCGCATCTCGGTCAGGATAAAGTTACCGGTGCCGTTGATGATCCCGGCCACCCAGTTGATACGGTTGGCCGACAGGCCTTCGCGAATCGCCTTGATCACCGGGATGCCACCCGCCACGGCCGCTTCGAACGCAACGATCACGCCCTTTTCGCGAGCCTTGGCGAAAATTTCGTTACCGTGAACGGCGATAAGCGCCTTGTTCGCGGTGACCACATGCTTGCCATTCTCGATGGCCTTGAGTACCAGCTCACGGGCAACGGTGTAGCCGCCCATCAGCTCTATAACGATGTCGATCTCAGGGTTCGTGGCCACTTCGAAGACATCGTTGGTAATCGCAATACCGGTCGTTTGGAACTGAGGCTTTGGCGTGCGCATGGCAATTTGTGCCACTTCGATTCCACGCCCGGCACGACGAGCAATTTCCTCGGCGTTGCGCTGAAGTACGTTGAAGGTACCGCCACCGACGGTTCCTAACCCACAGATGCCTACTTTGACCGGTTTCACTGTGAACTCCCCATAAAACGGCCGACTCAAGGCCGGCCGTGAAAACAACCGCATGCTCGCGGCTCTCTATTGATGGCCCGGCGAATGCTGCTGCCGGACCATGATCGTCAATGGCTGACCGTGACGATGCGAATTTACTTCGCGCCCAACGCCAGTTTGGCGACTTGTGGCGCAGGCTGGTAGCCCGGAATGACCTGACCGTCGGCCAAAACGATGGCCGGCGTACCGTTCACGCCAATCGACTGGCCGAGGGCAAACTGTTTGGAAACCGGGTTATCGCACTTGGCGGCCTTGATTTCCTTGCCGTCGACCATCTTGTCCATGGCTGCTTTCTTGTCTTTCGAGCACCAAACCGCTTGCAACTGTTCGTCACCCGGCGAGCCCAGGCCCTGGCGCGGGAACGCAACATAACGCACCTCGATGCCGCGCTTGTTCAGCTCAGGCACTTCTGCGTGCAGTTTGTGGCAGTACGGGCAGGTCGTGTCGGTGAACACGGTGATGTGCGACTTGGTTTCGCCAATGGCCGGGTAAACCACGGTTTCAGCGACCGGAATCTCATTGATCAACTTAGAGATGCCAAGGCGCTCGGTCTTCTCGGTCAGGTTGACCGGTTTGCCATCCTTGAGCTGGAACAGGTAGCCCTGAACCACGTACTGGCCATCGGCACTGGCATACAGCACGCGGCTGCCCTTCAATTTGACTTCGTACAGGCCCGGCAGCGGGCTGGCGGTGATGCTTTCTACCGGCACTTCGAGCTGGAGGTTTTCCAGGCTTTTACGGATGGCTTTGTCGGCCGCGTCATCGGCGACGGCAAAGGTGCTGACCAACGCAATGGCGGCGGCAGCGAAAATCTGGGTCAGACGCATGAGAACTCCTGAAGGCGGACAAATGGGACGATCAGAACGCCCGTGCCGAAACACCGGGTCATAACCGCCCATCGTGCAAACCGACAAAGCCTACCACATAAGGCAACGGTGTCCGACTCCCGGTGATGCAAGGCTTTGGCGACTGCTTTATATGGGAGCGAGCTGGCTCGCGATAGCGGTCAGTCAGGCGCCATTAATGTTGGAGTTCAGGCCTCATCGCGAGCCAGCTCGCTCCCACAGGACTTACGCTAGCCTCTAGGGTGGTGCTTGGCGTGCAAGTCCTGCAACCGCGCCCGGGCAACATGGGTATAGATCTGGGTGGTCGACAAATCGCTGTGCCCCAGCAGCATCTGCACCACCCGTAGGTCGGCACCGTGGTTGAGCAAGTGTGTGGCGAAAGCATGTCGCAATGTGTGCGGCGACAGCGACTTGCCGATTCCCGCGACTTTCGCCTGATGCTTGATCCGATGCCAGAACGTTTGGCGGGTCATCTGCTCGCCGCGCTGACTGGGGAACAAGACATCGCTGGGACGCCCGCCAAGCAGCTCGCCACGCCCATCGCGCATGTAGCGCTCGACCCAGACAATCGCCTCCTCTCCCATCGGTACCAGTCGCTCCTTGCTGCCTTTGCCCATCACTCGCAAGACGCCCTGGCGCAGATTGACCTGCTCCAGCGTCAGGCTGATCAGTTCCGTTACCCGAAGGCCGCAGGCATAAAGCACTTCCAGCATGGCGCGGTCGCGCTGCCCGATGGCTTCGCTCAAATCAGGCGCCTTCAACAGTGCTTCTACATCGGCCTCCGACAAGGATTTGGGCAGCGGCCTGCCGAGCTGCGGCATATCGATGCGGAGTGTCGGGTCAACAGCGATCAGCTTTTCCCGCAGCAAATAGCGATAGAAGCCACGCACTCCGGAGAGAAATCGTGCGGTTGAACGGGGTTTGTAGTTTTGCTCCACACGCCAGGCCAAATGATCGAGGATCAACTCGCGTCCGGCGCTGACCAACTCCAGCCCCTTTTCCTGCAACCAGCCGTTGAACAGGGCCAGATCACTGCGATAGGCATCGCGGGTGTTATCGGAAAGCCCCTTCTCCAACCATAGTGCGTCGAGGAACTGGTCTATCAATGGATGTTCGATGGCAGGCATGGGCACTCAAAACACACGGCCTTGAAACGGCGCGTAAAAATTCAGGAGGACGGTAGAAACGGTCGCTAGTCTTTCATAGCCAGCCACTGCACGAAACAGGGAGCTTGAATGAGTGGACAGCAGATTGTATTGGCATTCTGGCCGGTCCCGTTTTGCACCGCTGCGCCTTCGCGCGCATCGCGCAAGGTTCTGTTGCAACCGGACAGTCGAGTGGACTCTGCTGACGTTGATTCAGCCCGAGGCAGGACAGGCTCGACAGCACGGGGATCTGCTCAAGCGTCGCTAAATCACAGGCAACAAAAAAGCAGCCCGTAGGCTGCTTTTTTTCTGCATCGGAAGCTGGACTTAAGCCAGTTTTTCCTTGATGCGAGCTGCTTTACCGGACAGGTCACGCAGGTAGTACAGCTTGGCTTTACGTACGTCACCGCGACGCTTAACGGCCATGCTGTCGATTTGCGGGCTGTAGGTCTGGAAAGTACGCTCTACGCCAACACCGTTGGAGATTTTACGAACGGTGAATGCACTGTTTACGCCGCGGTTACGCTTGGCGATAACAACGCCTTCGAACGCTTGCAGACGCGAACGGTCGCCTTCCTTCACTTTCACCTGAACGACAATGGTGTCGCCCGGGGCAAAGGTAGGGATCTCTTTGGTCATCTGCTCTGCTTCGAGTGCAAGGATGATTTTGTTAGTCATGCTGTGCTCCTAAGGTAAATCGTCGGATCTACCATCGATACGTTGTTAACTATCGTCCCGCTCGCGGATATATTCCTCGAGCAGCTTCTTCTCTTCTCCAGAAAGCGAGCGGCTTTCCAGAAGATCGGCGCGTCGTTCATAGGTCCGACCAAGGGACTGCTGTAAACGCCAACGCCGGATGTGCGCGTGATTGCCACTTAGCAATACGTCGGGAACACGCTGATCCGCATACACCTCCGGTCGGGTGTAGTGCGGGCAATCCAGCAAACCATCCGTAAAGGAATCTTCCTCGGCGGAGTCCGCATGCCCTAAAGCTCCAGGCAGCAGTCGTGTAACCGCATCGATCAGGACCATCGCCGGCAGCTCACCGCCAGACAGTACATAGTCGCCAATCGACCACTCTTCATCGACATGAGCTTCAATAAACCGCTCGTCAATGCCTTCATAGCGGCCGGCAATCAGGATCAATGCATCCAGATTCGCCAACTCGCGTACCGCCGACTGAGTCAGTTGACGGCCTTGGGGCGACAGGTAAATCACCTTCGCGCCCTCCCCGGCGGCGGCTTTGGCTTGAACCAGAGCGTCTTCCAGGGGCTTGATCTTCATCACCATGCCCGGACCACCGCCAAATGGGCGATCATCCACAGTGTGATGTCGATCCGTCGTGTAGTCTCGCGGATTCCAACAGGTGAGCTGCAAGAGCCCCTGTTTCACCGCACGACTGGTGATGCCGTACTCGCTGATGGCGGAGAACATCTCGGGAAACAAACTGATCACTTCTACGCGCAAGTTAGCCACGCTTAGAAATCCGCGTCCCAATCCACCTTCATCTCGCCCGCGGCCAGGTCGACGGCCAACACGCATTGCTCGGTATAGGGCAACAGGCGTTCGCGATCATCCAGGCTGCCAGCGCAAGGCTTGACCACCATTACATCATTCGAGCCGGTCTCGAGCAGGTGATCGATCTTCCCGAACAGTTGTCCGAGGGTGTCGATAACCTTGAGACCTTCCAGCTGGTACCAGTAGTACTCGCCGTCGGTCAGTTCAGGGAACAGGTTGCGCGGCACGCAGATCTCATAACCGGCCAGAAGACGAGCTTCTTCACGATCATCGAGACCCTTGAGCTTTGCGACCAGGAACTTGTCGTTCCCGCGTCCGCTGACCAGCTCTACCTGCTTTACATTGCCGTCACGCTTGAGCGTCCAGGTTTTGTAATCCAGCAGGTTCTTAATCGGATCAGTAAAGGAGTACACCTTCACTTCGCCGCGAACGCCGTGAACCGAGTAAATCTTGCCGATAACGATCAAATCATCAGCAACAGCTGGCGTCGCGTTCATATTGCTCAGGCCGCAGCCTTAGCAGATTCCTTCAACAACTGAGCAACGCGCTCAGAAGGTTGTGCACCAACGCTCAGCCAGTAGGCTACGCGCTCTTGGTTCACGGACAGACGGACTTCTTGACCACGAGCAACCGGGTTGAAGAAACCAACCTGTTCCTTGTGCGAACCGTCGCGCGGGTTGCGGCTGTCGGTTACGGTCAAGTGGTAAAACGGGCGCTTTTTGGAGCCGCCAAGGGCAAGACGGATTGTTAGCATGTGAACATCGTTCCTGTAGTCGGTGCTGCAAATCTAAATGCACAGCGGGCATGGGTGCCCGAAAGGCCGCATATTCTAAGGAATATCCGGACTTTTGCAAATGCCTTTTTCCGGCACCTATCAAAGTGCCATTCAGATCTGCCATAGAGCCGTCGTTAAAAACGGCCGGTCAGCTCCCGCCAAATGCGGGTTTGCTGGAGATCCCGCGTCCTTGCGGGGTCTGCGCCGGTGCGACGACCGGCGCGGATTCTTTACATTTTCGGCATGCCGCCGCCGGGCAACATACCGCCCATGCCGCGCATCATTTTGGCCATCCCGCCTTTCGCCGAGAATTTCTTCATCATCTTCTGCATCTGCTTGTGTTGCTTGATCAAGCGACCGATGTCCTGCACTTGCGTGCCGGAACCCATGGCGATACGACGCTTGCGCGAACCGCTGATCAGCTCAGGGTCACGGCGCTCGGCCGGGGTCATGGAGTTGATGATGGCTTCCATCTGCTTGAATTGCTTCTCTGCCGCGCTCTGGGCGTTGCCCATCTGCGCCAGGTTCACGCCGCCCATGTTCGGCAGCTTGTCCATGAGGCCGCCGAGGCCGCCCATGTTTTTCATCTGTTGCAGCTGATCACGGAAGTCTTCGAGGTCGAAACCCTTGCCCTTCTTCAGCTTCTTGGCCAGCTTGTCGGCCTTGTCCTTGTCGAGGGTCGCTTCTGCCTGTTCGATCAGGCTGAGCACGTCACCCATGCCGAGGATCCGCGAGGCGATACGCTCAGGGTGGAACGGATCGAGCGCTTCGCTCTTCTCGCCCATACCGATGAACTTGATCGGCTTGCCGGTGATGGCGCGCACCGAAAGGGCTGCACCGCCACGGGCGTCACCGTCGACCTTGGTCAGGATCACACCGGTCAACGGCAACGCATCACCGAAGGCCTTGGCCGTGTTGGCGGCATCCTGGCCGGTCATGGCGTCGACCACGAACAGGGTCTCGACCGGGTTGATCGCAGCATGCAGCGCCTTGATCTCGCCCATCATCTCTTCATCGATGTGCAGGCGACCGGCGGTATCGACGATCACCACGTCGATGAATTTGAGTTTCGCTTCTTTAATAGCTGCTTGCGCGATCGCGACCGGCTTCTGGCTCAGGTCGGAAGGAAAGAAGGTAACGCCGACTTCGCCCGCGAGCATTTCCAGCTGCTTGATCGCCGCTGGACGATATACGTCAGCGGACACGACCATGACCGACTTCTTCTTGCGCTCTTTAAGGAAGCGCGCGAGCTTGCCGGCGGTGGTAGTTTTACCAGCGCCCTGCAAACCGGCCATCAGGATCACGGCAGGCGGAACGGCGCTCAGGTTCAGGTCTTCGTTGGCTGCGCCCATCAGGCTTTCGAGTTCGGCCTGGACGATTTTCACGAAGGCCTGGCCCGGCGTCAGGCTGCGCGACACCTCGGTACCGACAGCGCGTTCCTTGACCGAGTTGACGAAGTCTTTGACCACCGGCAAGGCGACGTCGGCTTCGAGCAACGCCATGCGCACTTCACGCAGGGTGTCTTTGATGTTGTCCTCGGTCAGCTTGGCCTTGCCGGTGACATGGCGCAGCGTCTGCGAGAGACGGTCGGTTAAGTTTTCAAACATTGCGCGATCCTTTCAGGCCCTGTGTAGACCGGGATAGTGGCGGCCCGTACCGGACTAAAACGTGTACTCGGCGAGCCTGCGGCGTGGGCAGGTCGCGGATTATAGCGAAGACTGCGTCTGGCGGACACCTCGCACTTTCGTGCTGTGTGGGTTCTATGCCAAACTCATCGGCTTTCGGGCTTGCCTAACAGGACTTATGCTCCCTTTGTCACCCAGCTTGCTAACCACTCTCGCCGCCGCCTGCTTGTATGCCGCTGCGACTTTCTATCAGGGCACTCGCCTGGCCAACGGCGCCAAGGCGAACAAACGGCTGCTCGTCACGCTCGGCGTGCTGGCGGTACTGGCCCATGGCGCCAGCCTGGTCACTCACCTGCTGACGCCAATCGGCCTGGGGCTGGACTTTTTCAGCGCCGCCAGCCTGATTGCCGCGGCCGTCATAGCCCTGACCCTGCTCGCCTGCTCACGCATACCGGTGGAAAACCTGCTGGTGCTGTTGTTCCCACTGGGGGCCGCGACGGCGCTTCTGGCACAGTTTGCGCCCGCCGGTACCGTGCAGATCATTGACGAAGCACCGGGCATCCTCGCTCACATCCTGCTGTCGATCCTCGCCTATGGCATGTTTACCATTGCGGTGTTCCAGGCCTTGCTGTTGCTGATTCAGGACCATCAACTCAAGCACAAACACCCGTCGGGGCTGATCAAGAACTTCCCGCCGCTGCAAACCATGGAAAGCCTGCTGTTCGGCTTTCTCTGGGCCGGCTGGACCCTGCTGTCCCTGTCGCTGATCTCGGGCTGGCTGTTCGTCGAAAACCTGTTCGCCCAGCATCTGGTGCACAAAACCTTGCTGGCCTGCCTGGCCTGGATCGTCTTCAGCGTACTGCTCTGGGGCCGTAACCACCTCGGCTGGCGCGGACACAAGGCCATTCGCTGGACCCTTGCCGGTTTCTGCCTGCTGATGCTGGCGTATTTCGGCAGCAAGCTGGTTCGTGAATACATCCTGCACATCTGACGGGCGGCATAAATGGACGACTTGCCCATAGGGCCGATGCTCGCAGTAGTGGCCCTGTTGATTTTATGGTCGGGGCTGTTCACCGCCATTGAAGCCGCTCACCAGCATGTACTGGCCAAGCGCATCGCCTCACGTTCAAGCGACAAACCGCTGACCAGGCTGAGCTTTCCGCTCAACAGTCTGATCTTGTGCAACACCCTGTGCCGTACGCTGGTGGTGGTCATCTGTACATTGCTGGCCCTTTTCACCTGGGCCGAAAAGGGGCCGTGGGTCGCGTGCCTCGGCGCGACCGCCATCTTGCTGGTGTTCGCCGACTACCTGCCACGCGCCCTCGCCACCCGCCATCCGGATGCAATTCTGGTCCTGGGCAACAACCTGCTGCGCATTCCGCTGAAGATCATCTACCCGGCGGCATGGCTGCTCAACGCCACCAGCCAATTGCTGCTGAGACCGCTCGAGCGCAAAGCCAAAGTGGTGCAACAAAGCGAAGACGAACCACCGAAAGCCCAGTACGACGATCGCGAACCCGCCATCTGCCGCCCGCACTCGCTGCCGGGCATCCATGCGCTGGACAACATCACGGTCAACGACATTCTGGTGCCGCGCAGTGAAGTCGACGGGATCAACCTTGACGATCCGATCGAAGAAATCATCGAGCAACTGCGCCACAACAAGCGCACCCGCCTGCCGGTGTTCCACAGTGATATCAATCAGGTCGAAGCCGTACTCAACACCCGGCAAATCGGCCACCTGCTACCCGACGCGAGCCTGACCCTGGAAGCGCTGCTGGCTGCCAGTCGCGAACCGTACTTCGTGCCTGAAAGCACTCCCTTGCAACTGCAACTGCTGAATTTCCACAAACAGCAACGCCGCCTGGGCATGGTGGTCGACGAGTACGGCGAAGTGCTCGGCATCGTGACCCTGGAAGATATTCTCGAAGAAATCGTCGGCGAGTTCGAAAGCCAGCAAAGCCTGAACAACCCGCACATCCACCCTCAGGCCGATGGCCGCTTGGTGATCGACGGCGCAGCGTCAATTCGCGAACTGAACAAGAGCCTTGGCTGGCACCTGCCAAGCGATGGCCCGAAGACCTTGAACGGCCTGGTGACCGAAGCGCTGGAAACGATTCCCGAGAGCGCGGTATGCCTGAAGATCGGTCGGTACCGACTGGAAATTCTCGAAACCGAGGACAATCGGGTGACTCGGGTGCTGATCTGGCAGACTACCCCGATGCCGGTGGTTATTTAGGATTCAGCGCAACTTCCCCACAAAAAACTGCGAAAACCCGGCCACTTGTTAGATCGTTAGCCACCTTCCTATAATCGAGCCGCTTACCCAAGCCTCGCTACACCCGTGCTACCCGCACCCCGCTCCAAACCCACATCCCTGGGTATCAACCATAATAATTCGCTCCACTGGGGCACATGTCTGTCAGGGATAACCGCATGACGACCAGCACGACTTACAGCGAATCCACACCCGCGCAACCGACGAACTCCGCCACCCGCGTGGCCACGGCGAGTTTCATCGGCACCGCCATCGAGTTCTACGATTTCTACGTCTATGCCACCGCAGCCGCGCTGGTGATCGGCCCGGTCTTCTTTCCGCAAACATCTGGCACGGCGCAGATGCTTTCGGCCTTCCTCACATTCGGCATCGCATTCCTTGCCCGCCCCCTGGGTTCGGCGCTGTTCGGTCACTTCGGCGACCGTATCGGCCGAAAGTCCACTCTGGTGGCTTCCCTGCTCTTGATGGGGGTGTGCACCACGCTGATCGGCGTGCTGCCAGGTTACGACAGCATCGGGGCCTGGGCGCCGATCCTGCTCTGCGTGTTGCGCTTCGGCCAAGGCTTGGGGCTGGGCGGCGAATGGGGCGGCGCGGCCTTGCTGGCCACGGAAAACGCGCCCAAAGGCAAACGCGCGTGGTTCGGCATGTTTCCGCAACTCGGCCCTTCCATCGGCTTTCTGGCGGCGAACGGCCTGTTTCTGACGCTGGCCATGGGCCTGGACGACGAACAGTTCCGCTCCTGGGGCTGGCGAATTCCGTTTCTGCTCAGCGCCGTGCTGGTGATGGTCGGGCTGTATGTGCGCCTCAAGCTCCATGAAACACCGGTGTTCGCCAACGCCGTGGCGCGCCAGGAACGGGTGAAGATCCCGCTGGTCGAGCTGTTCAGCCAATACTGGCTGCCGGTTTTGCTGGGCGCCGGTTCGATGGTGGTGTGCTACGCGCTGTTTTATATCTCGACCGTGTTTTCGCTCAGTTATGGTGTGGCGACACTCGGCTACAGCCGCGAGACCTTCCTCGGCCTGCTGTGCTTCGCCGTGCTGTTCATGGCCGCCGCCACACCGCTCTCGGCCTGGGCCAGTGACCGCTTCGGGCGCAAACCGGTGCTGATCATCGGTGGCGTGCTGGCCATTCTGTCCGGGTTCTTGATGGAGCCTCTGCTGACCCAGGGTTCGACCTGGGGCGTAGCGCTGTTCCTGTGCATTGAACTGTTTCTGATGGGCGTGACCTTTGCGCCGATGGGCGCGCTGCTGCCGGAACTGTTTCCAACCCACGTGCGCTATACCGGCGCCTCCGCGGCCTACAACCTGGGCGGCATTGTCGGGGCTTCGGCCGCGCCGTTCTTCGCGCAGAAACTGGTGGCGATGGGCGGTTTGAGCTATGTCGGTGGATACGTGTCCGGGGCGGCGGTGTTGAGCTTGATTGCGGTGCTGTGCCTGAAAGAAACGCGCAATAACGATTTGAATCGTATCGACTGACAGACCGCTATCGCTGGCCAGCCAGCGCCCACAGGCTCAGTGTCGTACCACTCTATTGTGATCGACACCGGCCCTTGTGGGAGCTGGCTGGCCAGCGATGGCGTCCACACTGGCAACACACATCCCCCAATTTTCCCCCTCCCGCTGACACCTCGCTCTACGCGTAACAGTATATCCCCGCTATACTCTTCGGCTTTTCCTGAATAAATGCCAATAGGGTCCCGCCGCGCATGGATAAGACCTACCAGCCGCACGCCATTGAAACTTCCTGGTACAACACCTGGGAGTCAGAGAATTACTTCGCCCCGCAAGGCGCGGGCGAGTCCTACACCATCATGATCCCGCCGCCGAACGTCACCGGCAGCCTGCACATGGGTCACGGCTTCAACAACGCGATCATGGACGCCCTGATCCGTTTCCGCCGCATGCAGGGTCGCAACACCCTGTGGCAGCCGGGCACCGACCACGCCGGTATCGCCACGCAGATGCTGGTGGAGCGTCAACTCGAAGCCCAGGGCCAGAATCGTCACGATTTGGGCCGTGACAAATTCCTTGAGAAAGTCTGGGAATGGAAGGATCAGTCCGGCGGCAACATCAGCCGCCAGATCCGCCGCCTCGGCTCATCCGTCGACTGGAGCCGCGAACGCTTCACCATGGACGACGGCCTCTCGGAAGCCGTAAAAGAAGCGTTCGTGCGCCTGCATGAAGACGGCCTGATCTACCGCGGCAAGCGCCTGGTCAACTGGGACACCAAGCTGCACACGGCAATTTCCGATCTTGAAGTGGAAAACCACGACGAGAAAGGTTTCCTGTGGAACCTGAAGTACCCGCTGGCCGATGGCGCCAAGACCGCTGAGGGCAACGCTTTCCTGATCGTCGCGACCACCCGCCCGGAAACCATGCTCGGCGACTCCGCCGTCGCGGTTAACCCGAACGATGAGCGCTACAAAGCCCTGATCGGCAAATTTGTCGAGCTGCCGCTGGTTGGCCGCCGCATCCCGATCATCGCCGACGATTACTGCGATCCTGAATTCGGCACCGGCTGCGTGAAAATCACCCCGGCCCACGATTTCAACGACTACGAAGTCGGCAAGCGTCACAACCTGCCGCTGCTGAACATCTTCGACAAAAATGCCAGCGTCCTGCCAGCCGCCCAGGTGTTCAACCTCGACGGCACGCTGAACGAAAGCATCGACGGCAAGATCCCGGCCGAATACGCCGGTCTCGACCGTTTCGAAGCCCGCAAGCAGATCGTGGCCGCGTTCGAAGCCGCGGGCCTGCTGGTCAGCGTTGACGATCACGCCCTGAAAGTCCCGAAAGGCGACCGCTCCGGCACCATCATCGAGCCGTGGCTGACCGACCAGTGGTACGTATCCACCAAGCCTTTGGCCGAGCCTGCCATTGCCGCCGTCGAAGACGGCCGCATCCAGTTCGTGCCCAAGCAGTACGAAAACATGTACTTCTCCTGGATGCGTGACATTCAGGATTGGTGCATCAGCCGTCAGCTGTGGTGGGGCCACCGGATTCCGGCCTGGTACGACGAGTCGGGCAAGGTTTACGTTGGCCGCGACGAAGCCGAAGTGCGCGCCAAGCACCACCTCGGTCCGGATGTTGCACTGCAACAGGACAACGACGTTCTCGACACCTGGTTCAGTTCGGGCCTGTGGACGTTCTCGACACTCGGCTGGCCTGAGCAAACCGAATTCCTGAAGAAATTCCACTCCACCGACGTGCTGGTCACCGGCTTCGACATCATTTTCTTCTGGGTCGCCCGGATGATCATGCTGACGATGCACCTGATCAAGAACGAGGACGGCACGCCGCAGGTTCCGTTCAAGACTGTTTATGTGCACGGTCTGGTGCGTGATGGCCAGGGCCAGAAGATGTCCAAGTCCAAGGGCAACGTCCTTGACCCGCTGGACATCATCGACGGTATCGAGCTGGAAGAGCTGGTCAGCAAGCGCACCTCCGGCATGATGCAGCCAAAACTGGCGAAGAAGATCGAGAAGCAAACCCGCGAAGAGTTCGCCGAGGGCATCGCCAGCTATGGCACCGACGCCCTGCGTTTCACCTTCTGCTCGCTGGCATCCACCGGTCGCGACATCAAGTTCGACATGGGCCGCGTCGAAGGCTACCGCAACTTCTGCAACAAGATCTGGAACGCCGCGCGCTACGTGCTGGACAAGGGCGAAGACTGCGGCCAGAACGGCGAAGCCTATGAGCTGTCCCTGGCCGACCGTTGGATCATTTCGCAGCTGCAACGCACCGAAGCCGAAGTGACCCGTCAACTGGATCAGTTCCGTTTCGACCTCGCGGCGCAAGCGCTGTATGAGTTCATCTGGAACCAGTACTGCGACTGGTACCTGGAACTGTCCAAGCCTGTGCTGTGGGACGAGCACGCCCCGGTTGAACGTCAGCGCGGCACCCGTCGCACCCTGGTTCGCGTACTGGAAGTGGCCCTGCGCCTGGCCCATCCGTTCATGCCGTTCATCACCGAAGAAATCTGGCAGCGCATTGCGCCGCTGGCCGGCATCGAAGGCAAGACGATCATGCTGCAACCTTGGCCGGTGGCCAATGAAACACGCATCGATCAGGCCGCCGAAGATGACATCGAATGGCTCAAGGGCCTGATGCTCGGCACGCGTAACATCCGTGGCGAAATGAACATCGGCCCGGGCAAACCGCTGCCGCTGTTCCTGAAGAACGTCAGCGCCGAGGATCAGCGTCGTCTCACTGAAAACGAAGCGTTGCTGAAGAAACTGGCACGTCTCGAATCGATCACCGTTCTGGCTGCCGGCGAAGAAGCGCCATTGTCGGCGACCGCGCTGGTCGGCGAGATGGAAGTGCTGGTGCCGATGGCCGGCCTGATCGACAAAGGTGCGGAACTGGCGCGTCTGGACAAGGAAATCCAGCGCCTGCAAGGCGAAGTGCAACGGGTTGGCGGCAAGCTGTCCAACGCCGGCTTCGTCGACAAGGCACCGGCTGAAGTCATCGAGAAAGAACGCGCCAAACTAGCCGAAGCCGAACAGGCTCTGGGCAAGCTGGCGGAGCAACACGCGCGGATTGCCAGTCTGTAACGGCACATCGCAATGAAACAGGGAGGCCCGGGTGGCCTCCCTTTTTTATGCCGCCCCTTTCTCCCAAACACCCAAAAAATCGCTGTGGGCAAGCTTGCTCGCGATGAGTGCATCACATTCACCTTTGATATCGCTGACAGACCGCTATCGCGAGCAAGCTCGCTCCCACAGCGGGCTTGCGGTGACCCGCACAGTTGAGCTCACAACGGCCGGATGTGGGACAATACCCGCCACTTATAGCCACGCCCGAATCGACCACCCCCATGACCACCCCCCGCCCCCCCAAACCTGCGCGCCAAAAGCCTGATCCGACCAAGGCAGCCAAAGCCGTCGAGCCACGCGAGAAGGCCAGCCTGCATCCGCGCAATCGCCACCAGGGTCGCTATGACTTCCCGGCGCTGATCAAAACCACGCCGGAATTGAAGCAGTTCGTGATCACCAACCCATACGGCAAGGAAAGCATCGACTTCGCCAGCCCGGATGCGGTGCGCGTGTTCAATCGGGCACTGCTCAAGTCGTTCTACGGCATCGCCCATTGGGACATTCCAGCCGACTACCTGTGCCCGCCGGTGCCGGGACGTGCGGATTACGTGCACTTTCTGGCCGATCTGCTGGCCAGCGGCAATGATGGCGTGATCCCGCGTGGCGCGGCAGTGAAGGTGCTGGATATCGGCATGGGCGCCAACTGCGTGTATCCGCTGATTGGTCACAGCGATTACCGCTGGCAGTTCCTCGGCTCGGAGATCGACGCCACCGCCATCGCCGCCGCCAAAGCCATCATTCAGTCCAACGGCTTGAACAAAGCCATTCAGATCCGTCAGCAGAGCAACCCGAAACAGATCCTGCTGGGCCTGCTCGAAAGCGCCGAGCGTTTTGACCTGACTATGTGCAACCCGCCGTTCCATGCGTCTCTGGAGGAAGCGACCCGAGGCAGCACGCGTAAATGGCGCGCGCTGGGCAAGGCCGATCCGAAGCGCAAACTGCCGGTGCTGAATTTTGGCGGTCAGGCGGCAGAGTTGTGGTGTGAGGGTGGCGAGGCAAGGTTTGTCACGCAATTGATCAGCGAAAGCGCGCAGGTGGGGCAACAGGTGCTGTGGTTCAGCACATTGGTGTCGAAAGCCTCGAACCTGCCGGCGATCCAGACAACCCTGAAAAAGGCTGGCGTGCTGGAAAGCCAGGTGGTGGAAATGTCCCAGGGTCAGAAGCAGAGCCGGTTCGTCGCCTGGACGTTCCAGACCAAGGCGCAGCAACAGGCCTGGCGTCAGGCGCGCTGGGCCAAGGCTTCAACGGAGTAACCGAACATCGTTGCGACTTGCCTTGGAGCAAGTCGTTGTCGAGGACAAAAAAACCGTGCCCGAACTACTCCGGCGCACGGTCTTTTTAACAAGCCTTACTTGCTTACAGCATCAGCGCTTCACTGGCCTGACGATCTCTTTGAATGTACAGCCGCGCACTTCTTTGTTATCGCAGTAATACCGTGAATTCCACTCTTCCCACGATCCGCCGGTATCAATACTCGCGACAGTCCCTTCCCTTTTGAACTTCATGTCCACCGCGCCGCCTTTCTGCAGCCTATAACCACAGCGCTGGACCTCACCGATGACGGTCCCCTCCTCGACATCCTTGTGAGGCATGAATATCGCCAATTCGAATTCACCCACCGGCCCCTGGCCGCCTTGAGACACACCGTACCATTCGCCATCGCCGCTGGCCGTGGGCGCTTTGTAAATACCCGGGGCCAATTCCCTGATGTCTGAAGGGCTTGGGCAGTATTCCGTGACCTCTGCCCAGGCATGGCCAGACAACAGAATCGAAATGCACATCACCAACTGTTTAAGTTTCATAGAACGTCCCTGTAACTAACAACCAGAATTTAGTTTTTAGCTTTTACGCAAAGCCAAGCGCGAAACCCGATCGATACTACCGATCTACGGCACACACTCAACTATCAGTTCCGTAGGAAAGTTCACTTCATAGACCAAGAAAACTGACTTATTTAACTCACCCTGAAAAAACTGAAGCGACGCTTAACCAACAAGTCCATAAATTCATTACCAGAAACATTAAATGTGCGGGGATAAAACGTACTTCAGTGAAACAAACAAAGTGTTACATAGATCTACCTTGCGCAGATCATTCTGGCGGGCACAAAAAAACCGTGCCCGGATTGCTCCGGCGCACGGTTCTTTTAACAAGTCTTACTTGTTGACAGCGTCGGTCAGGCCTTTGGCCACAACCAGCTTGATCACTTTCTTGGCAGCGATTTCGATGGCAGCGCCAGTCGAAGGGTTACGGCCAGTACGGGCAGGACGCTCAGTCACTTTCAGCTTGCCGATACCTGGCAGAGTGATTTCGCCGCCGTTTTCCAGCTGATCGGCAACGATTTGGCCCAGTTGGTCCAGAGCGTTACGCGCGGTGGTTTTTGGCGCGTCGATAGCTTCAGCGATGTCGGCGATCAGTTGGTCTTTAGTAAGAGCCATTTAGTGTTCCTTCCCTATCAAATTCATATGGATTGCAGAGTGCAGTGTCAGCCATCGAGCCCGATCTTCTGGATCTGGCACCCTCGGCCAAATAACCACGGGATCGGGGTTATAGATACCGAAATCAGGGTTTGGTTCGACCTGACAAATGCTGAATGCACGCTTAACGCAGTGACGTCGCGTAAGACGGGGCAAAACTAGCACAGAGACGGGGAAATATCCGCCTCCAGCTACCCATTTGGTCAGCTTTATTGCTCTAAAACGGGAAAAAATCGCATATGTGCCGCCAGCCACCCTGGAATTGACCTTCGCACCGCGCCAAAACCAGTGGTTGCGGTACACTGAGCGCTTTTTCGGGGGAGCACGCCCTCCTCTCTTCAATCAGCCGAGAAACCCATGCCGATCCGTCATTGCATCGTCCACCTGATCGACAAAAAACCCGACGGCACACCTGCAGTTCTCCACGCTCGCGAATCGGAACTGGCCGAGTCCGCAGCCATCGAGAACATGCTCGCCGACCTCAATGAAAGCTATAACGCCAAACAGGGCAAAGCCTGGGGGCTGTTTCATCCGGAGTCCGGGGCCTTTCCTTTCAGCGGCTGGCTGAAGGAATACCTCGATGGCAGCAGGGACTTCACGGCGTTCAGCCGCGTGGCGGTGGAACACCTGCAAAAACTGATGGAGGAATCCAACCTCTCGGTCGGCGGCCACGTATTGTTCGCGCACTACCAGCAAGGCATGACCGACTATCTGGCCATTGCCCTGCTGCACCACAGCGAAGGCGTCGCAGTGACCGATCAACTGGACGTGACCCCGTCCCGTCACCTGGACCTGGGCCAAATGCATCTGGCGGCGCGGATCAACGTGTCCGAGTGGCAGAACAACAAGCAGTCCAAACAGTACATTTCGTTCATCAAAGGCAAGAACGGCAAAAAGGTTTCGGAGTATTTCCGCGACTTCATCGGCTGCCAGGAAGGCGTCGACGGGCCGGGCGAAACCCGCACGCTGCTCAAGGCATTCAGTGACTTCGTCGAAAGCGAAGACCTGCCAGAAGACTCCGCCCGCGAAAAAACCAAGACCCTGGTGGATTACGCCAGCAGCCAGGCCAAACTGGGCGAGCCCATGGGCCTGGAAGAGTTGTCGGAGCTAATCGACGAAGAACGCCCTAAAGCTTTCTACGACCACATTCGCAACAAGGATTACGGCCTGTCGCCGGAAATCCCGGCCGATAAACGCACCCTGAACCAGTTCCGCCGCTTCACCGGTCGCGCCGAAGGCCTGTCGATCAGTTTCGAGGCGCACTTGCTGGGCTCAAAGATCGAGTATGACGAAGAGGCCGGTACGCTGATCATCAAGGGCCTGCCCACTTCGCTCACCGACCAGCTCAAGCGACGCAACTGATGCTGGGCAGGGTGTTGAAGAAATGCCTGCTGATCCTGCTGGTGGTCGTGGTCTACCAGAACTGGGGCAAGATCGAGCGCCTGATGGACCCGACCCGGTTGGTGTCCGAGCAGATGCAGCTCAAAGCCAATGTCGTGATCTACAGCACTGACTGGTGCGGCTACTGCAAACAGACCCGGCGCTTTCTCGATCAAAGGAACATTCCGTACAAGGAATTCGATATCGAAAAGGATGCGGTGGCGCGCAAGGACTATGAAGCGCTGGGCGGCGGCGGGATTCCGATCATCAATGTGAACGGAACGCTGATTCGCAAATATGACCCGGATGCCATTCTGGCCGCATTGAAGTAACCCTGCAGGAGCGAGCAAGCGCGCTCCTGCAGGGACTGTCAGGCCGCTTCGATCCGGAAACCGAACCGCGGAAAGTGCACATGCACCAGACCGCCACGCTCGTCTTCGCGACGAAGAATCAATTCCTCTCGGCCGGCAAACAACAACTCACCCGCCACCGGATCGACGCCATAGTCGGTTGCTGCGATCACCACCGGCTGGCCCGCCTTGAAACCATTCGGTTCATCGAACTGCTCGTCCGGCAATGCGGCCGGCGTGGAAGCCCGCGCCACTTGCAACGCCTCTTCGGCGGTCATCTCGTTCGAGGCGCCATGGCCGAACCCCAACACACGGGCATGCCATGCGGCCACCGCCGGATAGTTATCCACAAGCGCAGACGTCACCGGCGTCGCCTTGAGAAACCATAACGAATGCGCCAGGGCGAAGTCGGCAATCGACGGTTCGCCGAACAGGTAATCCCCCTCCTCGCGCTGCAGCTGTTGTTCCAGCCGCGACATGATCGTCGGCCATTGATGCCTGGCCTGCTCCGCCGACAGGCGCGTGGCGCTGCCGCCGCTGAACAGCCCGGCGCGGTCGGCGATAAAGGCCTTGATCGCTTCTGGCGACAAATTGCCGAAGCGCACCGCCATCGATTCCGGCTGGAACACCAGGCTGACCGCATGCTGGAACACCACCGAATCGGCCCAGCTGGCGAAGCTGGCGGTGATCATTTCCTGGCCTTCCGGGAAGAACGCCGGCAGGGCTTTTTCCTGCTCCAGACGACGGGCGATCAACGAAGTGTCGCAATAAATATCCGCGCCGATTTGCAGCACCGGGGTCTTGCGATAGCCACCGGTCAACGCGGTCAGGTCGGGTTTGGGCATCACCGGTGAGATCTTCACCGAGCGCCAGGACAATCCCTTGAAGCCCAGCAGCAAACGCGCCTTTTCGGCAAATGGGGACGTCGGGTAATGATGCAGGATCAACTCGGACATGCTCGGCTCCGCCGCACGAATAGGAATTCGCAGCTTAGCGCGCAATCGGTTAGCGGCCTACAGATCTGCCTGATGGGAACTGATCAGTCAGAGTGATAAGCCCGCGTTCGCGCTGGCCACCAGGCATTCCTTGGCGCTTTTCTTGAGCTTCTTGATCAGGCGCTCCTGCCGCAGCGCTTCGCTTTTATCACGACAGGCTTCGGTGTAGACCAGTGCCATGGCCGGGCTGGAAAGAAAGAAGCGTGCCCCTTTGCCGCTTTGATGCTTGGCAAATCGGCGCACGGGATCGTCGCTGATCCCGCAGTAGAGCGAACCATTGGCCGCGCGCACGAGATAGACGAACCAGGGTTTGCTCACCGCGGTGGCGGCGTCGACAGGGCTTTCGCTGGGGGCGTTCACTTAACGATCAGTGCTTGAAGGGGACAAACCGCGATCTTATCAGCGGCTGGCCTGGAATGCCTTCAAACCCTTCAAGGCCTGAGCACGAACAGCGTTGCTCACCAACGGCGTCCAACCGAGCAGCAGGCCTTTGAAACCCAGTGCCTGACGCGACCACTTCCACAGATCGAAGCTGTCGTGATGCTCGCAAATCTTGCCGTCACGGAAAACGAAACGCGCCTGGATGTCATTGACCACGATGTTGCCGGTCTGACTGAACAGATAGGTCGCCACCCAATGGGCAGCGCCCGTGCGCTCATCGGCGCGGACGTTATCGAAACTCAGGGAGAAATCCTTGGCCCGGGTCGTCAGCATGCGCCACATATCGCTGGCATCGCGGCCGTGAAGCTCACCAAACGCCGGATCGCTGAACACCACGTCATCGGTATAGCAGGCAGCCATGGCCTCGGCATCCAGACGCTGGAAGGCCTGGTAGAACCGGGTGATCAATGCGCTGTGGATATCACTCATGGGCAGGCTCCCTGTTGTTGCGAAATATGATCGAAAGATGGCCTGCACAATAATCTGCAAATGTGCCGAACACTATGGGCATTCGCCACGAGAATACCGGGACAGCTCGTACGCTGAGCGCCTAGGTCGACATTCCGCTGTCGCGGGCGTAGGAAAAAAGTTCGACATCCGTGGAAATACCCAAGCGGTGCATGGCCATGTTTTTTTGTTTACTGATGGTCGACACACTGCGCTGGAAGTGATTGGCGATTTCGCTGACGGTCATGCCACTGGCCAGCATCCGCACCACCTCGTGCTCTTTGGCCGACAACGGCAACTCGCTCATCTGACTGCCCGTGTCAGCCAGCAGTATTCGCAACGACTCGCTGATGTAGCGTCGCCCCCCACCCACCGCGTTGATCCCCAGGGGCAGTTCGGTCTCCGCGGCGGATTTGGCAACGATGGCCCGTACCCCCTGAGCCAGCGCCGCCCTCGCCGTGGCGACGCTGGTAAACATCGTCAGCACAATGACCGGCAATGCCGGATGGTCGCGCCGAATCGTACTCAACATTTTCAAACCATCGGCCTGCCGCCCTCCCGGCATGGAGAAGTCGGTGATCAACAGATCGCACGGTGTGCTCGAAAGAATGCGCATCAGGCTATCGGTACCCTCAGCCTCTGCAACGACTACGCATCGCCTGGTGGCATTGATCAACATCCGCAACCCGATGCGGACGACGCAGTGGTCGTCAGCAATTACGACTCGCATTGTGGGAGGTCTCCTGCTTGTGATTAAAGGGCGCGGAAATTAACGCCGTTTTCTCCCTCCCACAATGCCTCGCCAAAAGCCGAAAACTGGCTTAGTCAACGTTTCAAGGGTCAATGTTTTTTACCCTACGAACATTCAGATTATTCACACATCGCACAACGCAAAAACCTACAGCAGTGAGCTACCAGCGATCGGTGCATCGTCATCGCCCAATAAAATTTCTCATACACAGAGCAATCGCTTTTCGTATTTGTTGCATTCAAATCGCTGACCACACCCGCCTAAATTGCACCTCAATCGCTGCCCCCCATTTGCCGGTAAAACCAAGAGCTATCACATGAACAAGACATTAAGCGCACTCTGTACTGCATTACTCCTGACGGCAGCTTCGCCCGCCTTTGCCGCCAGCACCGACTTGACCGTCACTGGCGTCATCACCCCAAGCGCGTGCACACCAAACCTGTCCGGAGGTGGCATTGTTGATCATGGCAAAATTTCCGCGAAAGACCTCCGACCGGACAACCCCACTAGTTTGCCCAAGCAAACGCTGCAAATGACCGTGAACTGCGATGCACCGGTTCAGTTCTACTTTTCTCCAATCGATCATCGGGCCGGTACCGCCTGGAACACGAGCAGTAGGTTTGGACTGGGCTTGACCAATGCAGGCGAGAAGCTGGGCTCGTTCTTCGTTGATGCGTTGAATGTGAACGCGGACGGAGTCGACGCACAAGCTATTGTGTCGGAAGACGGCGGAAAAACCTGGGTCAAGGATCACTGGGAGGTCTACAACCTTTGGGCTGTCGGTGCCATGGGTGACACCAGTACGCCGCTCCAGGTGAAAGACCTGACCCTGGATCTTCAGGTAACCACTCAAATTGCCAGGGGCAGTGATCTGACCCTGACTGACGAAGTGCTGATCGACGGCTCAGCCACCTTGGAACTCAAATACCTGTAACGTCGAATCGTCCGGGCAACGGTTGATCCACTCCGTTGCCCGTTCCTCCTGAAGAACCCATTGATACGTCCCTGCTCTTTTGAGTATGTGCCTGCACGCCAACGACCGTTGCGGCCAATGGCACGGCGCTGCTCGCAACACTTATCTACACACAGGACAGTAGCTTTCGTACTTGTTGCATTCAAGAAACTGATACCAGCCGCTTAAATGGCACCTCAATCGGTGAGCCCCCCCCATTTCCGAAATGCCCTGATGCCCCTTGCACCCTTGGCCCTGTTGTCATCTGCAAGCTGCCATCCGAGCGGTGCCATCGGCTTTTTCTCGAACCTATCAACGAGACACGTCATGACGATGTTTTTTACCTTCGCGCGCCCCTTGATTCACAGCGGTATCGGCGCGCTCGTTCTGTTGCTGGCCACCCAGGCGCAAGCCGATGGCATGGTCCCGAACACCTCGGTGGTGATCGTCAACGAGGCCGATGGCGAGGCTTCGGTTTCCGTGACCAATACCGACGCCAGCCTGGCGTTGCTGCACGTCACCATTGAAGACATCGAGCAGGACAAGGAATCCCTGGTGTTCGTGACCCCACCGCTGTCCCGCGTCGAGGCGTCGAAAACCCAATTGGTGCGTTTCATCCTGCAATCGGAAAAGCCCTTGGTCACTCAACGCTTGAAGCGCGTGATCTTTGAAGGCATCCCCCAGGGCAGACCTGCCGCCGACGCCGGGCATGCCCGCGTCGGGGTGACCGTGCGCCAGAACCTGCCATTGATTCTGCACCCCAAGGGCCTGGCGCCCAATCGCACGCCGTGGACCGACCTGCAATGGTCGCTACGGGACGGCCAACTGACCGTGCGTAACGAAACGCCTTATGTGGTGCGCCTGGCGCAAGAGCTGCAATTGTTGCCGTCCAAGAGCGGTGCTTTGTTGCCGCGAACCTATGTGCTGCCCGGCGAGAGCATCAGTGTGCCGGCAATGGCCACGACAGCGACGCAGGTGCGCTTCCTGCCCGCCACCGTCTACGGTTTTGCGGTGGCGCACTACGACGCACCCGTCGAATCCTGAAACGCATCCCCCCAGCGCCCCGAGGAAACGTGGGCGCTGACGAGAGACAGAGCCTGAACCACAGCGTATCGACCAGCACGCTGGCATAAGACAAGTGACCCCCATGAACACTGTATCGACCTACCGTGATGGCGAAGCCATGCCCGCGATTCGGGTGGCGAACGCTCGCCTTCCGCGATCCCGAGCTTGTGTGGCGCTGGGGTTGGCCAATGCACTGGTGCTGACCGACGTCGGCGCCGACGTCATGGCCGACTCGTCGCTGCTGACCTCGTTCGACACGAGAACGTTGGAGCAACGCGGCATCGACCCGGCACTCGCGACGCTGCTGCTACAAGCGCCTCGCTTCACCGCGGGCCGACATCCGGTCACGCTCACGGTCAACGGTCAGCGCCGCGGGCGTGTGGATGTCGCGTTCAGCCGCCAGGGTGACGTGTGCTTTGACCAGGCCCTGCTCGACACGGCAAACCTCAGGGTTCCTGCCCGTACGCAGGACGATCAGCCTTGTCATGACTTCCTCGGCGCCTGGCCACAAACCGTGATCGACCCGGACCCGGCCAGCCTGGGCCTGTCGTTGATCGTGCCCACTGACTCGATCCGCCCGACAACCCGGGACTTTACCGGCTACCAGACCGGTGGCTTCGCCGGTCTGCTCAATTACGACGTCAGCAGCCTGCACAGCCACTTCGGTGATCAGTCGAGCCGTTACATGTCGGCCAATACCGAACTGGGCTTCAACGCCGGCGACTGGATCGTGCGCAGTCGCCAGGTACAGACCCGGCAGGATGACGTGTCGCGCACCAGCCATTTGGCAGCCTATGCCCAGCGCACCTTCGCCAGTCAGCAAGCAGTGCTGCAGGCCGGACAGATCAGTCTCTATAACCCGGTGCTCGCCGGTACGCAGATCACCGGTGTGCAAGTCATGACCGAGCAGGCACTGAGGGTCGAAGGCCAGAACGCGGCGATCGAAGGCATTGCGCACAGCCAGGCGCAGATCGAAGTCAGGCAGAACGGTTCGCTGATTCATTCGACGGTGGTGCCCGCCGGTCCGTTTTCATTGAATGACGTGCGTCGGCTCAACCATCGCTCCGACGTGGAAGTCACGGTCAAAGAGGCGGACGGCAGTGAGCGCAGCTTTACCGTGCCGGCCGCCATGCTCGGCATCGGCCTGCCCGCGCCCGGCTTCTCGCTGGCAGCCGGCCAGGTACGCAGTACAAGTGATACGCAGGATGACAATCCATGGGTAATCAGCGGTGGCTGGAGCGGTGCGCTGGATCCTCAATTGCAGTTCAGCGCGGGCATGACTACCGCTGCTGATTATCGGGCGACAGGTTTCAGTCTCGGCCTGTTGCCCTCGACCGCGACACAGATTCAAGCCAGCCTTTTGCGGACAGACGCCGGTGGACGCGCGCCCTCCCGCGGATTGCAGGGCGACCTGAGCGCATCCCATCGATTCGATGACCAATGGTCGATCAATGCCGGCAGCACCTACCGCACCTTCGGTTACCGCGAACTGGAGGATGCCGTCTTCAGCCTCTCGTCAGACAACGGAAAATCCCGTTACCGCGATCGGCAAAGCGTCGCGCTGGCCTGGTCACACCCGACCCTTGGCGCCTTCGGCGGCGGCATGAGTCGCTCGTCTTCATTCGATGGTCAAAGCAGCCGTCGTGCCCTGGCGTCATGGGGCACCAGCATCGGCGGGGTATCCGTTTCGGCAAATGCTGAATGGCAACTCAGCGGGGCGGGACGCGGTGGTGACAGTGTTTACCTGAACCTCAGTATTCCCTTGGGCGAAAATCGCCGGGCGCGAACCTGGGTGCGCAGTGCCGCTGGCGAGTACCGCAGCGGTGTCGGCCTGAACGAACGGTTCAACGACCGATTTGGCTATCGGATCGGCATCGAACACGACACCCGCGACAAGCAGGTGCAGTCCACTGTCGGCGCCTCGCTGCTGCCGCGATACAGCCAACTGGACCTGAGTTACACCCGTTCCGATGCCGAGCGCTCGAGCTATCAGGCCGGCGCCCGTGGCGGTGCCGTATTGCATGGCGGTGGCTTGACGCTGTCGCCTTATCCGGTGCGCGACACCTTCGCCCTGCTGTCGGTCGGTGAGATGGACGCCATCAAGGTCAGCACCCCCAGCGGTCCGGTCTGGACCGACAGTCAAGGTCAGGCGGTGGTCCCGCAGGTCGCTGCCTATGGCCGCAGTGCGGTGGAAATCGATACCCGTTCGCTACCGCGCAACATCGATATCAACAACGGCATGGCCGTGATTTCGGCCGGTCGTGGTGCGGTCGACCGCGTCGAGTTCGGGGTCACGATGACCCGCCGCGCCTTGCTCAAGGTCACCACGAGCCATGGCGCACCACTGCCCCGAGGCGCGACGGTGAGTACCGAGGACGGCGAGTTCGTGACGCTGGTCCAGGACGTCGGCCAAGTGTTTTTACCCAATGTGCTCGACTCACGCCCGCTGTGGATAACCGCGCCGGGGCTTGAGCGCTGCCGACTCGATTTCGAGCTGCCGGCCAAAGCCGACGCCGAGGCGTACTACGAAACCGCCGCGGCCCAGTGCCGAGCCCTCTGAGGATCATTTGATGAGCCTGTCCCGTTACTTGCTGCCAGTCCTCGCCCCCCTGACGCTGGGCGCCTTCTCATCCCACGCCTGGGCGCTGCCGGATGACTGTCAGCTCAGCCTCAGCCAGCCCGTGCTCGACTACGGCTTGATGAACCGTGCGATACGCATCGATACAACACCGGTACTCACCTTGGGTGAACGACGCCTGAGCCTGAACCTGAGTTGTGCGCAGCCCACCGACATGAGCCTGTTCTACCGCGCCATGGCAGCGTCCGCCGAGCGCTATCACTTCGCGGAGCACGGCAGCTATGAAATGCGTGTACGCGATGGCGTACTCGATGGGCAATCGGTCGATTTGGGACTGATTTCCACTGTCGGCCAATCACCGGTGGAAACTGCATCGACCCTGACCTGGCGCCCGGAACACGGCATCGCGCCAGTACGCGCCGGTACAGCGGTCCAGGGTCGGAGTTTCTCCGCGCAGATCGAGGTGACCGCCCGGGCTCAGGAACAAGCGATGCGGGTGCGTGACGCCGTCAACTGGGAAACCACGGGTGTATTCGACGCAGTCGCGGCAGGCCGATCCCGGGAAGCCATCCTGCGCGCCCGCTTCGCGCCGGGGGCTTGCGAACCGGTGCTGTCCAATGCCGGCCTGGTCGACTTTGGCAGGTTGTCCATGAGCGATCTGAATACCGACCTGGACACTCGCCTGCCCCCCAAGACCCTGACGCTGCGGGTCGGCTGTGATGCTCCGACCCACTTTGCCCTGGTCATGCACGACAACCGCGCAGGCTCGGCGACGGTCAACAGCGAAATCTACTACGGCCTGGCCTTCGATAACCGTGGCAACAAGATCGGCCTGTATTCGTTGGACGTCGATCCGGCCGACGCCAGCGCCGACAGCTTCGCTCGCCTGTATCGAACCGACTCGACCACAACAGGCGCGGCCTGGAGCACGGCCAGTTCACGCCCGATACCCATCGGCCAGAAAAGCTACCTGGGCTTTACCGACATCGCTGGCAGCACCGCAGGCCCGGTTGCAATTCAGAACCTGACAACCGGCGTCACCGTCGAGGCCGTCATTGCGCCCGCCTCAAGCCTGGACCTGAGCACCGCCGTCCAGCTCGACGGCTCGGGAACGATCGAAATTATTTACCTGTAACACCCAACCCACCTTGTTGACCCCGGGGCGCAATGGAGCGCCTTGGGCGAATCAAGGAATCAACCCGCGAAAAGGAAAAAAATGAAACAGTATTTCATCGCCCTGTCGACTGCCGCTCTGGTCAGCGTTGCACCTTTTGCCCTCGCGTCGTCAACCGACCTGACGGTCACCGGTGTCATCACCCCGGCTGCCTGCACACCGACCCTGTCCAACGGCGGTGTCGTGGATAACGGCAAGATCTCGGCGAAGGATCTCGATCAAGTGCGCGAGACGTTGGTCGGCACCCATCCACTGCAATTGTCGGTGTCATGTGATGGACCGACTCAGTTTGCATTGAAACCCGTGGATCACCAGGCCGGTACGGCCGCTTTGACAAGCTGGTTCGGCCTGGGCTTGACCAGCGCGGGCGAGAAGCTGGGCTGGGTTCGAGTCAATGTCAAAAACGCCGTGGCAGACGGCGTGGCGGCACAGGCCATCGATTCCGACGACGTGGGTAAAACCTGGAAGGCAACCTGGGTAACAAGCCCCGGATACCTCCTGTCAGTCGGTTCCACCACTGACGTAAGCATCCCGCTGTTTGTGAAAGACCTGACCATGGATTTCGAGGTCAACACCAACATCGCCCGCGCCGACAGCCTGACGCTGACCGACGAAGTGGTCATGGACGGTGCCGTGACCTTTGAAATGACTTACCTCTAACCCCCCGACGCTGAACCACTCGCGGCGTCTGGGCGAGTGGTTCAGCTCACACCGCCATCCTCGGCGCCTTTGGCAATGGGAATGGCAAACAACCACTGAAAAGAAGCATCAGCCAATATGAAGAAGTATCTCGCAGCACTTTCCGCCAGCGCACTGATCAGCGTAGCGCCCGTCGCCCTAGCGGCTTCGAGTACCGACCTGACGGTCACTGGCCTCATCACGCCACAGGCGTGCACACCGAGCCTGTCCAATGGCGGCGTCATCGATAACGGCAAGATTTCCGCGAAAGATCTCAACCCGGACACCAACACCCTGGTGGGAAGCCATCCGTTGCAATTAAGCGTGACCTGCAGCGCTCCCATCGCGGTAGCCCTGTATGGCATCGACAACAATGCCAGCTCTTCTTTGGCCGACAACTACTACGGCCTGGGATTTACCGACACGGGTGAAAAGATTGGAATCTTCGGGGCCAGAATCATAAGCGCCACGGCAGACGGCTCAACCATAAAGCCTATACGCTCAACTGATATCTCCGCGCCCCGTCCATGGTGGGAACCCGCGCACCTTATGGGCAAAGGGGAGTACACATCGGTAGGTACCGGTGTACCGGGCGGCAGACACATCCCGAGCCCCGTACAAAACCTCACGATGGATCTGGACGTCGATACTTACATCGCTCCAGCCAACAGCCTGACCTTGACCGACGAAATCAAAATAGACGGTTCCGCGACATTTGAATTGACCTACCTGTAAGCCCCAGACACTGAATCACTCCCGGCGTCAAAGGGCGTGATTCAGTGCCCGATTCAGACTTTTTCGCTTTCAACCTGCACATACAGCGCACGACCGGCCCCCAGGCCGGCAACGATCGCACCCAGGCCGATGACCCCGAAGATCCAGCCCACGGCAGACCAGCCGCCGGTCCAGTCATGCACGATGCCCACCGCGAACGGCCCCATGGAGGCCAGGGTGTAGCCGAATCCCTGGGCCATGCTCGACAGGTTCGCCGCCACATGGGAATCCCGCGAGCGCAGCACGATCAAGGTCAATGCCAGGCTGAACGTGGCGCCCTGCCCCAGCCCCAACACGATCGCCCAGCCCCACAAGCCTTCGATCGGCGCGTACAGGCAACCGAACAAACCGCCGAGGGTCAAGGCCATGACGATCACGATCGCCATGCGCTGATCCTTGCCGCGCGTGGCCAGCCACGGTGCGGCCAGCGAGCTGACCAGCTGCACGATCACCGAACCCGACAGCACCAGACCGGCCTGGGTCGGTGTCAGGCCGCGCCCGATCAGGATCGACGGCAACCAGCCGAACACGATGTAGGCCAGGGACGATTGCAGGCCCATGTACAAGGTCACTTGCCAGGCCAACGGGTCACGCAGCAGTCCGCGAACGCGATAGGCGACGTTGTGCGCACCGTGTTTCTGGCCGACTTGCGGTAACCAGAACACGGCGGCAACCAGTGCCGGGATCACCCAGAAACCGAGGCCCAGTGCCCAGCTCTTGTCGAAATGCTCGCTCAGCGGCACCGTGGAACCTGCGGCCATGGCTGCGCCCAGACACAGGGCCATGGTGTAGACGCCGGTCATGGTCCCGGCCTGTTTGGCGAAGTCACGCTTGACGATGCCCGGCAGCAGCACGCCAATCACACCGATGCTGGCACCGGCCAGCACGCTGCCGGCAAACAGGCCGACCTCGCCAAAGGAACTGCGCAGAATGATCCCCCCGGCCAGGGTCAGGAGGATGCCCAGCACCACCCGCTCGGCGCCAAAACGTCGCGCCAGCAGCGGAGCCAGCGGCGCGAACAGACCCAGGCACAGGACCGGCAAGGTGGTCAGCAAACCGGCCTGGGCCGCCGACAACCCGAGACTTTTCGACACGTCGCTGAGCATCGGCGCCATGCTCGACAGTGCCGGGCGCAGGTTCAGCGCGACCAGAATCAGGCCCAGCAGCAACAGCCATGGCCGGCGCAATACCGGGTGAGTCTGCTGGACTTGCTCATCATCGGCTTCGGCATCGATCAGCAGCTCTTCCAGCTCCGCCATGCGTTTAGGTTGAGCGGTGTTGCCTGGATCGCTGGTCATGGTGTTCTCGGTTTCAAGGTTCATTGATCAACTGCCTCGACAGGGCTTTGGCTCGCTCCGGATCGCGTTGCTCGACCGCATCGAGCAACGCGATGTGCAGGTCGAACACTTCCTGTCGGCGCGGTGTGATGTTCAGGCAATGCCGTAGCTGAGCGCCGACCACGCTGGAGAAGTAGCGATACAACTCGCTGAGGGTCGGGTTGTGCGCCGCGTCCACCAGACGGCGGTGGAACACCAGATCGCAGGCGATGTAGGTATCGAGATCGCCGTGATAGTGACGGCCGCTCACCCCCAGCGCCTCACGCAATGCCACCAAGTCTTCATCGGTGCGACGCAAGGCCGCCAGGCCGATGGCCTCGACTTCGAGGATGTGCCGGGTTTCCCGGGCCTGCTCAAGGGAGCAACGGGACAACGCCTTGAGCGTGTCCAGTGGATCGGCCACCGCCCGCAAATAACTGCCGTCGCCCTGGCGGATCTCGATCAGCCCGGAAAACGCCAGCACACGCATGGCTTCACGTACGGTGTTGCGGCTGATGCCCAGCTCGGCGGACAACTCGGGCTCGGTGGGCAAGCGCTGGCCCACCACCCAGGCACCCTCGTTGATACGCAGGCGCAACTGATCGAGGGCCTGATCGACCAGGGATCGTTTAACTAATGGAGAAATTTCAGACATTGGATTCGCCCTTTCATCCAATCATAGGATGAATTTACCGACATGTTAGTCAGCCTCGCCCAATCGGGCAAGCCACTACCTATCGCGTCCCACCCTGAGGCCTGAAGCCACTTTAAGGCAGTCAATTCCTAGTGACTGATAGTGATTTCCCACCAATGCCACACGAAAGAGCTGACATCCAAAAATGAGACAGACCATCAGACTTTCGGACTTTGAACGCGGGCACTTTCGCTCGAATGTCTAAAGGGAATGGGAGCAGCCGATGGAAGAAGTCATTTTTGGCAAAAAGAACAGCCGCCGTTTTTTACTGGAAAAGAATCGGCAACTGCTCGTTGTACGCAGTCAGGCCGGGAGGAAGCTTGATGAGACGTTACGCTGCGAAAAAGCTCGACAGGCATTGGCCAACAGTGAGTTGGTACTTCACATCGAGGACGCCGACGTTCAGCTATTCAAACTGCCGGACAATTCAGATATCCCCCAATGCAAGGCGTTACTACGCGAGTTACCAGACGTGCGCTTCGCTGGCAGCGCCCTGGTCGATCCTCATACCCAAGAACCTGTTTTCTACACCGAAAACATCTTCCTGAAATTCGTCGATCGGCTCGCTCCGACAGAGTGCCTGGTTATCCTCGATGAGTTGGGTCTGACCATCAAACAGCAGGTTCCCTACGCCACCAATGCCTTCTTCGTCCATCACGCGCATTGTCGCGGCACTGAAGTCTGCTCATTCACACTTCAATTGCTCGAACGTCAGGATGTCGACTACTGCCACCCGGAAATACTGCGTCCGGGGCAACGCCGAGCGATCCATGACAACCAATGGCACCTGAAGAAAACCACCGTCACCTATCAAGCGCAGGTCGATGCCAGCGCCAATGTCGAGGCAGCCCATGTCTTGGCCCAGGGTGAAGGCATAGTGATAGCGATCATCGACGATGCCTTTGATATCGATCACCCTGAGTTCGCCGGTACCGGAAAAATCATCGGAGCAAAAAACTTTGACCGCCTTAACGCCCGTCAAGGCCCTCGGCCGAAAAACCCTCTTGAGCGCCACGGTACTGCAGCCGCCGGTGTTGCATGCGCCAATGGTGAAGCCGGCGCCAGCGGCGTGGCCCCTCGAGCCAGTCTCATGCCGTTGAAACTGACCAAGCCACTAGGCGCCAGGGCCGAAGCAGACGCGTTTTTCTGGGCCGCGGACCAAGGGGCCGATATCATTTCCTGCAGTTGGGGGCCGCCGGAAGGACATTGGGCTGACCCTACCGACGCGAGGCACTCTCAGGCGTTTCCGCTGGCCGCGAGCACCCGCCTGGCCATAGAGTACGCCGCGACCAAAGGCCGCCAAGGTAAAGGCTGCGTCATCTTTTTTGGCGCCGGCAACGGCAACGAGAGCGTGGACAACGATGGCTATGCCAGCCATCCCATGGTGATTGCTGTAGGTGCCTGCAATGATCAAAATCGTCGTAGTGCCTACAGTGACTACGGTAAAGCACTGTGGTGCTGTTTTCCCAGCGGGGACCAGCCACACCCGGATCCAAAGTTCAAACCCGCCACCTCAATCCCCCAGACCCGAGGCATTCGAACCACGGATCTGAGCGGCAGGTTTGCCGACCCGATCAATGCTGCCTATACCGAATTGTTCAGCGGCACTTCCAGTGCCTGTCCTGGAGCCGCGGGCGTGGCAGCTCTGGTACTAGGGGTCAACCCGGCACTGGACCGCGAGCAGGTTAGACACCTCCTCGCCGATTGCTGCGACAAAATCAGCCACGCCGACGACGGCCCCCTAGGTCAATACGATCAAAACGGCCACAGTCATTACTACGGTCATGGTCGCCTCAATGCCCTCCGAGCAGTGCAATTGGCACTGGAACGCGGCAAAACCGCAGACTGACCCGCACCCATAAAAAAGCCCCACCGATCAATCGGCGGGGCTCTTTGCGACAGTCACTGACCAATCAATGCAGGATCTGGCTCAGGAACAGCTTGGTGCGGTCGTTCTGTGGGTTGTCGAAAAAGTCGTTCGGCGCAGCCTGTTCGACGATTTCGCCCTTGTCCATGAAGATCACGCGGTTGGCCACGGTGCGGGCGAAGCCCATTTCGTGGGTTACGCAGAGCATGGTCATGCCGTCTTCGGCCAGGCCGATCATGGTGTCCAGCACCTCTTTCACCATCTCGGGATCGAGTGCCGAAGTCGGTTCGTCGAACAACATGATTTTCGGTTTCATGCACAGCGCACGGGCAATCGCCACACGCTGCTGCTGGCCGCCGGACAGTTGCCCCGGGAATTTATGCGCCTGCTCCGGAATGCGTACGCGCTCCAGGTAGTGCATGGCAATTTCCTCGGCCTTGCGTTTCGGCATCTTGCGCACCCACATCGGTGCCAGGGTGCAGTTCTGCAAAATGGTCAGGTGCGGAAACAGGTTGAAGTGCTGGAACACCATGCCGACTTCACGACGGATCGCTTCGATCTGCTTGAGGTCGTTGGTCAACTCCACGCCATCGACCACGATGCGGCCCTGCTGGTGTTCTTCCAGACGGTTGAGGCAGCGGATGGTGGTGGACTTGCCGGAACCCGACGGACCGCACAGGACGATACGCTCGCCCTGCTTGACGTTGAGGTTGATGTCCTTGAGTACGTGAAACTGGCCGTACCACTTGTTCACGCCCTGCATCTGAATAATGCCTTCAGGGCTCACAGGCTGTTTGATTGCTTCGCTCATAAAAGAACTCCTAACGCTTGTGGCCAGTGTCGAGCTTACGTTCCAAATGCATGGAGTAGCGGGACATACCAAAACAGAAAATCCAGAACACCAGGGCTGCGAACACGTAGCCTTCGGTGGCCATGCCCAGCCATTTCGGGTCGGCGGCGGCTTGTTTGACGCTGTTGAGCAAGTCGAACAGGCCGATGATGATCACCAGGCTGGTGTCCTTGAACAGGGCAATGAACGTGTTGACGATGCCTGGAATCACCAGCTTCAGGGCTTGCGGCAGAATCACCAGGCCCATGCTGCGCCAGTATCCCAGGCCCATCGCCGCGGCGGCTTCGTACTGCCCCTTGGGAATCGCTTGCAGACCACCGCGCACCACTTCAGCCACGTAGGCCGACTGGAACAGGATCACACCGATCAGGGCCCGCAGCAGTTTGTCGAAGTTCATGCCCTCGGGCAGGAACAACGGCAGCATCACCGAGGACATGAACAGCACCGTGATCAACGGCACGCCGCGCCAGAATTCAATGAAGGTCACGCAGACCACACGAATCGCCGGCATGTTCGAACGACGGCCCAGGGCCAGGACAATCCCCAGCGGCAACGCACCGGCAATACCGACAGTGGCGATCACCAGGGTCAGCATCAAGCCGCCCCATTGGCTGGTCGCCACGTTGGTCAGGCCGAAGAGACCACCATGCAACAGGAAGTAGGCAGTGATCGGGTACAACACCAGGAAGCTCAGGCCATACACTGCTTTACGGTGAAAGCGCGAGATGAACAGCGGTGCCACACCGATGACCGCCAGCCACACCGTCAGGTCCACGCGCCAGCGCAGTTCCGGCGGGTAGTAGCCGTACATGAACTGGCCGAAGCGCTGCTGGATGAACACCCAGCAGGCGCCCTCCTTGGTGCAGTCGGCGCGAGTGGTGCCGACCCAGTTGGCGTCGAGGATCGCCCAATGCAGGATCGGCGGCACCACCAGGTAGATCAGATAGAACGCAAACAGGGTCAGCAGGGTGTTGAGCCAGCTGGAGAACATGTTCGCGCGCATCCACGCCACCACACCGATGCTGCTGCTCGGAGGTGGCATGTCGGGTTTGAAAGTATGAGTACTCATGCGCTTTTCCTTACCGCTCGATCAGCGCAATGCGCTTGTTGTACCAGTTCATCAGCAGGGAAATGCTGATACTGATCGCCAGGTACACGCTCATGGTGATCGCAATCACTTCGATCGCCTGCCCGGTCTGGTTCAGCACCGTACCGGCAAACAGCGAGACCATTTCCGGGTAACCGATACCGGCCGCCAGCGATGAGTTCTTCGCCAGGTTCAGGTATTGGCTGGTCAGCGGCGGAATGATCACGCGCAGGGCTTGCGGGATGATCACCTTGCGCAGGGTCGGGCCGTTGCGCAGGCCGAGCGAATGCGCCGCTTCGGTCTGGCCGTGGCTGACCGACTTGATGCCCGAGCGCACGATCTCGGCGATGAACGCCGCGGTGTACACCGTCAGGGCCAGGGTCAAGGCCAGCAGTTCCGGGATCAGCACCCAGCCACCGACGAAGTTGAAGCCTTGCAGCTTCGGCATTTCCCAATGCAGCGGCGCGCCAAAGATCAGCGCACACAGCGCCGGAATCACCAGTAACAGCGCCAGGCCGGTCCAGAACTTGTGGAATGGCACACCAGTGGCTTCGAAGCGTTTGTTGGCCCAGCGGCACATCAGCACGATGGCGACGATGGCCACCACGACGCTGGCGACAAACGCCCAGAAACCATCGGCCATCAGCGCGGCCGGCATGTTCAGGCCACGGCTGCTGACGAAGAAGGTGTCGCCGAAGTTATGGCTGTTACGCGGCCCCGGCATGGTCAGGAACACCGCGAAGTACCAGAACAGGATCTGCAGCAGCGGCGGAATGTTACGGAAGACTTCCACATACACCGTCGCCAGCTTGGCGATGATCCAGTTCTTCGACAACCGCGCCACACCGACGATGAAACCGAGGATCGTCGCCAGGATCACGCCAATGAAGGTCACCAACAGGGTGTTGAGCAGGCCGATGACAAACACCCGGGCGTATGAGTCCGATTCGGTGTAGTCGATCAGGTGTTGAGCGATGCCGAACCCGGCACTGCGCTCCAGAAAGCTGAAGCCCGAGGTAATGCCCCGGTGCTGAAGGTTGGTCTGTGTGTTATCGAACAGATACCAGCCCATCGAGACCACCGCGACAATGGTGATGATCTGGAATAGCCACGCACGCACTTTCGGATCGCTGAGGCTGAGCCTCTGCTTTGGTGCGCCGATTGAATTTTGCATGAAGTGCCCCGCAAATAATGGAACAGAACATCACCCGGTGGTTGGCCCACCGGGTGATAGAACCATCAGCGCACTGGTGGTGCGTATTGAATGCCGCCAGCGTTCCACAAGGCGTTCAGCCCGCGGTCGATTTCCAGCGGAGTGCTCTTGCCGAGGTTTTTCTCGAACACTTCGCCGTAGTTGCCGACTTGCTTGACGATCTGGACGACCCAGTCCTTTTTCACTTTCAGGTCTTTGCCGTATTCACCGTCGGTACCCAGCAGACGGGCAACGTCCGGGTTCTTGGTGGACTTGGCTTCAGCTTCGACGTTCTTCGAAGTGATGCCGGCTTCTTCAGCGTTGAGCATGGCGTAGCCAGTCCAGCGCACGATGGCCAGCCACTCGTCGTCGCCGTTACGCACGACAGGGCCCAATGGCTCCTTGGAGATGGTTTCCGGCAGAACCACGTAGTCCTTCGGCGAGGCCAGCTTGCTGCGCTGGGCAAACAGCTGGGACTTGTCGGACGTCAGTACGTCGCAACGACCGGATTCCAGCGACTTGGCGCTTTCGTCGGAGGTGTCGAACGTGATCGGGGTGTACTTCAGGTTGTTGCCACGGAAGTAGTCGGAAACGTTCAGCTCGGTGGTGGTACCTGCCTGGATGCAGATGGTCGCGCCGTCCAGCTCTTTGGCGCTCTTGACGCCCAGCTTGTTGTTAACCAGGAAACCGATGCCGTCGTAGTAAGTGATGAAGCCGGGGAATTTCAGACCCATGCCTGCGTCACGGGAACTGGTCATGGTGGTGTTGCGCGACAGGATGTCGATTTCGCCGGACTGCAGCGCGGTGAAGCGCTCCTTGGCGTTCAACTGACTGAACTTGACCTTGGTCGCGTCGCCGAAGACAGCTGCAGCCACCGCGCGGCAATAATCCGCATCGATACCCACGATCTTGCCGGTGGAGTCTGGAACAGAGAAACCAGGCAGGCCATCGCTGACGCCGCACTGTACGAAACCTTTCTTCTGCACTGCATCCAGGGTCGCGCCCGCCTGAGCGAACCCACTGACGCCGAGTACTGCGGCTGCAGTCACGACTGCCAGGGTGGATTTCAACATCTTCATTCAAACCTCCAGTTTTGCTCTTGTTGTGTCGGAGCGTGGTCCAATCGCACCCTTTTGAGGCATTGTTGACCCTTGTTGGCTTTTTTTAGGGTCAAGCGACGTAGGACCGTAGCTATGAGTCTAGTAGGAGAAAATCCACATCAGGGACAACTCACTTCTCACCAATCGGCCGAACGGGCTGTAGCCCTTCACGTTCGCGAAGCCCGTAGCGGCCACTGGCGAACATCCATCACCGGATTTTTTTGCTCTCCCACGGTCAGCGGTACACTGATAGTGTTACCGACAGGCGTAGGATCTTTCGTACGAGCATGTGCATAGCAAACCCCGTACCACACCGCTTGCAAAATCGTTTCAGGCGCAGGTCAAGAGCAAAACTTGTAGCCTTGCGACATCTACTTAACTGATCAACCGGACGCGCACTCAGACCTCGCACTGAATGAGCGCGCATGCACAACATTGGAGCAGCCATGACCGAGCCCTTGATTCTAGAACCCGTCAAGCCCGCAGACGCCTGCGTCATCTGGCTGCACGGCCTTGGCGCCGATCGCTACGACTTCCTGCCGGTCGCCGAAGCGCTGCAAGAAACCTTGCTGACCACCCGCTTCGTACTCCCCCAGGCGCCCACCTGTGCTGTCACTATCAATGGTGGTTACAAGATGCCGAGCTGGTACGACATATTGGCCATGAGTCCGGCGCGCGCGATCAACCGTGAACAACTGGAGGAGTCGGCACAACGGGTCATCCAGCTGATCGATGTGCAACGAGCAGCCGGAATAGACGCCTCGCGGATTTTTCTGGCCGGTTTTTCCCAGGGCGGTGCCGTGGTACTGCACACCGCGTTCCTGAAATGGCAGGGAGCATTGGGCGGCGTACTTGCCCTCTCGACCTATGCACCGACTTTCAGCGACACCCTGGAACTGTCCGCCAGCCAGCAGCGCATTCCGGTGCTGTCGCTGCACGGTCAGTACGACGATGTCGTGCAAAACTCGATGGGCCGGACCGCCTACGAGCATCTGAAACAGCGTGGTGTCACCGTGACATGGCAGGAATACCCAATGGGTCACGAAGTGTTACCCGAGGAAATTCGCGACATAGGCGCCTGGCTCGCCGAGCGCTTGCGTTAAACCGAATGTTTAAAAACACCCTTTGATCCATCCCACTACGCCGCGCCCGATTCTTGCATTACACTGGCCGGCGTACATTCCTTAACCAATTGATGAGATGACCGTGCTCAAAGCACTCAAGAAAATGTTCGGTAAAAGCGAGACTGAGCAACTCGCGCCAGTCCCCAGCGCTCCGTCTCAAACGCCCAGCCACCGCGCCGACGGTCATCCGTCTGATCGGGCCGCTACCGTAGCGGCACCGAAACACGAGCCCAAGCCCGCTCCGGCCGTCGAACCTGCGGCGCCAATCACGTCCGAACAACCTCGCAACGAAACACCGAAACCCGCCAAACCGCGCCGCGAACCGAAGCCAAAGGCCCCGGTGATCCCGTGGAAACTCGAAGATTTCGTCGTCGAGCCGCAGGAAGGCAAAACCCGCTTCCACGATTTCAAACTTGCCCCGGAACTGATGCACGCCATCCAGGACCTGGGCTTCCCGTATTGCACGCCAATCCAGGCACAGGTGCTGGGCTTCACCCTCGCGGGCAAAGACGCCATCGGCCGCGCCCAGACCGGTACCGGCAAAACCGCTGCGTTCCTGATCTCGATCATCACCCAGCTGCTGCAAACCCCGCCGCCGAAAGAGCGCTACATGGGTGAGCCACGGGCACTGATCATCGCGCCGACCCGCGAGCTGGTGGTGCAGATCGCCAAGGACGCCGCCGACCTGACCAAATACACCGGTCTCAACGTCATGACCTTCGTCGGCGGCATGGACTTCGACAAGCAGCTCAAGCACCTCGAGGCCCGTCACTGCGACATCCTCGTCGCCACGCCGGGCCGCCTGCTGGACTTCAACCAGCGCGGCGACGTGCACCTGGACATGGTCGAAGTCATGGTGCTGGACGAAGCCGACCGCATGCTCGACATGGGTTTCATCCCGCAAGTGCGCCAGATCATTCGCCAGACCCCGCCCAAGAGCGAGCGTCAGACGTTGCTGTTCTCCGCGACCTTCACCGAAGACGTGATGAACCTCGCCAAGCAGTGGACCACCGACCCGGCCATTGTCGAAATCGAAATCACCAACGTCGCCAACGAAAACGTCGAGCAGCACATCTACGCGGTCGCCGCTGCCGACAAGTACAAACTGCTCTACAACCTGGTCAACGATAACGGCTGGGAGCGGGTGATCGTGTTCGCCAACCGCAAGGATGAAGTGCGGCGCATCGAAGAACGCCTGGTGCGTGATGGCATCAATGCGGCGCAGCTGTCCGGCGACGTGCCGCAGCTCAAGCGCATCAAGACCCTGGAAGGTTTCCGCGAAGGCAAGATCCGTGTCTTGGTCGCCACGGACGTGGCCGGGCGCGGCATCCACATTGACGGCATCAGCCACGTGATCAACTTCACCCTGCCGGAAGTCCCGGACGACTACGTGCACCGCATCGGGCGTACCGGTCGTGCGGGTGCCGACGGTGTCTCCATCAGTTTTGCCGGTGAAGACGACTCCTACCAGCTACCGTCCATCGAAGAGAAGCTGGGTCGCAAGATCAGCTGTGAAACGCCACCGACGCACCTGCTGCGTGCGGTTGAGCGCAAGCGTCCGTAACGGACGACGCGTAGAAAGAGGCGCAGCCGGAAACGGACTGCGCCTTTTTTTCGCCCGGCTTTTTTTAATAGGTGCTTGCTCGCGATATTTAAATGTCCATAATGGACAAATTAGTTTATCCCGATACCCGGAGCCACCATGACCAACAGCCCCCATGTGATCACCCAACCGCAGGCCCGTGAGTGGCTGGCCCAGGTCGACGTACCGCAGATCATGCGCAACCTGTTCCGCGACCTCGCCGCCGGCCAGGCGGTGCAACCGGCGCAGCAACTGGTGGAGTTTCCCCAGGGTGCCGGCGACTTCATCAACTATCTGGGTGTGCTGGCCAAAGAAGGCGTGTACGGGGTCAAGACGTCGCCGTACATCGTGCGCGAACAAGGCCCGCTGGTGACCGCCTGGACCTTACTGATGTCGATGCAGACCGGTCAGCCGCTACTGTTGTGCGATGCGGGCGAACTGACCACGGCGCGCACCGCCGCGACGACCGCCGTGGCGGTCGATGCACTTGCACCACTCAAAGCGACTCGCCTGGCAATCATCGGCAGCGGCAAGGTCGCCCAGGCGCATTTGCGCTACGTGAAGAACCTGCGCGACTGGCAGAGCATCAGCCTGTACTCGCCAAACCTGAGCGACGACGTTGAAACCGTGGCCCTGCTGAAAAGCATCGAGCCACGCCTGACCGTCGTCGACAGCCGCGAAGCCGCTGTCGACGACGCGGAGGTGATCATGCTCTGCACCTCATCCGCCGGCCCGGTGATCGACCCGTCCAGCCTGCGCAAACCGGCGTTGATCACCTCCATCAGCACCAACGCCCCACGCGCCCACGAAGTGCCGCCGCAAAGCCTCAATGACATGCAGGTCTTCTGTGACTATCGTCTGACCACCCCCGGCTCGGCCGGTGAGATGCTGATTGCCGGCGAACAACATGGCTGGAATAACGATGCGATTGTCGGCGACCTGGCGGATCTGCTGAGCGAGAAGGTGCAGCGCCCTGACTACCATCGCCATGTGTTCTTCCGCTCGATCGGCCTGGGCCTGGAAGACATCGCGCTGGCCAATGCCATCTACCGCCTACAACCCTAACACCCCACCCTGTGGGAGCTGGCATGCCAGCGATGCAGACGCCACGGTCCATCATTTACACTGCGGCGATGCGATCGCCAGCAAGCCGGCGCCTACAGGGATGACCGATAACAGGAGACGTTCATGAGCCACGCAGATTTCATCATCATCGGCGGCGGGATTGCCGGCGCTTCCACCGGTTTCTGGCTGTCGCAGCACGGGCGCGTGGTCGTGCTCGAACGCGAATCCCATCCGGCCTATCACTCCACCGGACGCTCGGCGGCGCTGTACAGCGCCGCTTATGGCACACCGCAGGTTCGCGCGTTGACCCAGGCCAGCCGCGCGTTTTTCGACACGCCACCGACCGGCTTCTGCGAGCACCCGTTGCTCACCCCGCGCGGCGAAATGACCGTGGACTTCACCGGTGACCCGGCCGAACTGAACAATCAATACCTGAGCGCCAAGGCCACGGTGCCCGAGATGCAATTGCTCAGCGCGGAAGAGGCCTGCGCCCGACTGCCGATCCTGCGCCAGGAAAAAGTCCACGGCGCGATCTACGACCCGACCGCCAGCGACATCGACACCGACGCGCTGCACCAGGGCTATCTGCGCGGAATCCGCCGCCACAAAGGCGAAGTCCATACAGACTGCGAAGTACTGGGCCTGAGCCGCGATGCCGAAGGCGTGTGGCAGGTACAGACCCACGCCGGCACCTTCAGCGCGCCGGTCATCATCAACGCCGCTGGCGCCTGGGCCGACAAGATCGGTGAACTGGCCGGCGCCAAACCCCTGGGCCTGCAACCCAAGCGGCGTGCGGCCTTCATTTTCGCCGGCCCCGAGGGCGTGGACATTCATCACTGGCCCATGCTGGTCAGCCTCGACGAATCCTTCTACATGAAACCCGATGCCGGGATGTTCCTCGGCTCACCGGCCAACGCCGATCCGGTAGAACCGCACGATGTGCAGCCTGAAGAGCTGGACATCGCCATGGGTATTTATCAGATCGAAGAAGCCACGACCCTGACCATCCGCCGTCCGACCCGCACTTGGGCCGGCCTGCGCAGCTTCGTCAGTGACGGCGACCTGTTGTCCGGTTTCGATCCACAGGTGCCGGGCCTGTTCTGGGTGGCGGCACAAGGCGGCTATGGCATCCAGACCTCGCCCGCCATGGGCCAGGCCAGCGCCGCCCTGGTGCGCGGTGAGGCCCTGCCCGAGCCACTCACGCGCTTCGGCCTGAACGCCGCCATGCTCTCCCCTGCCCGCCTGGGCTGATCCTCACCCTCAGGTGACGCGCCGACACGATTGCGGCACACTTTCAGAGCCCCGTTTTTCGGGGCGCTGAAGCTGCCCGGAGCCCCATGTGATGAACGCCCCCGAAAAAGACCCGGCCCTGAACGACGCCGCCCTGGATAACTTCCGGGCGATTGCCGACGCCATCGCCACGTTGTTCTTTCCCCACGCCGAAGTGGTGCTGCACGACTTGCGCACGCAGAAGGTCGACTACATCGCCAACAACCTGTCGAAAAGGGAGATAGGCGACGACTCGGCGCTCGAAGACATGCTCAGCGACGATGTCAGCGAACGAAATATCGGACCGTATGAAAAGCTCAACTGGGATGGTCAGAAAATTCGCAGCTTGAGCACCGTCCTGCGCGACCGCGACGGACATCCTATGGCGGTGCTGTGCATCAATCTGAATATTTCGCTGTTTGAAAACGCCAAGGCGGCGCTGGACCTGTTTCTGTCGCCGAACAAACTGATTCCGCAACCGGACTCACTGTTCCGCGATGACTGGCAGGAGCGCATCAACACCTTCCTGCACAATTGGCTGCGCGAGCGGCAACTGAGCCTGAACCTGCTGACCCGCGACCACAAACGCGAGCTGGTGCTGGCACTGCACGCCGAAGGGGCGTTCAAAGGCAAAAGCGCTTCGAACTATGTGGCCAATGTGCTGAACATGGGACGGGCGACGGTGTACAAGCATTTGAAGGAATTGAAAGCCTAGCGGCTGTGTTGATTGGTCTGGCCCCATCGCCAGCAGGCTGGCTCCTACAGGGGATTTGCGGCGTACACAAAACCTGTGGGAGCTAGCCTGCTGGCGATGGCGGTAGATCAGTCGCCGTAGATGTCGGACTTGAAGTACTTATCGGAAATCTTCTGGTATTCGCCATTGGCGCGAATGCCGTCGATGGCGGTGTTCAGTTCGCTGACCAACTCGGCATTACCCTTGCGCACGGCAATCCCGGCGCCCTCGCCAACGTATTTCGGGTCCTTCAACTCAGGCCCGACAAATGCGTAGCCCTTACCGCGCGGCATCGACAGGAAGTCATTGAGCGGAATGGTGTCGGCAAAAATGGCGTCGAGGCGACCGGCCGCCAGGTCCATGTAGATTTCTTCGTTGTTGCCGTAACGCTTGACGGTGATGCCTTTGGGCTCGAACACCTCGGTGGCATAACGGTCCGTGGTGGTGGCACGCTGCACGCCGACCGTCTTGCCTTTGAGGCTGGCGTACTGGTCATCCACCACCGCGCCTTCCTTCATCACCAGGCGCGATGAAGTGAAGTAGTACTTGTGGGTGAAATCCACCGACTTCTTGCGGTCGTCGTTGATGGTCATGGACGACAGCGCCATGTCGATCTTCTTCACTTTCAGGGAAGGAATCAGACCATCGAACTCACCTTCAACCCACACACACTTGACCTTCATCTGGGCGCACAGAGCATTCCCGATGTCGTAGTCGAAACCGACGATTTCGCCTTGATCGGTTTTGGAAGCGAACGGCGGGTAAGCGGCCTCGATACCGATGCGCAAGGTTTTCTCGGCGGCAAACACGCTACTGCACGCCAACAGGCTCAGGGCCAGACCGGTGATGAGGGGAAACTTCTTCATGTTCGTTCTCTCGCGGGTTGTTGTTGGTTTGGCAAGACAGAAGAAAGAGCTGAAACAGGGAATGCCTTTTTTGTACTTATAATTCCATACTGGACTTTTACGTATTATCCGTCAATCAGACAAATGCAGCCCGTATCGGCCGGTGGTCGGGAGGGGAGTCAATAAAAGTGTTGGTGGTGCGGATGACCCCATCGCGAGCAGGCTCGCTCCCACAGTGGGTCTGTGTTTGCAGTTGCAATGTCGGAGCGAGCCTGCTCGCGATGGCTTACTTGGAAACGCCGCAGAACTTACTGCTTCCAGCGATCCGCCGCCGCATGATCGCTGTCGCGCCCTTCGACCCAACGCGGGCCGTCGCTGGTGTTTTCTTTCTTCCAGAACGGTGCGCGGGTTTTCAGGTAGTCCATGACAAAGGCACAGGCGTCGAACGCGGCCTGACGGTGCGCACTGGCGGCGCCGACAAAAACGATGGGCTCGCCCGGCTCCAGCGCGCCAATGCGATGCAGCACGTCCAGCTTGAGCAGCGGCCAGCGCTGCTCGGCCTCGCGGGCAATCTTGGCGAGGGCTTTTTCGGTCATGCCCGGATAGTGCTCGAGGAACATTCCGGCCACGTCGAGCCCGTCATTGAAGTCGCGCACGTAGCCGACAAAACTCACCACCGCGCCGACGCCGACATTGGCATCGTGCATGGCGTTGACCTCGGCTCCCGGATCGAACGCCGTGGACTGCACGCGAATCGCCATGGATCAGCCCCCGGTCACGGTCGGAAAAAACGCCACTTCGTCGCCCTCGCTCACCGGCTCGTCGAGCTGGCAGAGGTCTTCGTTGCGCGCGCACATCAGGTTCTGCTCGCTCAGCACCTCGGCGCCGTCGCGCTGCGCCAGCCATGCCCGCACGTCGTCGACAGTGGCGAAATCGCCCTGGACCTTGATCGCGTCCACGCCAATCGCCTCGCGATAACGGGCAAAAAATTTCACTGTGATGTTCATGGCTGATCCGCCTGGAAATGCCCGCTCTTGCCGCCGACCTTTTCCAGCAGACGCACGCTTTCGATGGTCATGCCGCGATCGACGGCCTTGCACATGTCGTAGATGGTCAACGCTGCCACACTGGCGGCGGTCAGGGCTTCCATCTCGACACCGGTCTGCCCGGACAGTTTGCAACGCGCCACGATACGTACAATGTCCTCGCCCTCGGCACTGAGCTCGACTTTCACGCCGGTCAGCATCAGCGGGTGGCACAGAGGAATCAGGTCACTGGTTTTCTTCGCTGCTTGAATGCCGGCAATGCGCGCCACGGCGAAGACATCACCCTTGGGGTGACCGCCGCTGACGATCATCTGCAGGGTTTCGGGCAGCATGCGCACCAGCGCTTGGGCCGTCGCCTCACGGAACGTCACGGCTTTTTCGGTGACGTCGACCATGTTGGCGCGACCTTGGGAATCGAGATGAGTCAGCACGAGGCCTCCTTGAGGCAGCTGCAAGCGGCAAGCTACAAGCGGCAAGTGAAAAGCGCAGTCCGGTTGTAGGTTCGGGAAGGGAGTATTTAAGCAGCGGAACGCCGCAAGCTACAAGCGGCAAGTGAAGTTCACTTGGTTCGCTTGAAACTTGCGGCTTGCAGCTTAAAGCTTGCAGCTAGAGGTGAGACTCTGCGTATTCGGCCAGGATCGAACGTGGCACTCCTTGCAGGGTGATGTGCACCCCGTTCGGGAAGTCCTTGAAGCGTTCCGTCAGGTAGGTCAGCCCGGAGCTGGTCGCGGACAGGTAGGGGGTGTCGATCTGCGCCAGGTTACCCAGGCACACCACTTTGGAACCGGCGCCGGCACGGGTGATGATGGTTTTCATCTGGTGCGGCGTGAGGTTCTGGCACTCGTCGATCAGGATCAGACTCTGCTGGAAGCTGCGGCCCCGGATGTAGTTGAGGGATTTGAACTGCAACGGCACTTTGCTGAGGATGTAATCGACGCTGCCATGGGTGTTTTCGTCATCCATGTGCAAGGCTTCGAGGTTGTCGGTGATGGCGCCCAGCCATGGCTCCATTTTTTCCGCTTCGGTACCGGGCAGGAAGCCGATCTCCTGGTCCAGGCCCTGCACGCTACGGGTGGCAATGATCCGCCGGTAGCGCTTGCTGACCATGGTCTGCTCGATCGCCGCCGCCAGTGCCAGGATGGTTTTACCGGAGCCGGCCGCACCGGACAGGTTGACCAGGTGGATGTCCGGATCCAGCAAGGCGTAGAGTGCCAGGCTCTGATAGATGTCCCGTGGCTTCAGGCCCCAGGCTTCCTGGTGCAGCAGGGGTTCCTGGTGCAGGTCCAGAATCAGCAGCTTGTCTTCTTCGATCTCCTTGATCCAGCCGACAAAGCCCTGCTCATCGATGATGAACTCGTTGATGTGCACGGCCGGCAAGTTGTCGATCAGTTGCACCTGATGCCAGGTGCGGCCATGGTCCTGACGGGTTTCGACCTTGCTCACACGGTCCCAGAAGGAACCGGTCATGTTGTGATAACCATTGGGCAGCAGCGATACGTCGTCAACCAGTTGGTCGGTGCTGTAGTCCTCGGCCGCGATCCCGCACGCGCGGGCCTTGAGGCGCATGTTGATGTCTTTGGTGACCAGCACCACGGGCAGTTTCGGATCGCGCGCGTGCAGGTCGATCAGTTGGTTGATGATTTTGTTGTCGTTCAGATGCTCGGGCAGAATCAGGTTCGGCTCGGCACGCTTGCTCATCAGAATTGACAGCAAGCCCTTCGGCCCGCTCTTGCCCCGCTGGATTGGCACACCCTGTTCAACGTCCTCGGGGGAGGCATCGCCCAGGGTCTTGTCGATCAGGCGAATGGCCTGGCGGCATTCGGCCGCGACGCTGTGATGCCCGCTCTTGAGCTTGTCGAGCTCTTCCAGCACGGTCATCGGGATGGCGACGTGGTGTTCTTCGAAATTGAGGAGCGCGTTTGGATCGTGAATCAATACATTGGTATCGAGTACATAAAGGATTGGCTGGTTGGAAGAAGAGCTACGTCCGTGATCATCCATACTCGGTCACCTTTGTGGGAGCCAGTCGACGCAATACCTTGGCGGTGCCGCGCCTCGAAGTGGCCGCCGAATCTCACCTGCGGAGATCCAAGTGACTGCAAACAAACGGGTCTTGGAAGACGCCACCTGTGTTGCAGGTTTCGGCGGTCTGTCTTCGTAATACTCCAAAACACATGACAGAAAAAAGCACTTTGACGTTTTTTTGAAGTTTATTTTTCAGAATGACCAATAGCACTTGGCGGACTGCCATCACCCCGTTAAAGTCGGAAGTCCGCCTGCATCGAAATCCTTCCCAAAATCGCCCTTCGCCCAATGTTTACGGGCTTTCGCCCTTCCCGGCGAAACACGCTCCGGCTTTTCACTGGAACCCGTTCTGGCAGTCTTCCCAACCGATTCCGCTTTGCGCCGTTTGCGTAATCAGCCAGGGCATCGCCGTTTTCACCCCATCCTGTTTCACATTGAAATTGATCACGCCATGACGCCACAGCAGCATCAGGGTCAGCACCCGTTGCGCGCTCTGGCTGGCTTTGAGCTTACCGGCGCCGTCCTGGGCATCGATGTCCCATAACGCCACCCGCAACCCCTGAGACTTGAAGAAGCCTTGCGCGTCGGAACGGCGCTGGCCATCGGGCGGGCGAAACAGCGGCACGTAGTTCTCCGGCAGTTTGCTTTTGACCAGCTCGGCGCTGCGCCGCACCGAATCCTGCCAGTCCTGCCAATGGCTGTGGGAGCGGAATTCCCAACCCTGTACGCCGACACACTGCATCGAGTAGGTCGATTGCAGGCTCGCCACCGAACGCTCGGCCAGACGCGTCTGGATATCCTTGCCAAGGACGAAGAACGTGCCGCTCATGTTCGACTTGCGCAGGTACTCGGTGACCCAGTCCGTGTTGTCCGGCATGGCATTGGCGGCACTGTCGAAGGTGAGCAGAAACAGCCGGTCGTGCATCTCGTCGCCATTGCGCTCAAAGTCGCCGAAACGATCGACTTCGCTACTGGTTTGCGGAAACAGCGCGGCCTTGCGCAATTGCTCGTCCAGGTACTGGGCATGAAACAGGCGACTCGGTTCGGCCCACTTGATGTAGTAGCTGTCCTCGCTGATCTGGAACTTGGCGGCTTGCTCGCGCAGGGTGGGCATGTCCTCGACCAGGAAACAGAAAGACGCATCCTGGTCGCAGCTCTGCTGGGCGAAGTTGTAGCTGCTCAACAGACGCAGCCACAGGCGCTGGCGAACATGGTTGACCGACGCCATGTTGATCGTGCGCAAGCCCAGATGCTGGGCCAGTGCCGGTTCGTCCATCGCTTCGCTGGCCAGCAGCACACGGGCAAACATCAGGATTTCGGCGCGCGAGGCGACGTCGAACAGCGTCGGGTTGCCGAGTTGTTCAGGCCAGGTGCTGCGATCAAGGGTCGCCACATCACCCGGCGCCGCCATGGCCCCGAAGCTCAAGAGCCAGGCCGAAAAAAGAAAAACGATGCGCAATGGGATGTCTCCATAACAAAACCCGCGCGGCACTATAGCCGATCCAGTCCCAACTCCCGCAGCAGGCTCGCACACAGGGCCTTGTGCAACCCCACCGATCATCACCTATGGCCTTGATAGCTGGAGTCAACCAGGACAACCCCCTAGAATCGCCCCCACGATTAAAGGAGACGACTTCATGCTGATGGTGATTTCACCCGCCAAGACCCTCGATTACGAAACACCGCCGGCGACCCAGCGCTTTACCCAGCCGCAATACCTGGACCATTCCCAGGAACTGATCCTGCAATTGCGCGAACTGACACCGGCGCAGATCAGCGAGTTGATGCATGTCTCCGACAAGATCGGCGGGCTCAACGCCGCGCGTTTCGGCAGCTGGACGCCCGCGTTCACCCCTGAAAACGCCAAACAGGCCTTGCTGGCCTTCAAGGGCGACGTTTATACCGGCCTCAATGCACAAACCTTCAGCGAAGCCGATTTCGATTACGCCCAGCAACACTTGCGCATGCTTTCCGGCCTGTATGGCTTGCTGCGCCCGCTGGACCTGATGCAACCGTACCGCCTGGAAATGGGTACCAAGCTGGCCAATGCCCGTGGCAAGGATCTGTATGCGTTCTGGGGCACGCGGATCAGCGAATGGTTGAACGAAGCCCTGGCCGACCAGGGTGATGACGTGCTGCTGAACCTGGCCTCCAACGAGTACTTCTCGGCGGTCAAACGCAACGCCCTGAAGGCGCGCATTATCAACACCGAGTTCAAGGACCTGAAGAACGGTCAGTACAAAATCATCAGCTTCTATGCGAAAAAGGCCCGCGGCATGATGAGTCGCTTCGTGATCGAAGAACGCATCAACGACCCGGCCGCCCTCAAACAGTTCGACGTGCAGGGCTATCGCTACAGCGCCGAGCAGTCTAAACCGGACAATCTGGTGTTCCTGCGCGATCACGCTCCAGACTGAAACGCCGGGGTGGCGCATGACGCTCAGATCCGTCATGCGCCCCCATTGAGCCCCCACAATTCTCCCGCCACATTCGCCATTTTAATGGCGCCAAAAATACATCGCGCCGATTTATAACTTTAGTTTCACTCGACTTTGATGATTTTTTTCAGTAGTGGCACTGAAATTTTTTATCGGTAGTGGCAAAAAACTATCCCCCCCAATAAATCGCCTATATATAAAGGGCGAAACGGCAAGTGCTATCAATATGAAAGCAGTGCCATCTTTCTCAATATTTCAAGAAATTTCAGAATTCATGATCAGCGGGTCGGAACTATGTCCGAATGCACCGCTCATACCACCGGTAACGATTCTCACAATGCTTGTACGAGATAACTTACGCAGAACAGAGATCCATGTAGCAAAGTTGCCACATCAACTTGTGCTGAATAATCCCTGATTTGGGCAATACACAACGGACAGGAGATAACGTTTTATGACTATCCCCTACAAGGCCATGGCAGCGCCCCTATAAGCGTGCTCAATGGAGCACCCAAGCGCTTGATTTACGGGCTCATGGCCTGGTATCGAGCGCGCAAGACGATTGCACGGACATCCTCTGAATAGTGGATTGGCTGCATAACAGGGCACGTCATAACAATAAGGCCCGATTGCGCACATCTTGAGTGCACTTATTTAGACACTCGTCATTCATATGCCAGAACACGGCATTGTTGCGCCTGTAAGCCGCACTTGCGAATGCACTATGACCGCTGAAACACCCTTAACTCCAGCCATCTAATGGCTTGATGAATACAGGCTTGATAATAGAGAGGTAATTGCGATGCGCATCAGCATATTTGGTTTGGGTTATGTCGGCGCAGTCTGTGCCGGATGCCTGTCTGCACGGGGCCATGACGTTGTCGGCGTCGATGTTGCCAAGGACAAGATCGATATGATCAATGCCGGTAAATCGCCGATCGTTGAACCGGGCCTGGGCGAACTTCTGGCGCAAGGTATCCAGACGGGTCGTCTGCGTGGCACGACCAACTTCGCCGAGGCGATTCGTGACACCGACCTGTCGATGATCTGCGTCGGCACGCCGAGCAAGAAGAACGGCGATCTGGAACTGAACTACATCGAAGCGGTGTGCCGCGAAATCGGTTTTGTCCTGCGCGACAAGAGCACCCGCCACACCATCGTGGTCCGCAGCACCGTGCTGCCAGGCACCGTGGCCAACGTGGTCATCCCGATTCTCGAAGATTGCTCCGGCAAGAAGGCCGGTGTCGATTTCGGTGTCGCCGTGAACCCTGAGTTCCTGCGCGAAAGCACCGCCATCGCCGACTACGACCAGCCGCCAATGACCGTCATCGGCGAATTCGACAAGGCCTCGGGCGACGTTCTGCAATCGCTGTACGAAGAGCTCGACGCGCCGATCATCCGCAAGGACATCGCCGTCGCCGAGATGATCAAGTACACCTGCAACGTCTGGCACGCCACCAAGGTGACCTTCGCCAACGAGATCGGCAACATCGCCAAGGCCGTCGGCGTCGACGGCCGCGAAGTGATGGACGTGGTCTGCCAGGACAAGACCCTGAACCTGTCCCAGTACTACATGCGCCCGGGCTTTGCGTTCGGCGGCTCCTGCCTGCCCAAGGACGTTCGCGCCCTGACCTACCGCGCCAGCTCGCTGGATGTGGAAGCGCCGCTGCTCAACTCGTTGATGCGCAGTAACGAATCCCAGGTGCAAAACGCCTTCGACATCGTTGAAAGCCACGACAAACGCAAAGTCGCCCTGCTGGGACTGAGCTTCAAGGCCGGCACCGACGACCTGCGCGAGAGTCCGCTGGTGGACCTGGCGGAAATGCTGATCGGCAAAGGTTTCGACCTGAAGATCTACGACAGCAACGTCGAATACGCCCGTGTCCATGGCGCGAACAAGGACTACATCGAGTCGAAGATCCCCCACGTCTCGTCCTTGCTCAACGCCGACTTCGACGACGTGATCAACAACTCCGACGTGATCATCCTCGGCAACCGCGACGAGAAATTCCGCGCCCTGGTGCAGAACGTTCCTCACGGCAAGCAGGTGATCGACCTGGTCGGCTTCATGTCCAAGGCCACCAGCGTCAGCGGCCGCACCGAAGGGATCTGCTGGTAAAGCAGCAATAAGCGACAAGCTTCTAGCGGCAAGTTAAGCGCTCCTCACTTGCTGCTTGAGGCTTGAAGCTTTCAACTGACTTTAGGATTCCGATTATGCACAGGCTAAAGCACGGCCTACTCCAGGCCGCCGGTTGGCTGTTTTATCTGAGTTTATTGATGGGCATCGCCATGGCGTTGCCTGTGTCCACGTTCGACTCCGAGTCGAAGGACTTCATTTTCCTGATCGGTATCGTCGGCATCTGGCGCTACTCGATGGGGGCCACGCACTTTCTGCGCGGCATGCTGTTTCTGTACGTGGTCTACCCGCACCTGCGGCGCAAAGTGCGCAAGCTGGGTAAAGCGGCAGACCCGTCCCATGTATTTCTGATGGTCACCAGTTTCCGCATCGACGCCCTGACCACCGCGCAGGTCTACAGCTCGGTGATTCGTGAAGCCATCGACTGCGGCCTGCCGACCACCGTGGTTTGCTCCATCGTGGAAATGTCCGATGAGCTGCTGGTAAAAAGCCTGTGGAACCGGATGAATCCACCGGCCCGGGTCAAGCTCGATTTCGTGCGCATTCCCGGCACCGGCAAGCGTGATGGCCTGGCCTACGGCTTCCGCGCCATCTCCCGTCACCTTCCGGATGACCGCGCCGTGGTCGCCGTGATCGATGGCGACACCGTGCTCGCCGAGGGCGTGGTGCTCAAGACCGTGCCGTGGTTCCAGCTGTTCGGCAACGTTGGCGGCCTGACCACCAATGAGTTCTGCGAAGTGCGCGGCGGCTACATCATGAGCGAATGGCACAAGCTGCGCTTCGCCCAGCGTCACATCAACATGTGCTCGATGGCCCTGTCCAAGCGCGTGCTGACCATGACCGGCCGCATGTCGGTGTTCCGCGCCAGCGTCGTGACCAACCCGGACTTCATCGCCGACGTGGAAAGCGACTCGCTGCAACACTGGCGCCTGGGTCGTTTCAAGTTCCTCACCGGGGACGACAAGTCGAGCTGGTTCAGCCTGATGCGCCTGGGCTACGACACCTTCTACGTGCCGGACGCCGCGATCCACACCGTGGAGCACCCGCCCGAGAAGAGCTTCATCAAGGCCAGCCGCAAGCTGATGTTCCGCTGGTACGGCAACAACCTGCGGCAGAACTCGCGTGCCCTGGGCCTGGGGGTCAAGCGCCTCGGTCTCTTCACGTCGGTGGTGCTGTTCGATCAGCGCGTGTCGATGTGGACCTCCCTGCTGGGCTTGACCGTGGCGATCATCGCCAGCTTCAAGTACGGCACCGCGTTCATCCTGGTTTACCTGCTGTGGATCGGTATCACCCGCCTGATCCTGACCCTGCTGCTGTCCTGCTCCGGTCACCGGATCGGCCCGGCGTACCCGGCGATTCTCTATTACAACCAGATCGTCGGCGCGCTGGTGAAGATCTACGTGTTCTTCCGCCTCGACCAACAGTCCTGGACTCGCCAGCCCACTTCTCTGACCCGTGATCTCGCCAGCTTTCAACGTTGGTTCAACACCTGGTCGTCTCGGACCATGACCTTCTCCGCCGGCAGCATTTTCGTCGCCGTGCTGCTGATGATGGTCTGACCGCCCCCTTATTGAATTAACCAGGAAATCGCCCCTATGAATACCGCCGTCAACGCCAACGTAGTGCATGAATCCGAAGCCCAGCGCCAACACGCCCGAGTGAAAATCCCGGCCAAGCTGCGCTTCTTCGGGCCCGACCGCACGCCGGTCGAAGCACGCGTGCTCGACCTCTCCGCCGGTGGCCTGGCCTTCAATGCCGGCCAGTTGCCGCTGAAGATCGGCGACGTGTACAAGGCGCGCCTGCAATTCGTGATCGACAACCTCGGCCTGGCCATGGACGTCGAGTTGCAGGTTCGCTCCTTCGATCGCCAGAGCGGTCGCGCCGGTTGCCAGTTCCAGAACCTGGAACAACAAGACATCTCGACCCTGCGTCACCTGATCACCTCGCACCTGGCCGGCGACATCGTCAGCATCGGCGAAGTGCTGGCGACGCTGCAGCGTGACAACTTCACCAAGGCCCGCAAAGTCAAGGACGGCGGCCATGGCATGACCGCGTTCGGACGCATGAAAGCCGTGACCTTCAGCCTGGGGATCTTCGTGGTTGGCCTGGCAGCGTTCGGGTTCATTTTCAAATCGGTGTATGGCATGTACTTCGTCAGCCACGCCCAGGCCGGCCTGGTCAGCGTGCCGGGTGTGAGCATCACCATGCCCCGCGACGGTACTGTGCAGAGTCTGTTGAAACCCGATGGCGTGGCCGCCAAAGGCGCGCCGCTGGCGACCTTCAGCACCAGCATGCTCGACGTGCTCAAGGGTCATCTGGAAGACGATCAACTGACACCGGCCAAGGTCGAAGAGCTGTTCGGCAAGCAAATGACCGGCACCCTCACTTCGCCGTGCGATTGCACTGTGGCCCAGCAAATGGTCGCCAACGGTCAGTACGCCAGCAAAGGCGATGTGATCTTCCAACTGGTGCCGCGCAACAGCGAAGCCAACGTTGAAGCGCGCTTCTCCTATCGCCAGTTCAGCGACGTGCTGCCAGGCACTGCGGTGCGCTTCCAGATCGCCGGCGAAGACAAATCCCGCACAGGCAAGATCGTCAGCAGCACCAGCCTGAAAAGCGCCGACCTGTCGTCCGACATTCGCGTTCTGATCCAGCCGGACGAAGCCCTGGACACCACCCTCGCTGGCCGCCCGGTGGAAGTGAGCAGCGACCGTGGCCCGAACCTGAACTGGCTGATCGACAAAGCCATGGCCGCTGGTCTTTAAGCCGAGGACATGCCTGTGACCATTATCAGTCTCCTGAAAACACCACGAACCCTGTGGGAGCTGGCTTGCCAGCGATGGGATCAACCCGGTTTTCCTGAAACACCGAGTCGGTCGAGCGCGACCCCGGCTGATCGCTGGCAAGCCAGCTCCCACACGGGATTGATGGTGTGCTCGCTGGCACTGGCCGTCAGCCTCGCCGGTTGCGCCGGCCTGCCCGACCAGCGCCTGGCCAACGAAGCGCTCAAGCGTGGCGATACCGCCACCGCGGCGGCGAACTACCAGCAACTGGCCGACCTGGGCTACAGCGAGGCTCAAGTCGGCCTGGCTGACATTCAGGTCGACAGCCGTGACCCGGCGCAGATGAAACAGGCCGAGGCAACTTACCGCGCCGCAGCCAGCGTTTCGCCTCGAGCGCAAGCGCGCCTGGGCCGTTTGCTGGTGGCCAAGCCAGGGTCCACCGAAGCCGAGCAACACGAAGCCGAAGGCCTGCTGAAAAAAGCCGCCGCCAATGGCGAAGGCAACACATTGATCCCGCTGGCCATGCTGTACCTGCAATACCCGCACAGCTTCCCGAACATCAATGCCCAGCAGCAGATCAGCCAATGGCGCGCCGAAGGCAAACCGGAAGCGGGTCTGGCGCAGGTGCTGCTCTATCGCACCCAGGGCACTTACGACCAGCACCTGGACGAAGTGGCAACGATTTGCAAAGCCGCGTTGAACACCACCGACATCTGTTACGTCGAGCTGGCCACGGTTTATCAGAAACAGGCCAAGCCCGAGCAACAGGCCGAACTGATCAAGCAGCTGCAAGCCGCTCACGCTCGCGGCACGGTTTCCGCGCAACGGGTCGACAGCGTTGCCCGTGTGCTGGCGGATTCGACCCTCGGCACGCCCGATGAAAAAACCGCGCAGTCGCTGCTCGAGCCCATCGCTCCGGGTTACCCGGCATCGTGGGTCACCCTCGCGCAACTGCTCTACGACTTCCCGGAACTGGGCGACGTCGACCAGATGATGAAGTACCTGGACAACGGTCGCGCCGCCGACCAGCCGCGCGCCGAACTGTTGCTGGGCAAGCTCTACTACGAAGGCAAGATGGTTCCGGTCGACGCCAAGGTCGCCGAAGAACACTTCCAGAAAGCCGTCGGCCGCGAAGTCGCCGCCGATTATTACCTCGGCCAGATCTATCGCCGTGGCTACCTGGGCAAGGTCTATCCGCAAAAGGCCCTCGACCATCTGCTGACCGCGGCCCGCAACGGCCAGAACAGCGCCGACTTCGCCATCGCCCAATTGTTTTCCCAGGGCAAGGGCACCAAGCCTGACCCGCTCAATGCCTATGTCTTCAGCCAATTGGCCAAGGTCCAGAACACCCCGCAAGCCACCGAGCTTGCGCAAACACTCGAAGCCCAACTGCCGCCTGCGCAGATCAAAGAGGCCCAGCGTCTGTTGAAACAGGAACAGGCGACTCGCGGTGCCTTGAGCCAGAACACGCTGCAACTGCACGCCCTGCAAGAAGACGGCGAGGAATCCCTATGAAGTTGAATCCATTCGTCAAGGCCGGTATTGGCCTGACATTCGCGTTGATCTGGTCCTGCCCGACACTGGCGGCGATCACCGAAACCAAGAACTTCGGCCTCGACGTGAAAATCACCGGCCAGTCCGAAGACGACCGTGACCTCGGCACCCAGCCCGGCGGCGACGTCAACGGTGTCGGTCTCGACCTGCGTCCCTGGGTCTATGGCGAAAGCGGCGCCTGGAGCGCCTACGCCATGGGTCAGGCCGTGACGTCCACCGACATCATCGAAACCGACACCCTGCAACAGTCCGAAGGCACCGAGAACACGAGCAACAATGATCGCGTGACCAAGAAAAACTACCTGGCGATGCGCGAGTTCTGGGTCGGCTACAGCGGCTTCACGCCCTACCCCGGCGAGATCCTGAAAGTCGGTCGCCAGCGCCTGCACAATGACGACGGACAATGGCGCGACACCAACATCGAAGCCGTGAACTGGACCTTCGACACCACCCTGCTGCGCGCCAACGCCGGTATCGCCGAACGCTTCAGCGAGTACCGCACCGACTTGAAAGAGCTGGCGCCCAAGGACAAGGATCGCCTGCACGCTTACGCCGAGGCGGAGTACCAGTGGACACCGGGTCAATGGGTCGGCATTCGCGGTCATCACACCCACGACGACGGCAAGCTCGACTATGCGCAACCGGGTGTTCCCAGCGATTCGCTGGACAAAAAACAGAACGGCGACATCAGCTGGATCGGCCTGCAGGCCAACAGCGACGCTTACAACTGGCGCAACACCAACACGGTCAATTACTGGGGCAGCGTCACCGGCATGAGCGGCGACCGCGATACGGTCAACCCGCTGAACGCCGATGGCACCGCGCCCGCGCAAGCCAAGCAAAGCGGCGATGTCAGCGGCTGGGCCACCGATCTGGGTGTGCGTCTGCGCCTCGATCCGCAATGGCAAGTCGGTGCGGCCTATGCCCGGGCCAGCGCCGATTACGAACAGAACGGCCTGGAAAGCAACCGCTCGAACTACACCGGCACACGCTCGCGGGTCCACCGTTTCGGCGAGGCCTTCCGTGGCGAAATGAACAACCTGCAAACCGCCACGCTGTTCGGTTCGTGGATGCTCAACGACGAGTACGACGCCAGCCTGATCTACCACAAGTTCTGGCGTGTCGACGGCAACAAGCCGGTCGGCAGCAACGGCATTGATGCGGTGCAGGACAACACCGACGACGTCACCGGCGCCGTGCTCTCCACCACCTCCCTGCCGCTGAACGATGGCGAGAAAGACATGGGTCAGGAAATGGACCTGGTGGTCACCAAGTACTTCAAGCAAGGCCTGTTACCAGCAGCGCTGAGCCAGAAGATCGACGAGCCATCGGCCCTGGTGCGTTTCCGTGGCGGCGTGTTCAAGCCCGGCGATGCCTACGGCAGCCAGGTGGACTCCTACATGCACCGCGCGTTCATCGACGTGATCTGGCGCTTCTGATGCACACCGCGAAGGGAGTTCCCCAGATGAATCATCAAGCCCGAAAAGGCTCGATCAGCTTGTTGGCCGGCGCTTTGCTGCTGGCCAGTGCGACTGGGTTCGCCAATGCAGAGTCGGCCAGTGTGGAGCCGGCAGCCAAACCGGTCACCATGGCTAAGGAACTGCAACAAGCCAAGACCTACACCGTCAGCAGCGCACCGACCGCGCCGCTGGAACTGGCCACACCGAAATTGCCGGACATCTCCGGCTACACCGCCGAAGCCATCGCCGCGAAAATCGTGCGCAGCAAGGCCGGCAAGATCAGCGTGCGCCGGATGATGCAGGAAGACGCCCTGAAGGACTTCATCGGCGGCGACAACAAGATGGCCGAATGGGTGGTGCGTCAGCACGGCATCCCCCAGGCGATCTTCGTCGACGACGGCTACATGAACCTCAAGGACGTGGCGAAAAAGCTGCCCAAGTACGTCATCGAAACCGCGCCGGGCGTGTTCCTCGCCAAGCTGCCGATCGTGGTCGGTCGCCACGGCATTCTGGAAATCGACAAGCAGACCCGGGAACTGCGCCTGTCCCAGGAGGCCGGTTCGTTCCTGGTCAACGACGGCCAGTTGTTCGTGCGTGATACCAAAATCACCGGCTGGCGCGAGAAGGACAACGGCCCGGCGACGTTCGCTTCGCCGAAGGAATTCCGTCCGTTCCTGCTGTCCTGGGGCGGCACCGAGACCTACATCGCCAACAGCAAGATCGCCAGTTTCGGTTATGCCAACAGTAAGTCCTACGGCGTGAGTATTTCCCAGTACACGCCGAACATGGCCAAGGTGCTCAAGCGCCCTGAACCGACCGGCTGGATCGTCGGCTCCGAGTTCTCGGACATGTGGTACGGCTTCTACTGCTACGAAACCCGCGACTTCGTGGTCAAGGGCAACACCTACAAAGACAACATCGTCTACGGCATCGACCCGCACGACCGTTCCCACGGCCTGATCATCGCCGACAACACGGTGTACGGGACCAAGAAGAAGCACGGGATCATTATTTCCCGTGAGGTCAACGACAGCTTCATCTTCAACAACCGCAGCTACGACAACCACCTCTCGGGGCTGGTGATCGACCGTAACAGCGTGAACAACCTGATCGCCAACAACGAGATCTACCAGAACCACACCGACGGCATCACCCTCTACGAGAGTGCCGACAACCTGTTGTGGGGCAACAAGGTGATCAGCAACCGGCGCCACGGCATCCGCATTCGTAACAGCGTGAACATCCGCCTTTACGAAAACATCGCCGTGGCCAACGGCCTGACCGGTGTCTACGGCCACATCAAGGACCTGACCAACACCGACCGCGACATCAAGCTCGACCCGTTCGACGCCCAGGTGTCGCTGATCGTGGTCGGCGGTGAACTGGCGGCCAATGGCAGCGGGCCGCTGTCCATCGACTCGCCGCTGAGCGTCGAGCTGTACCGCGTGTCCATGCTCGCACCGACCAAATCCAGCGGCATCAGCTTCTCGGGGATTCTCGGCGAGCGCCAGGATGAAATTCTCGACCTGCTGGTGCGCCAGCAGAAAGCCGTGCTGATCGACCCTGTCGAACGCCAGACCGAAATGCAGGACTGAGGATAATTTTATGCACCCACACTTGATCAAATTACTCAGCCTGTCGGGCCTGACACTCGGGATGATGGCGGCCGCCAGCGGTGCCCGTGCCGACGAAGTCAAGGCGCCCGTTTTCACCGCCGAGCCGTGCTGCAGCCTGTGCCCGGCGGCCCACGACGCGAAGAACTACACCACGCGCTATCAGCAGAACTTCACCACGCTGGTCCAGGCCCAGGGCGACTGGTTGTTCCGTACCCAGGAAGACCTGCGCACCGAATTCGACACCACGCCTGCCGGCTACAAACGCATGAAGCAACTGCACGATGCGTTCAAGAGCAAAGGCGTGGAACTGGTGGTTGTCTACCAGCCGACCCGTGGCCTGGTGAACCGCAACAAGTTGAACCCGGCGGAAAAGGCCAGCTTCGATTTCGACAAGGCACTGAAAAACTACAAGACCATGCTCGGCCGTTTCGCCGCCATGGGCTACGTGGTCCCGGACCTGTCGCCGCTGACCAACGAGTCGTTGCCCGACACCCTGCCCGCCCACGACTTCTACTTCCGTGGCGACCAGCACTGGACGCCGTACGGTGCCCAGCGCACGGCAAAAATCGTCGCCGAGAAAATCAAGCAATTGCCCGAGTACGCGGACATTCCCAAGCGTGAGTTCGAGACCCACAAGTCGGGTCGCATGGGCAAGACCGGAACATTGCACAACATGGCGGGTCAACTCTGTGGCACCAGCTACGCGATCCAGTACATGGATCAATTCACCACCGAGCCGAAGGGCGAAGCAGGCGATGGCGATCTGTTCGGCGATTCCGGCAACCCGGAGATCACCCTGGTCGGCACCAGCCACAGCGGCAAGAACTACAACTTCGCCGGTTTCCTCGAAGAGGCCATCGGCGCCGACATTCTCAACGTGGCGTTCCCCGGCGGCGGCCTGGAAGGTTCGATGCTGCAGTACCTGGGCAGCGAAGAATTCCAGAAGAAACCGCCGAAAATTCTCATATGGGAATTCTCGCCGCTCTATCGCCTCGACCAGGAAACCATTTACCGCCAGATGATGGCGCTGCTAGACAACGGTTGCGAAGGCAAGGAAGCACAGATGTCCGGCAGCACCACCCTGAAGCCGGGCAAGAACGAATTGATGGTCAACAGCAAAAACCTGAACCTGCAAAACAGCAGTCACCAGGTCGACATCCGCTTCGCCGACACCTCGGTGAAAACCTTGCAAGCCACCCTCTGGTACATGAACGGGCGCCACGAGGACATCAAGATCGACAAACCGGAAACCTCCGACACTGACGGGCGCTTCGCCTTCGAGTTGCGCACGGACGAAGACTGGGCCTCGCAGAATCTGCTGGCCGTCGAAATCCAGGGTCCTGAAAAAACGGATGCCGCGCCACAAAAAGTCGAAGCGAAAATCTGCAAACGCAACGTATTCCCGAGCGCTGAGCAACGTACCGCTCAGGCCGGGCAATGAGGTCTGCCATGCGAAATCCGAAACTGAAAAGCCTGTTGGCACCCACGCTTTTGAGCCTGGCGATGTTCGCCGGTGCTACTCAGGCTGCGGCGCCATTGCGCCCGCCCCAGGGCTATTTCGCACCGATCGAAAAACTCAAGACCGGCGACAAGGGCGAAGGCTGCGAAGCGATGCCGACGCCGTACACCGGTTCGCTGCAATTTCGCAGCAAGTACGAAGGTTCGGACAAGGCCCGCGCCACGTTGAACGTGCAATCGGAAAAAGCGTTCCGCGACAGCACCGCCGACATCACCAAACTGGAGCGCGGCACCAGCAAACGGGTGATGCAGTTCATGCGTGACGGTCGTCCGGAACAATTGGAATGCACACTCAACTGGCTGACGGCCTGGGCCAAGGCCGATGCGTTGATGTCCAAGGACTTCAACCATACCGGCAAGTCGATGCGCAAATGGGCGCTGGGCAGCATGGCGTCCGCCTACATTCGCCTGAAGTTTTCCGACTCCCATCCGCTGGCCAGCCATCAGCAGGAGTCGCAGCTGATCGAAGCCTGGTTCAGCAAGATGGCCGATCAGGTGGTCAGCGACTGGGACAACCTGCCGCTGGACAAAACCAACAACCACTCGTACTGGGCCGCCTGGTCGGTGATGGCCACCTCCATCGCCACCAACCGCCGCGACCTGTTCGATTGGGCGGTCAAGGAATACAAGGTCGGCGCCAACCAGGTCGACGCCGACGGCTTCCTGCCCAACGAACTCAAGCGCCAGCAACGGGCGCTGGCTTACCACAACTACGCCCTGCCACCGCTGGCGATGATCGCCAGTTTCGCCCAGGTCAACGGTGTGGATTTGCGCCAGGAAAACAACGGCGCGCTCAAACGCCTGGCTGATCGCGTCCTCGCCGGCGTGAAAGACCCGGACGCGTTCGAGAAAAAGAACGGCAAGGAACAGGACATGACCGACTTGAAAGAGGACATGAAATTCGCCTGGCTCGAACCGTTCTGCACCCTCTACACCTGTGCGCCGGACGTGCTGGAGAAAAAGCACGGGATGCAGCCGTTCAAGACCTTCCGCCTCGGCGGCGACCTGACCAGGGTCTATGACCCGGCCAATGAGAAAGGCAAAGGTTCTTAGGCAAACATATAACCCTGTGGGAGCGGGCTTGCCCGCGATAGCGGTGGGTCAGTCGACATCAATGTTGAATGTCAGATTGCAATCGCGGGCAAGCCCGCTCCCACAGGGTCGGTGTCGAGTTTGAGTTTTTGTGTGTTACGCCCCCCGGTTTTTGGTGGGGGGGTTTGGGGGGGCTGCGGCCCTTGACTGTGGTTAAACAAGGAGAGATCGGGATGGTTTTTTCGTCCAACGTGTTCCTGTTTTTGTTCTTGCCGATCTTTCTCGGCTTGTACTACCTGAGCGGGCAACGCTATCGCAACTTGCTGCTGCTGATCGCCAGCTACGTGTTCTACGCCTGGTGGCGGGTGGACTTCCTGGCACTGTTCGCCGCGGTCACCCTGTGGAACTACTGGATCGGCCTGAAAGTCGGCGCCGCCGGCGTGCGGACCCAACCGGCGCAGCGCTGGCTGCTGCTCGGCGTGGCCGTTGACCTGTGCATCCTCGGCTACTTCAAATACGCCAACTTCGGCGTCGACAGCATCAACGCGATGATGTCGTCGGTTGGCCTGGAGCCGTTCATCCTGACCCACGTGCTGTTGCCGATCGGGATCTCGTTCTACATCTTCGAGTCCATCAGCTACATCATCGACGTCTACCGTGGCGACACGCCGGCGACCCGCAACCTGATCGACTTTGCCGCATTCGTGGCGATCTTCCCGCACCTGATTGCCGGCCCCGTGCTGCGCTTCCGTGACCTGGCCGACCAGTTCAACAACCGCACCCACACCCTCGACAAGTTCTCCGAGGGCTGCACGCGGTTCATGCAGGGTTTCATCAAGAAGGTGTTCATCGCCGACACCCTCGCGGTGGTGGCCGACCATTGCTTCGCCCTGCAAAACCCGACCACGGGCGATGCCTGGCTCGGCGCGCTAGCCTACACCGCGCAACTGTATTTCGACTTCTCCGGCTACAGCGACATGGCCATCGGCCTGGGCTTGATGATGGGTTTCCGCTTCATGGAAAACTTCAAGCAGCCTTACGTCAGCCAGTCGATCACCGAGTTCTGGCGGCGCTGGCACATCAGCCTGTCGACCTGGCTGCGCGACTACCTGTACATCACCCTGGGCGGCAACCGAAAAGGCACTTTGATGACCTATCGCAACCTGTTCCTGACCATGCTGCTCGGTGGTCTGTGGCACGGCGCGAACATCACCTACATCGTCTGGGGCGCGTGGCACGGCATGTGGCTGGCGATTGAAAAAGCCATTGGCCTGAACACTTCGCCACGCCGTTTCAACCCGATCCGCTGGGCACTGACTTTCCTGCTGGTGGTGATGGGCTGGGTAATTTTCCGCGCGGAAAACCTGCACGTCGCCGGCCGCATGTACGGCGCGATGTTCAGCTTCGGCGACTGGTCGCTGTCGGAACTCAACCAGGCCAGCCTCACCGGCCTGCAAGTGGCAACGCTGATCGTGGCGTATGTGACCCTGGCGTTCTTCGGCCTGCGCGACTTCTACACCAACCAGCCGCCTGTGAAGACCAAGCCTGCGGTGAACGTCGACAGCGACGGCCCGGCCGCCGCCGAACCGGGACTGATCAAGGCCGCGCCTGGGGATAACCCGGCGAGCATCCATCAGCCCGGCTACACCGTCGGGGTTGAAGCCCAGGTGCAACCGGCCTACTGGACCGCCGACTGGTCGCGCTACGTGATGCGCGCCTTGGTGCTGCTGCTGTTCATCGCCTCGATTCTCAAACTCTCGGCACAAAGCTTCTCGCCGTTCCTTTACTTCCAGTTCTGAGGGATCTGACCATGACCCGCTCATTACGCATCTTCTACATCGCCCTGTTCCTGGTGACCCTGTTGGCCCTGGGCCTGTGGTCCACGCGCAGCTTCTTCGGCTTCAGCACCAACGCCGACGCCACCGTGCTGAACGGTCGCTGGACCAAGGCGGTAGAGACGCACTACGACGACGAGTTTCCGATCAAGCGCCTGGGCACCAACCTCTGGGCGGCGCTGGACTTCAAGCTGTTCAACGAAGGTCGTCCGGGCGTGGTGCTCGGTCGCGACCAGTGGCTGTATAGCGATGAAGAGTTCCACCCGATCGTCAACGAAGAGCTGAACCTGCAAGGCAACTACGCGCTGGTCGAAGGCGTGCGCCAGACCCTGAAAGCCAAAGGTGTGCAACTGGTAATGGCAGTGGTGCCAGCCAAGGTGCGCCTCTACCCGGAACACCTCGGTGAGGTGAAACCGGCGAGCATCCATAGCAACCTCTACAAGGACTTCCACCAGCGCCTGGCGGCCGACCGGATTCCGGCACCTGACTTGTTGGGCCCGTTGCTAGCGGCCAAACGTGACGGCAAGCAAGTGTTCCTGCGCACCGACACCCACTGGACCCCGGAAGGCGCCGAAATCGCGGCGAACAAGCTGGCCAGGACCATTGCCGACAAGTTCCCGCTGAGCGGCGAACCGCAGAACTTCGTCACCGAACCTGCGGAGAAAGTCACGCACAAGGGCGACCTGCGTCTGTTCCTGCCGCTGGACCCGCTGTTCGAAAACCTGATGCCGGCGCAAGAGCCTTTGCAGAAGCGCAACACCGTGGCGGCCGGCGACCCGCCGGCCAGTGACGATGCCCTGTTCGCCAACACCGAAGTGCCGGTGGCACTGATCGGCACCAGCTACAGCGCCAACCCCAACTGGAACTTCGTGGGCGCGCTGAAACAAGCATTGCGCAGCGACGTGGTCAATTACGCCGAGGACGGCCACGGCCCGATCCTGCCGATGCTCAGTTACCTCAAAAGCGACGCTTTCAAGAACAGCCCGCCACAAGTGCTGATCTGGGAATTTCCCGAACGATATCTGCCTGTGAATAACGAAATCGGCGACGCCGACCCGCAGTGGGTCGCTGAGCTTAAACAAGCCGGCGCGCGCCAACAAAACGTAGCAATCAACACTAAATCCGAGACGCCCGACCGGGCGCAAAACTGAAAGAGAGGTACACCATGACTTTCACTACTCCTCCTCGCCGTCTCGCTAAGACTTTTGCTCTTGTCGCTGGCATGAGCGTTCTGTCGATGCACGCTTTCGCCGGTGGCGACGCCGCACTCTACGGCCCGACCGCACCGAAAGGCTCGACCTTCGTACGGATCTACAACGCCAGCAACGCCGAAGTCAGCGCCACCGTCGGCAGCACCAGCCTGAGCGATGTCGCACCGCTGTCCAGCAGTGACTTCAGCTTCATGCCGGGCGGTGACTACAGCGCCAAGGTCGGTAGCCAGACACTGCCGGTGAAACTGGCCGGCGATCACTATTACACCCTGGTCAACAACGCCAGTGGCGCGCCGCAACTGATCGAAGAGCCGCCGTTCAAGAACAAGCAGAAATCCCTGGTACGGGTGCAGAACCTCAGCGACAAGGCACTGACCCTGAAGACCGCCGACGGCAAGACCGATGTGGTGCCCAACGTTGCGCCCAAAGGTCGTGGCGAACGTGAAATCAACCCGGTGAAAGTCAGCCTGGCGCTGTATGACGGCGCCACCAAAGTCGGCGACGTGAAACCGGTCGCCCTGGAACGCGGTGAGGCCGCGGTGCTGTATGTCACCGGCAACGGCAGCAGCCTGTCGCCAGTCTGGGTGAAACGCCCGGTTTCGACGCGCTAACGCGCGAGCTATCAGCTACAAGCCACAAGCTGCAAGAGAAGTGCATCTAACTTGCCGCTTGCAGCTTGCAGCTCCCAACTGCATTTAAAAGGAGTAACAACATGATTCCGGTGATCTTGTCAGGTGGTAGCGGCTCACGTCTTTGGCCGCTTTCCCGTAAGCAATTCCCGAAACAGTTCCTGGCCCTGACCGGCGAGCACACGCTGTTCCAGCAAACCCTGGAGCGCCTGGTGTTCGAAGACATGGACACGCCGATCGTGGTCTGCAACAAGGACCACCGTTTCATCGTCAACGAGCAACTGACCGCGCGCAAACTGGAAACCCAGCGCATCCTGATGGAACCGTTCGGTCGCAACACTGCACCAGCCGTGGCCCTGACCGCGATGATGCTGGTCAATGAAGGTCGCGACGAGTTGATGCTGGTGCTGCCCGCCGACCACGTGCTGGAAGACCAGAAAGCCCTGCAACGCGCCCTGGCGCTGGCCACGGTCGCCGCCGAAAACGGCGAAATGGTGCTGTTCGGCGTGCCGGCCACCAAACCGGAAACCGGTTACGGCTACATCAAGTCGACCAACGACTCGCTGCTGCCCGAAGGAGTCAGCCGCGTCTCGCACTTCGTCGAAAAACCCGACGTGAAACGCGCCACCGAGTTTGTCCAGTCCGGCGGTTATTTCTGGAACAGCGGCATGTTCCTGTTCCGCGCCAGCCGTTTCCTCGAAGAACTGAAAAAGCACGATCCGGACATCTACGACACCTGCCTGCTGACCCTGGAACGCAGCGAGCAGGATGCCGACACTGTCGACATCGACGCCGCTACCTTCGCCTGCTGCCCGGACAACTCCATCGACTACTCGGTGATGGAAAAAACCCAGCGCGCCTGCGTCGTGCCGTTGACCGCAGGCTGGAGCGATGTCGGCTGCTGGTCGTCGTTGTGGGAAGTGAACGAAAAAGACGCCAACGGCAACGTCACCAAAGGCGATGTGGTCATCCAGGACAGCCGCAACTGCATGATCCACGGCAACGGCAAACTGGTGTCGGTGATCGGCCTGGAAAACATCGTGGTCGTCGAAACCAAGGACGCCATGATGATCGCCCACAAGGACAAGGTCCAAGGCGTGAAGCAGATGGTCAACACCCTCAACGAACAGGGTCGCAGCGAAACCCAGAACCACTGCGAGGTCTATCGTCCGTGGGGCTCCTACGACTCGGTGGACATGGGCGGTCGCTTCCAGGTCAAGCACATCTCGGTCAAGCCGGGCGCGTGCCTGTCGCTGCAAATGCACCATCACCGCGCCGAGCACTGGATCGTGGTCAGTGGCACCGCTGAAGTGACCTGCGACGAGAACGTGTTCCTGCTCACCGAGAACCAGTCGACCTACATTCCGATTGCCTCGGTTCACCGTTTGCGCAACCCGGGCAAGATTCCACTGGAGATCATCGAAGTGCAATCGGGCAGTTATCTGGGCGAAGACGATATCGAGCGGTTTGAAGATATCTACGGTCGCTCCACCCCGATCGAGCGTGGCGTGTCGGTGAAGACCATCGCGCAGTAACCCTCGGAAAAACTGAAAGCCCCCGCCCAGCCCGCTGCGTTCCCCATCCGCAGCGGGTTGGGCGGGGGCTTTTTTGGTTCTTCACGCAACCCCGGGATACAAAGCTAACGCAAGACCTGTAGGAGCGAGCCGGCTCGCGATGGTCGTGAACGATAACGCGGGGAACCTGACGCCCCGCGGTGTTCTCCAGTTCATCGCGAGCAGGCTCGCTCCCACATTTGACAGCGTATGCCGTTCACTGTGGGAGATTCTATGTTTGGGGGGAACCCCCAAACATAGAATTTGGTTGGTACTCACTTTGGTTTTTCATCAAGGCAAACACCACTCTGGCCAGTTTGCGAGCCAGAATCACCAAGGCCTGGGTACCTTTGAGGCCTCGGTCCAGGTAACGCTGATAGAACGGTCTCCAGGTTGGTGAGCGGCTGGCAGCCATTGCGCTGTTGTGAAATAAGCGCCGGAACTCCGAATCGCCCCGTTTGGACAAGTAGCGTCTCTGATCTTTCTTGCCTGATTGTCTCACTCGCGGATCCATTCCCAGGAAGGCGATGAAGCCATCGCTGTCGGAAAACTCTCCGCGCATGAAAGCTGTTACCGCCGCTGTGGCCGTCAGGACGCCTATGCCTTCAACGGCTTGGCAGCGTTTTACCTGAGCGTCCATACCCGCTTCGCTAACGATGTTCTTCAGCGCCTTCTGAATGCCTTTTTCAATCTGCTCTACACAGCGCAGGTATTCACCCAGCGCCTCTTCGAGCAAGGGTTCGTCCCTCCAACTTTGCTTGATTGCCACCCGATGTCGAACAAGCTCAGCCCGGCGTCGCAGCAAGCTTTTGAGCTGCGTGTAAGCCTTGGGAGGCGGACTCCAGACCCTGAGCTTGTCGGACTCCTTGCCCAAATAACGCGCCAGCAAGACCGCGTCCAGAGCATCTGTTTTTGCCCGGACACCTATCCCATCGCGGTATTTATTAAGGCGGCTGCCATCAATGACGTAAACGTCATGACCCAGTTCATGAGCGATTTCCGTCGTGTCGAGGTGGTAGGTGTTGGTCGCTTCAAGCGCCAGTGCACAGTTGTCTGGCAATAACTTAAGCCACTTTTTCAGTGCTGATCGTTCATTGGCGACGATCAAAGTGCTCTCTTCGTCGCATCGATAGACAACGATCTCATCCTTCGCCACATCCACACCAACGACCACCTGCGAATCAAGGATTGTCATGGCCCACCCTCCGAGCTAGGGTTTAGAAACTTGTCGGGGTTCACCGTTGCGCTGGCTTGTCGCTATCGTCGGTCCGAGCCGATGCATTCCTTATCGGCGCATTAGGTGAAGGGGTGGGACGATGTCTCCCACGGTCTGTACTGGCTAGAGTCAGATGACGAGCTTTAGTCCCACCCACCCCTTCAAGTCTAAACATACAAGCGAGCCAGCTCCGGGCGGCGTTCCGACGATGAGGCTATGACACCCACCGCCAAAATCCTGCCCATCGCCAACCTCACCTACGCTTAGGTAGGATGCTCCTCTCTGCTTCCGAGGTTTGCGCGTCATGTTCATCGGTGTCCTGCTCGTCATCACCTGGCTGATCCTGCTACTGCGCTATCCGGCCAAAGCGCTGCCCGTTTCCATGGCCGCCGCCGTGGGCCTGGGTATTGTCGCCACGTGGGTGATCTGGATGGACCATCGCGAACTCAAGCAACTGGAGCGTCTTGAATTGCGCATCAGCTACGCACCGCAACACTGCCCCGCCGACCGGCCGCTGCAATTGACCCTGAACAATGGCAACGACGTGCCGCTGACCGAGCTGCGTTGGCGCGTCGCGGCCTACGCGCCGGGCGACACGGTCAATCTTGCTGACAACCAGTACACCGCCCCGCGCTACCGTGGCCCCGGCGAATTGCAGGCCGGTGGCAACTGGGAAGACTGTCTGCCGCTGCCGCCGTTGCGCCCCGGCTACCGCCCGGAAACCCTGGAATTTCGCGCCGAGCGCTTGCAGGGTAGTTTCTCCGACTGAGCCTTCCCCCCACTTTTTTGCACAAGGACCGCGCCATGCCCGTTGCGTTGATTACCGGATGTTCCAGCGGCATCGGCCGCGCCCTGGCCGATGTGTTCAAGGCTGCCGGCTACACAGTCTGGGCCAGCGCCCGCAAGCCTGAAGACGTGGCAGCCCTGACCGCCGCCGGTTTCACCGCCGTGCAACTGGACGTCAACGATGGCCAGGCGCTCGAACAGTTGAGCGAGCGCATCAACCAGCAACACGGTGGCCTCGACGTGCTGATCAACAACGCCGGTTATGGCGCCATGGGGCCGCTGCTCGACGGCGGTGTGCCGGCGATGCAGCGTCAGTTCGAAACCAATGTGTTCGCCATTGTCGGCGTGACCCGCGCACTGTTCCCGGTGTTGCGCCGGGCCAAAGGCCTGGTGCTGAACATCGGCAGCGTCTCCGGCGTGTTGGTGACGCCATTCGCCGGCGCCTACTGTGCTTCGAAAGCGGCGGTGCATGCCTTGAGCGATGCCTTGCGCATGGAACTGGCGCCGTTTGGCGTGCGGGTCATGGAGGTTCAGCCGGGCGCCATCGCGTCGAGTTTCGCCAAGAACGCGGGCCACGAAGCCGAACAACTGATCAGTGAGCAATCGCCGTGGTTTCCATTACGCGAAGGTATCCGCGCCCGGGCCAGGGCCTCCCAGGACAATCCGACACCCGCCAGCGAATTTGCCGCCGGAGTACTCAAGGCTGTGCAGCAAGGCAAGCCGCCACGACTGTTACGCCTGGGCAATGGCAGCCGGGCGTTGCCGTTGATGGCCGGACTGTTACCCAAGGGCCTGCTGGAATCAGGCTTGATGAAGCGGTTCGGATTGCGCGGGCAGCTCTGAGACCGGGTTATCGTTCTTCGCGGGCAAGCCTCGCTCCTGCAGGATTTGCGCAGGACCTGTGGGAGCGAGGCTTGCCCGCGATGGCGTCAGAACAGGCCAAGCAGATTTTGAGGAAACACCATGACCGACTACACCGAATACTTCGAAGAAGTGATCAAGGCCCACGTCGCCATCGAACAATGGTTGGCCGAAGAACGCGATGGGCGCGAACTTGAACAGTTGCTGACCCGTTTTTCGCCGCAATTCTCCATGGTTTCGCCATTGGGACGAGTGCTGGACTTTGCCGCGCTGAACGAGTTGTTCATGCTGGCCGGCGGCAAGAAGCTGGGTTTTCGTATCGAGTTGAGCGAATTTCGCGGCATTGCGCTGCATGACGGTGGCGCCACCGTCAGTTACCGCGAGCAGCAGACCGATGCGACGGGGCTGCATTCGGATCGCCGCTCGACCGTGGTGTTCGAGAAACAGGCGGACGGCAAGGTGCTGTGGCGGCATTTGCACGAGACGTTTAGCCAGGGCTGATCCCGGACTCGACGACAATCAACTGTAGGAGCGAGCTTGCTCGCGATGAAGGTCAACGATAACGCGTTCTTTCTGGATAAACGCGGCGCCCTTGATTCCATCGCGAGCAAGCTCGCTCCTACAATGGCTTCACCACCACCGTACAAGTAATCCCCGCCGCCAACAGCACGCCTTCCGGTACTTCGTCGATGTGAATCCGCACCGGCACCCGTTGCGCCAGGCGCACCCAGTTGAAGGTCGGGTTCACGTCGGCGATCAACTCACGGCTTTCCGGGTTGTCGCGGTCGTAGATACCGCGCGAGATGCTTTCCACATGGCCCTTGAGCACTTCGCCGCTCATCAGTTGCATGTCGGCCTTATCGCCCACGCGCACATGGGGCAGTTTGGTTTCTTCGAAGAAGCCATAGACCCAGAACGAGTTCATGTCGACCACGGCCATTTTCGCCTCGCCGATGCGCGCGTAGTCGCCGCGATGCACGTTGAGGTTGGTCACATAACCGTCCACGGCGGCGCGGACTTCGGTGCGTTTGAGGTTCAGTTCGGCGGCTTCCAGTTGCGCCTGGGCCTGCTGGTAATCGGCCAGGGCCGAGTCGGCGAGGTTGCTGGCGTCGTCGCGGTTTTCCCTGGAGATCACCAGGTTGTCCATATCGGCCCGGCGATGGGCGTTGACCTTGCGCATCTCCCACGTGGCCTTGCGCGAAGCCACCAGCGACTGCGCCTGCTTGACCGCGAGGCGGTAGTGCTCGGGGTCGATCAGCATCAGCAGGTCACCCTTCTTCACCAACTGGTTGTCACGCACCGGCACGTCCACCACCTCGCCGGTGACGTCGGCGGCGACGTTGATGATGTCGGCGCGCACCCGGCCGTCGCGGGTCCATGGCGTCTCCATGTAATGCACCCAGAGGGTCCGGCCGATCCATATCGCCAGGGCCAGTACCAGCAGGGTTGCAAGCAGGCTGAATAGCTTTTTCATCAAGGTGTTCTCAACGGTAGACAGTCAGCGCCAGGGCGCCGAACAGACAGGTAAACAGACTCAGGCGCAGCAACGCCGGGTGCCAGAAAAAACGGTACAGGTCGAACCCGGACAAGAAGCGGTCCAGCGCCCAGGCCAGCGCCGCCGCGATCAAAAACATCAGGGTCATGGTCGGCATGTACACGCCGTGGAAGGCGATTTCACGAGGCATGTTCAAGTCCTTGGGGCTTGGCGGTGGCATGGTTGTAGCCGGCGAGCGGTGATTGCGGGTCCAGCAGCGAGGTGCGGATGAAGTGCAGGTAGCTCTTGACCCGGCGCAACGCCGAGGTGTCGAAGTGCGGAGCGAAGGGTTCGTCGGTGGCTTGCACGCGACTGATCGCATGGTCGACCGCGATCAACGCACGCTCCAGATTGCTCTGGCCGGGTTGCAGAAACAGCCGCACCAGCGAACGCCCCATCACACGGATCGACTGGCGCCACGGCTGGGATTCGGCATAGGCGGGATGCACCGGCAGGACGGCTTGTTCCTTGCGCAGTTCGATGATCGCGTGCCCCACTTCAAGCACCACGAACATCCAGCGCAACAGGTTTCGCTGGACCTGCGGCTGCCCCGCCGCGAAGCCATAGGCCTGGTGCACCAGGTCGCGGGTGCGGCTTTCGAAACGCGAGGCCAGGCCCTTGAGTTTGCCGCTGATGGCATACACCACCTGACCCCGCAGATCCTGCTCCAGTCGACGCCACAACCAACGGCTGTTGGGCGGCAGAATGATCGCCCCCGCCGCCGCGCACACCAGCATGCCCAGCACCATGGCGATGTAGTCGTTGATGAAGGTGTACGGGTTGTAGACCGTGAGATTGTCCGGCACCGAACCGGTACTGAAGAAGATCAGCAATCCCAGCCCTACCCCGACGTACTGCGGCCGCGAGGTGAGGAACGACCCCAGCACGATCACCGGGGCGAGCATCACACAGAGCAACGGAAACCCGTCGATCCGCGGAAAAATGAAAAACATCTCGACGAAGCCGATCAACGCCCCGAGGAAGGTGCCGCAAGCCATTTGGAATGACATGCGCTTGGGGTTCGGTGTGGCGGCGGAAAGGCCGACGGTGGCGGCGGCGATCAAGGTCATGGTCGCCCCGCTCGGCCACGCCGTGGCGACCCAATAGCTGCCCAGCACCACCAGAATGAAGGCAGCACGAATCCCTGAGGCTGCCGATACCAGCCAACTGGTCTGCGGCATGAACGGCTCGTCCCAGCGCTCCCGTTCGTGGCTGTGATCGGCCAGCGACGCGTGGGTCTGTGCATAACTGTGCAGGTCATCGACGAAGCGATAGAGCAGTTCATACGCCGTGTGGAAATCCAGTTGCTCGGCGTCGCTTGGCTGACTCTCCTGGAAAAGCGCCCGAAGGCTGCGTACCCGCGCCGGAAGCCCTTCCTTATAAGCACTCAGAGCCTTCACCAGACGCGCCGCATCGGCGTTGGTCAGGGCGCGGCCGCTGAAGCCGTCGAGCAATTCGGCCAGATCAATCAACCCCGGCTTGATCGCGGCCACCACTTGATCCGCTGCACTGCTGCGCAGGCGTTCCAACAACTGGTGCAAGGCGTTGAAGCGGGTGGTGATGCCCATGAACTCGCTGTTCAAGCGACTGAGCCGGCCGTTGCGGCGGCGCATGTGCGGGTCTTCGAACATGGTGACGCTACGCAGCCCCTCCAGGCCCACGGCCTCGGCGATGAAACGCACGTTGCCGGCCTCGAACGCTTCGCGCTGACTGCGCCCACGCAAACCGTCGGTGACGAACAAGGCGAACACGCCGAAACGCTGGTAAAGGGCGTTGCGCATGGCGGCACCGGACGATTGCGGCAGGATCGCGGCGCTGACCAGGGTCGAACAGAGGATCCCCAGGGAGATTTCCAGCACCCGCCAGACCGCCGCCATGAAGGCACCGTCCGGATGGGCCAGCGCGGGCAAACCGACCATCGCCGCGGTGTAACCGGCCAATACGAAACCGTAGGCGCGGAAGTTACGATAACGGGCCGCGCCGGCCGTGCAGATACCGACCCAGATCGCCAACGAACCGAGGAACAGTTCGGTGTTCTGCGCAAACAGGGCGATCAACGCGACCATCACCGACGACCCGGCCAGGGTGCCAAGGAACCGATAAAAACTCTTGGCGAACACATGACCGCTCTGCGGCTGCATGACGATGAACACCGTGATCATCGCGGTGCGCGGCTGCGGCAACTCCAGGCGCATGGCCAGCCACAGGGTCAGGAATGCGGCGATCAACACCTTGAAAATGTAGACCCAGGTCACGCCGTCGCTGCGTGCCCAGTCGAAGAACCCCCGGCGCCATTCCAGGGAATACAGCCAGCGCAGAGGTGCGGGCAAGGGAGTCATGGAGTCCTGCTCACTTAGGAAAGTCTGGAAACAATTGAAACCCTGTGGCGAGCGAGCTTGCTCGCGCCGGGCCGCAAAGCAGCCCCAAAACGCTGGCAGTCTTTGCTGATGTTGTGAGTGCTGCGCACTCAAGCGGGAGCAAGCTCCCTCGCCACAAAGATGGCCTTGCCTGATGCATCCGGGTCATCTCAGCAGTCTCGGCGTTTTCGGCGCGGCTGTCTGACTGTCCTTGGGCACATCATTACCGGCCCCCAGCCCACCGCCCAACGCCGTCACCAACTCGGCATGAGCACTCAGTCGCGCCGCCTGAACCTGTTGCTGCACTTGCTGCTGTTTGAACAACAGGGTCTGGGCATTGAGCACGTTGAGGTAATCGGTGAGCCCGCGTTGATAAGCGACCATTGCGATGTCGTAAGTCTTCTGCGCCGTCGCCACCGACTCGGCGGCAAACATTTGCTGCTTGTCCATGGACTCCCGGCGGATCAACTGGTCGGAGATGTTCTTCAGCGCATTGACCAGGGTCTGGTTGTACTTCGCCACGGCGATATCATAACCGGCCGAGGCTTCACCCAGCTCCGCGCGCAATCGCCCGCCGTCAAAGATCGGCAAGGAAATCGCCGGGCCGACGCTGTAGTTGAGTTTCTTGCCGGTCAAAAACTCCAGCGCGCCACCGCCAGTCGCCATGTAGCCGAGGCTGCCGACCAGATCGACGTTGGGATAGAAACCGGCATGGGCAACATCGATACCACGCGCCTGCGCCGCCACCTGCCAGCGACTGGCGACCACGTCCGGGCGTTGACCGAGCAACTGCGCCGGCAACGATGACGGCAACTTCAGCGCTGCGCCCAACGACAGCGACGGTCGCTGTAACTGCGCGCCCTCGCCAGGACCTTTACCGGCGAGCGCGGCCAATTGATTGCGGCTCAGGGCGATTTCTTCGTCCAGCGCATCGATCTGACGATGGGTTTCCGGCAGTGGCGTTTCGGCCTGGCTGACTTCGAAATGGGTGCCGATTCCGCCGTTCAAGCGCTTTTGCGCCAGCTCGAGGATCTGCTCTTGCTGCTTCAATGTGGCTTCGACAATGTCCCGCTGCGCGTAATGCAGCGAGAGTTCGATATAGACGCGCACGATGTTGTTCTGCAGTTCGAGCTGGGCCTGGCGCGCTTCGGCGACGGTCATGTGGGCCATGTCCACGGCGCGCTCGGTGGCATTGCTTTCACGGCCCCAGAGGTCGAGGGCGTAGCTGAAACCCAATGCGGCGTTGTTGTCCCAGGTGGTGGTGTTGGCCAGGTTGCCGGGGCCATAGAACTGATCGGTCGGCCAATTGTGGCGCTTGAGGGTCGATTCGCCATTGATCTGCAGCGATTCGGCAGACTCGGCGAGGCCGGCCATGGATTTGGCCTGACGCACCCTCGCGGCGGCCATGGCCATGGTCGGACTGCCTTGCACGGCGAGGTCGATCCAGCGATTCAGTTGCGGGTCGCCATACGCCTGCCACCACTGTGCGGTGGGCCAATGCGCATCCTGAGCGGCGCTTTGGATGGCTTCGTCGGTGACCAGTGAGTCGGCCTCCAGCGCCTTGCCCTGCGGGGCAATACCTCCGGTTCCGATGCAGCCGCTGATTGCCAGGGTTAAAGCCAAAACACTGAGCGGTTGAAGCGCTCTGCTAATGCGACGCGGCACTGCTGCGATTTCCTGAAATAGAGGAGGTAACGAGATCTGACAGGAGCCGGTTGCTGGCGATGCAGACACCCTGGAACAACGGGATGACAGCAGCGACGCATGCGCCAGCAAGCCAGCTCCTACGGTCCATACAATTCTATGGATGAGCATTGGTCGCGATAAGCCGGAATTCCTGTGAATCTTTGTTACCGTTAACGCGATAATCCCTTGGTCGGGGTCTCAAATCCTGAAACTTCATGTCACAATTTGCCATCGAACCCGAGAGCACCCCATGGACACATTGCAAAACATGCGCGCCTTCAGTTACGTGGCCGAAGCGGGAAGCTTCACCGCCGCCGCGGTACAACTGGACACCACCACGGCTAACGTCTCGCGCGCGGTCTCCAACCTGGAAGCCCACCTGCAAACCCGTCTTCTCAACCGCACGACCCGCCGCATCGCCCTCACCGAAGCCGGCAAGCGTTACCTGCTGCGCTGCGAACAGATCCTGGCCTACGTCGAAGAAGCCGAAGCAGAGGCCAGCGACGCCCACGCGCGCCCGGCCGGGCAACTGAAGGTGCACACCATGACCGGCATCGGTCAGCACTTCGTGATCGACGCCATTGCCCGCTACCGCAAGACCCACCCGGACGTGACCTTCGACCTGACCATGGCCAACCGCGTACCGGACCTGCTCGACGAGGGCTACGACGTGTCCATCGTCCTGGCCAGCGAACTGCCGGACTCGGGTTTCGTCTCACAACGCCTGGGCATCACCTTCAGTATCGTTTGCGCCTCCCCGGCCTACGTCAAAGCCAACGGTTGCGCGCAAAAACCCAGTGACCTGCTCAACCACGCCTGCCTGCGCCTGGTGAGCCCGGTGATCCCCCTGGAAAAATGGGCCTTCGACGGCCCGGACGGCCAGGAAATGGTCACCATCAATAGCTCTCCGTTTCTGGTGAACTCCGCCGACGCCATGAAAAGCGCGATCACCAGCGGCATGGGCGTCGGCGTGCTGCCGCTGTACGCAGCGATCGACGGCCTGCGCAACGGCACTCTGGTACGCGTGATGCCCAAATACCGCTCCCAGGAGCTGAACCTGTACGCCATCTACCCGTCGCGGCAATACCTGGATGCAAAGATCAAGACCTGGGTCGAGTATTTGCGCGGATCGCTGCCGGAATTGTTGGCGGCACATCAAGTGGAACTGGCGGCTTATGAAATGAGCGGGAGCATGGCCGGGGCGCGAATGGCGAACTGAGCCTGCCAGGGACACACAATGCCGCCACGGGGGAATGGGCTGCGTAACCCTATTCCGCGTTCGACCAAGACCACGTGTAGGAACTGGCTCGCTCCGGGCGGCGTTCCGACGATGGACGTCAACGATGACGCAGGCTGTCTGAATGCCCGTGTTGCTCTGACGTTCATCGCGAGCAGGCTCGCTCCTACAGTGGATTGAGTACAGCGCAAGTGAATGGTCGGCTGTCAGGCCGCCTTCGCGCTACATCGAACTGCGGCAGGCTGGGGTGCAACGACGATACCGGCAGCTAGAGCTCCTGTAGGAGCGAGCCTGCTCGCGATGGACGTCAACGATGACGCGGGCTGTCTGAAGGCCCGCGTTGCCCGGGCTTTCATCGCGAGCAGGCTCGCTCCTACAGTGGATTGAGTACAGCGCAAGTGAATGGTCGGCTGTCAGGCCGCCTTCGCGCTACATCGAGCTGCGGCAGGCTGGGGTGCAACGACGATACCGGCAGCTAGAGCTCCTGTAGGAGCGAGCCTGCTCGCGATGGACGTCAACGATGACGCGGGCTGTCTGAAGGCCCGTGTTGCCCGGACTTTCATCGCGAGCAGGCTCGCTCCTACAGTGGATTGAGTACAGCGCAAGTGAATGGTCGGCTGTCAGGCCGCCTTCGCGCTACATCGAACTGCGGCAGGCTGGGGTGCAACGACGATACCGGCAGCTAGAGCTCCTGTAGGAGCGAGCCTGCTCGCGATGGACATCAACGATGACGCGGGCTGTCTGAAGGCCCGCGTTGCCCGGGCTTTCATCGCGAGCAGGGCCGCCGAGGTCACACCAAACTGACAGCGCCGTCAGTTAGCAGTCACCTTCCTGACCGTCAAACAGGTTTATAAAGGAAGTAACGACCTACCGACCACCAGCCCTGGTGCCCCACTCGCATGCGAATCCAGCAAAAACCCGCCCTGCTCGTCGCCCTCCTGATCGTCCTGGCAGCGCTGGGCCTGTGGTATGCCAACCAACCCGCCAAGACCAGACTCGCCGCCCCCACCGCCATCCCCGTACGCGTCGTCAGCGTCATCCAAAAAGACGTTCCCCGCTACGTCACCGGTATCGGCTCGGTCCTGTCCCTGCACAGCGTGGTGGTGCGCCCGCAAATCGACGGTATTCTCACCAAACTGCTGGTCAAGGAAGGCCAACTGGTGAACAAGGGCGACCTGCTGGCCACCATCGACGACCGCTCGATCCGCGCCAGCCTCGATCAGGCCAAGGCGCAACTGGGTGAGAGCCAGGCGCAACTGCAAGTGGCGCAGGTCAACCTCAAGCGCTACAAACTGCTGAGCGTCGACGACGGCGTCTCCAAACAGACCTACGACCAGCAACAGGCGCTGGTCAACCAGCTCAAGGCCACTGCCCAGGGCAACCAGGCCTCGATCGATGCGGCGCAAGTGCAACTGTCCTACACGCAGATTCGCTCCCCGGTCACCGGCCGCGTCGGGATTCGCACGGTGGACGAAGGCAACTTCCTGCGCATGGCCGACGCTCAAGGGCTGTTTACGGTGACCCAGATCGACCCGATCGCCGTGGAGTTCTCCCTGCCGCAGCAAATGCTGCCGACCCTGCAAGGCTTGATCGGCGATCCAGAGCGCGCCCAGGTGAAGGCCTACATCGGTGCCGACACCGAGGGTGAAACCGGCAACCTGCTGGGTGAAGGCCATCTGACCCTGATCGACAACCAGATCAACGCCAACACCGGGACCATTCGCGCCAAGGCTGAATTCAGTAACCCCGCGCAGAAGCTCTGGCCGGGCCTGCTGGTGACGGTAAAGATTCAGACAGCACTGGATAAAGATGCCCTGGTGGTTCCACCCACCGTCGTACAGCGTGGCCTTGACCAGCATTTCGTTTACCGGGTGAACGGCGACAAGGTCGAAACCGTTAACGTGCAGATGGTGTCCCAAGGCAGTGGCCAGGACATCATCAAAGGCGTCAAGCCGGGCGATCTGCTGGTCAGCGACGGTCAGTCGCGACTCAAACCCGGTTCGACCGTGCAGGTCCTGACTGAGCCGCCGCAAGTGGTCCAATCGGAGTCGAAACCATGAAGGGCCACGGTTCGGTCTCGGCCTGGTGCATCGATCATCCCGTCGCGACCATCCTGCTGACGTTTGCTCTGATCCTGCTCGGTGTGATCGCCTTCCCTCGACTGCCCATCGCGCCACTGCCGGAAGCAGAGTTCCCGACCATCCAGGTGGCGGCGCAATTGCCGGGCGCCAGTCCGGAAACCATGGCGTCGTCGGTGGCCACGCCACTTGAAGTGCAATTCAGCGCCATCCCCGGCGTGACCCAGATGACCTCGAGCAGTGCCCTGGGCTCGACCAACCTGACCCTGCAATTCACCCTCGATAAAAGCATCGATACCGCCGCTCAAGAGGTCCAGGCCGCGATCAACACCGCCGCCGGCAAACTGCCCAAGGACATGCCGACCCTGCCGACCTGGCGCAAGGTCAACCCGGCCGACAGCCCGGTGCTGATCCTCAGCGTCAATTCGACCCAGATGCCCGGCACTGAACTCAGCGACCTGGTGGAAACCCTGCTTTCGCGTCAGATCAGCCAGATCGACGGCGTAGGCCAAATCAACATCACCGGTCAGCAACGCCCGGCGATTCGCGTCCAGGCATCGGCCGACAAGCTCGCCGCCATCGGTCTGACGCTGGCAGACATTCGCCTGGCGATCCAGCAAACCAGCCTCAACCTGGCCAAAGGCGCCCTGTATGGCGAGTCGAGCATTTCGACGCTGTCCACCAACGACCAGTTGTTTCACCCCGAGGAATACAGCCAGCTCATCGTTTCCTACAAGGACGGTGCCCCGGTTCACCTGAAGGATGTCGCCAACGTCGTCAACGGTTCGGAAGATGCTTACGTACAGGCCTGGGCCGGGGACAAACCCGGCGTGAACCTGGTGATTTCCCGGCAACCGGGCGCCAACATCGTCGAGACCGTGGATCGCATCCAGGCCGCATTGCCCGCCCTCGAAGCCATGTTGCCGGCGTCGGTGCAGGTCAAAGTGCTGGTCGACCGCACCCAGACCATTCGCGCCTCGTTGCATGAAGTGGAGGTCACCCTGCTGATCGCCATCCTGCTGGTGGTCGCGGTGATGGCGCTGTTCCTGCGCCAATGGTCGGCGACGATGATTGTGTCGGCGGTGCTCGGGGTTTCGCTGACGGCCAGTTTTGCCCTGATGTACGTCATGGGCTTCAGCCTGAACAACCTGACGCTGGTGGCCATCGTAGTGGCCGTGGGGTTTGTGGTCGACGATGCGATCGTGGTGGTGGAGAACATTCACCGCCACCTGGAGGCTGGCGACGGCATGCGCGAAGCGGCAATCAAAGGAGCCGGCGAGATCGGTTTCACCGTGGTGTCGATCAGTTTCTCGCTGGTGGCGGCGTTCATTCCCCTGCTGTTCATGGGCGGCGTGGTCGGGCGACTGTTCAAGGAGTTCGCGTTAACCGCCACCTCAACCATCATGATTTCGGTGGTGGTGTCGCTGACATTGGCCCCGACCCTGGCCGCGCTGTTCATGCGCGCCCCCGCGCACCATGCCCACAACACACCGACCTTCGGTGATCGTTTGCTGGCCCTCTATGAAAAAGGCCTGCGCCGCGCCCTGGCGCATCAGAAATTGATGATCGGGGTGTTCGGCCTGTCCCTCGGGCTGGCGATTGCCGGGTACATTTTCATCCCCAAAGGTTTCTTCCCGGTGCAGGACACCGGCTTCGTCCTCGGCACCACCGAGGCCGCTGCGGATATCTCCTACAGCGACATGGTGAAAAAACACCTGGCGATGGCTGAAATTGTCGCGGCGGATCCGGCGGTCGCGGCCTTTTCCCACTCGGTCGGGGTGTCGGGCAGCAACCAGACCATCGCCAACGGACGCTTCTGGATTTCCCTGAAAAAACGCAGTGATCGCGATGTTTCGGCCAGTCAGTTCATCGACCGGATTCGCCCGCAACTGATGAAAGTGCCGGGCATCGTGCTGTACCTGCGCGCCGGCCAGGACATCAACCTCAGTTCCGGCCCGAGCCGCGCCCAGTACCAATACGTGCTCAAGAGCAACGATGGCGCGGTCCTGAGCACCTGGACCCAGCGCCTGACGGAAAAACTGCGTGGCAACCCGGCATTCCGCGATGTGTCCAACGACCTGCAACTGGGCGGCAGCATCACCCATATCACGATCGACCGCAGCGCGGCGGCACGTTTCGGCCTGACCGCCAGCGATGTCGACGAGGCACTTTACGACGCCTTCGGCCAGCGCCAGATCAACGAATTCCAGACCCAGATCAACCAGTACAACGTGATCCTGGAACTGGACATCAAGCAACGTGGCAAGGCGGAAAGCCTCAACTACTTCTACCTGCGCTCCCCGCTGAGCGGCGAGATGGTGCCGTTGTCGGCCCTGGCGAAATTCGATGCGCCGACCATCGGCCCGCTGTCCATCGCCCATGACGGGATGTTCCCGGCGGCCAACCTGTCGTTCAACCTGGCGCCCGGTGTGGCGTTGGGCGATGCGGTGATCATGCTCAACCAGGCCAAGCTCGACATCGGCATGCCGGTAGCCATCAGCGGCAATTTCCAGGGCGCGGCCCAGGCATTCCAGAGTTCGCTGGCCAGCCAGCCGTGGCTGATCCTGGCCGCGCTGGTGGCGGTGTACATCATTCTCGGTGTGCTCTATGAAAGCTTCGTGCATCCGCTGACGATCATCTCGACCCTGCCATCGGCAGGTCTTGGCGCGGTGATCATGCTGTGGATTTGCGGCCAGGACTTTTCGATCATGGCGCTGATCGGCCTGGTGCTGCTGATCGGTATCGTGAAGAAGAATGGCATCCTGATGATCGACTTCGCCCTCGACGCGCAGCGCAAAGGTGGCTTGCCACCGGAAGAAGCGATCTTCCAGGCCTGCATCACGCGGTTCCGGCCGATCATCATGACCACCCTCGCCGCTCTGCTCGGCGCCCTGCCGCTGATGCTCGGCTACGGCACCGGCGCCGAACTGCGCCAACCCCTGGGGATCGCGGTGGTTGGCGGTTTGCTGGTGAGCCAGGCGCTGACGCTGTTCACCACGCCGGTCATATACTTATGGCTGGAGCGTTTATTTCATAGGCACTCTCTCTCACCAGCGCCTCCGCCCACACCGGCGCTGGCAACCACAGACTGAGGCGGGGTCATGCGCGTTCTGATTATCGAAGACGAGGAAAAAACCGCAGACTATCTGCACCGCGGCCTGACGGAACAGGGTTACACCGTGGACCTGGCACGCGATGGCGTGGAAGGCCTGCACCTGGCGCTGGAAAGCGACTACGCGGTGATCGTCCTCGACGTGATGCTGCCGGGCCTCGACGGCTTCGGCGTACTGCGCGCCCTGCGTGCGCGCAAGCAAACCCCGGTGATCATGCTCACCGCCCGGGAGCGTGTCGAAGACCGGATCAAAGGCCTGCGCGACGGTGCCGATGATTACCTCGGCAAGCCGTTTTCCTTCCTTGAACTGGTGGCGCGCCTGCAAGCGCTCACCCGGCGCAGCGGTGGCCATGAACCGGTGCAAGTGAGCATCGCCGACCTGTGGATAGATTTGATCAGCCGCAAAGCCACCCGCGCCGGTACACGCCTGGACCTGACCGCCAAGGAGTTCTCGCTGCTCAGCGTGCTGGCCCGCCGGCAAGGGGAAATCCTCTCGAAAACGGCGATTGCCGAGATGGTCTGGGACATCAATTTCGACAGCGACGCCAACGTCGTCGAAGTCGCGATCAAACGCCTGCGGGCCAAGCTCGACGGGCCGTTCGAAGAGAAACTGCTGCACACCATTCGTGGCATGGGTTATGTGCTGGAGAGCCGGGGTGTCCAGTAATTCGATTGCCCTGCGCCTGAGCGGCATGTTCACGCTGGTGGCGCTATTGGTGTTCCTGCTGATCGGCTGGGCGCTGTACCAGCAGGTGGATAAAGGCTTGGGACTGTTGCCCGAGGCCGAACTGGATGCGCGCTACAGCGTGCTCGAATCCACCGTCGGCCGCTATGGCACGCCCGAGCACTGGGTAAAGATCAACAACAAGCTCAAGCTGCTCGGCGAAGAGGACAAGCGCATCAGCTTCTGGATCACCAGTGGCGATCCGCACTACGAATACGGCAACCTCACCCCGCAAATCCGCGCTTTCGCCGAAGGGCCGCTGGGCATGCGCGACCTGCAACTGCCGGATCAGCCTTATCCACTGAAAGTGCTGGTCAGTGAGTTCCCGGCCAAGGACCAACGCCCGCCACTGCGCTTCATGATCGGCATCGACACCGAAACCTTTCTCCAGACCCAACACCACTTGCTGATCGCCTTGGTCAGCCTGGCGATTATCGGGGTGCTGCTGGCGTCGGCGCTGGGTTATTGGGTGGCGCGGATCGGTCTCAAACCCTTGATCAAGCTGTCCCAGGAGGCCCAGCGTCTGGCTCCGCCATTGCGCTCGGGGCGTCTGCAGATGTCGTCATTGCCGCCGGAATTGAATCAGTTCGTCAACTCGTTCAATTCCACGCTGGAACGGGTCGAGCAGGCCTACTCGCGCCTTGAGTCATTCAATGCCGACGTCGCCCACGAACTGCGCTCGCCCCTGACCAACCTGATCGGCCAGACCCAGGTCGCCCTGACCCGCGGACGTTCGGCCGAGCATTATTTCGAGGTGCTGCAATCGAATCTCGAAGAGCTGGAGCGACTGCGTTCGATCATCAACGACATGCTGTTCCTCGCCAGCGCCGACCAAGGCAGCAAGGCGACCAAATTGACCTCCACCTCATTGGCGGACGAAGTGGCGACGACCCTGGAATACCTGGATTTCATTCTCGAGGATGCCCAGGTTCAGGTGCAGGTCAGCGGCGATGCGCAGGTGCGAATCGAGATCGCGCATCTGCGCCGGGCGTTGATCAACCTGTTGAGCAACGCCGTGCAGCACACCGCGCCCGGGCAGGTCATTCAGGTAATGATCGAGGCCGAAGAGCATCTGGTTAGCATTGGCGTGGCCAACCCCGGCTCGCCCATCGCCAGCGAGCACTTGCCGCGTTTGTTCGAGCGCTTCTACCGCGTCGATGCTTCGCGCAGCAACAGCGGCAATAACCATGGGTTGGGGTTGGCGATCGTCAAGGCGATTGCCCTGATGCATGGCGGCGATGTGTTCGTGCGCAGCGACCATGGGATGAATACCTTCGGGATTCACCTGCCTGTCTGACCCTATCCCTGTGGCGAGCGAGCTTGCTCCGGGCGGCGTTCCGACAAGCTCCTTCGCCACAAAGTCCTGTTGCCTTCAGGAACACGAACTATTGCTTAATACGCAATAGTCCTTTCTTGAATCAGGTCTGTTTCTCGGCGCTCAAGATCCTTATCTTTGCCCGCACTAAATAGCACTTGCCAAGCAAGAAGGTTTTAAAGATGTCCAACAGTATGGGTATTGCCAGCGCTTTCGTTTTGTCCTCTTTGTTCGTGTCTCCGTTCGCCATGGCTGAAGAGTCGCACGCCTTCGTCGCACAGAATTCCGCACGCGCCGCAGCGTTTGAAGAGCATCAGGGCGAAATGACCGCGAAAGCCCAGAAAGCCAACCAGGCCCCTCAAGCAGCGAGTTCCAAGACCCAGCCTGAAGCCCGGAAAGACAGCTGATTGCTGCGCGCCACACCTCTTTCCCTCGACGCTTTTCATCGGCTCTTCCCTTTGAAAAGTTGTCTTCAAAGCCGCTGCTATCAGCGGCTTTTTTTCGTCGCGTTGTTTAAACGACACGCTCGATTTCTTCTGTAAGCGACGTCTCCCACCGCAAAAACACTAACGTTCAACCTGGACCAGGGCGCTTGGCTGCGCGTGCATTTCCCATTCGGTTTCAATCCGTCATTCATTACAGTCACTGCAACGATGGCGACTATTGCCTACAGGACGATGCGCCGGCCATCGAAGGTTCGAGTTTGAATTTCAATGTTCGTCATTGTCTTTTAAGCGTCAACGAGCAAAAGGCCAGCACGTTTTGCTGGCCTTTTTTTTGTCTGGGATTTATATAGTCGCTCTGAATGTCACCGGTTTCTGAGACTCTGCCTTACTCTCGAAAAACTTCAAAATGGCCCCTTAGCAGAAGTCAGAACCATGAGTGTGAGCAGTACGCCATCTCAATCACCGACCCGGTCAATACAGTCTGAGTGGTTTCTGGTGATCAGCAGTTTGTTGCTGGTAACGGCGATATTGAGCATTGTCGCCTTCTTGCTGATCCGTGAACGCGGCAATGCACAAGAATCCGCCACGCGTGCTGCCTCCAATATCGTGCAGTTGATCGATGCAGATGTACTGCGCAACGTCGAACTCTATGATCTGACATTGCAAGGCCTGATCGCTGCATCCCGCCGCGACGACCTCAAGGCGGTTTCTCCAACCATACGTCATTTGGCCTTGTTCGACCGCTCCACTGCAGTGCCCTACAAGGGCGACATTCTGTTGCTTGATGCGCAGGCAAATGTGATCGCGGACTCCGCGTCAGTGCAGCCACGCAATGGCAATTATGCCGACCGCGAATACTTTCAATCCCACGTCAACAACCCGGACCTGGGGATGTTCATCAGCCGCCCCTTCCGCTCCCGACATGCCGGGCATGAGTGGCGCATCAGTTTCAGCCGCCGGCTCAGCGGCGAACAGGGCGAATTCCTCGGCGTCGCTGAAGCGGCAATGCGCCTGAGCTACTTCGACCAATTGTTCAGCAGCCTGAACATCGGGCGTAACAGTTCGGTGAATCTGATCAGCAAGGACGGGATTCTTCTGGCCCAGGAGCCACGTCTGATGGACGAACTGGTCGGCAAGGATTTCAGTAATCGCCCCAACTTCCAGCGCATTGTCAGAGAAGGCGATGGCAGTTTCACCGGCATCTCAAGCCTCACCCATGATGAACGCTTGTACACATTCTCCAAGGTTGGCGACTTGCCATTGATCGTCATCGTCGCGCAGTCCAGCAATGAGGTGTTTGCGTCATGGAGACGCACTGCAATCGTGGTCAGCCTGGCGACCCTTGCACTGTGCATCAGCCTGCTCTGGCTGACCTGGTTACTCTGCCGGGAACTGCGTCTGCGCCGACAGGCCGAGAAAGAACTGGCGCAACTGGCCACCACCGATGGCCTGACCGGCGTGGCCAACCGGCGGATGCTCGATCAAACCCTGCGCCACGAGTGGTTCCGCGCCCAACGTTCGGGCGAACCGTTGTCGGTGATGATGATCGACGCGGATCACTTCAAGGCATTCAATGATCGGCATGGGCATCAGGCCGGGGATCAGGCATTGCGCGAGCTGGCCAGGGTCGTCGTTTCGAACGTGCGGCGCCCGGCGGATCTGGTGGCGCGTTATGGTGGCGAAGAGTTCTCGGTGATCCTCGCCGACACCAACGTTGCCGGTGCGCGGCAGATTGCCGAGCATATTCGTGCGGCGGTGGAGCAGATGCCCAAGGTCGAGGGCGCAGAGGTGACGATGACCGTGAGCATCGGCATCAGCACCTGGACGGCTGCGAGCGAGATGACGCTGGAGCAGCTGTTGTTTGCGGCGGACAAAGCGTTGTATCAGGCCAAGGAAGGTGGGCGCAACCGGGTGGTGGCGACTGACTGATGGTGGTTTTGCTCTTCCAGGCCATGCAAAACCTGTGGGCATAAAAAAAGGCCACCCAAAGGTGGCCTTCAAAAAACTAGAGAGATTTTTTACTTACACGGCCGCAACAGGACGCATGTAAGAGATCGGTGCAGTGCTGGCGTCTTCGAAAGTCACGACTTCCCAAGCATCTGTCTGCTCAATCAACTTGCGCAGCAGCTGGTTGTTCAATGCATGCCCGGACTTGAAGCCCTTGAACTCACCAATCAGGCTATTGCCCAACAGGTAGAGGTCACCAATTGCATCGAGGATCTTGTGCTTCACGAATTCGTCTTCATAGCGAAGGCCGTCTTCGTTCAGTACACCATCCGCGTCGACCACAATAGCGTTTTCAACGCTGCCGCCGAGTGCGAGGTTGTGCTTGCGCAGGTACTCGATGTCACTCATGAAACCAAAGGTACGGGCGCGGCTGACTTCTTTTACGAACGAAGTGCTGGAAAAATCCACGCTTGCACTTTGTGTGCGGTCACGGAAAACCGGGTGATCAAAATCGATCTCGAAGCTCACCTTGAAGCCTTCGAAAGGGACGAAAGTGGCGCGCTTGTCGCCGTCTTCCACTGTCACTTCACGCAGGATACGGATGAACTTCTTGGCGGCGTCCTGTTCTTCCAGGCCAGCCGACTGAATCAGAAATACGAAGGGTCCAGCGCTACCATCCATGATCGGGACTTCGGACGCGGAGAGCTCGACGTAGGCGTTATCGATGCCCAGGCCAGCCATGGCCGAGAGCAAGTGCTCCACCGTATCCACTTTGGTGTCACCGTTGACCAAGGTGGTCGACATCGTGGTTTCACCAACGTTTTCCGCGCGGGCAGGGATCTGCACCGCAGGGTCCAGGTCGGCACGAACAAACACGATGCCGGTGTCGACAGGCGCAGGCTTGAGGGTCAGATAGACCTTCTCCCCGGAGTGCAGACCTACACCTGTGGCACGGATAATATTTTTCAGTGTGCGTTGTTTAATCATGGCTTGGGCCGCTTCAGCGCAAATTGCGAACTGGTATCAACAAAGGCTGGCGATGATAGCAGACCACGCCTTTGCTGAACACCAATCACCTTCATAGCCCTGATACATTTCATCAATCGGCCTGACGACGCAGGAATGCCGGGATATCCAGGTAGTCCAGATCATCTTGCGGATTCATCTTCGCGGCAGTCGCAGCACCGGCCTGAGCCTGGTTGCGCATGACGGTCGGACGGTCCAGGTCACGGTAGTTCACCGCTGGAGCTTCCTGACGAGCAGGGGCTTGCTGTTGTGGCTGCGAAGCCATCGAGGTGTGAACGGTATTGTCGATAACCTTCACAGGCTTCTCGATTTTTGCGCCCAGACCAGTGGCAACCACAGTCACGTGCAACTCGTCGCGCATGTCCGGATCGATAACGGTACCGACCTTGACCATTGCGTGCTCGGAAGCGAAGGCTTCGATGATGCTACCCACGTCGGAGTACTCACCCAGGGACAGGTCAGGACCGGCGGTGATGTTCACCAGGATGCCGCGTGCACCTTGCAGGTTCACGTCTTCGAGCAACGGGTTGCGAATGGCGGCTTCAGTCGCCTCACGCGCACGGTTCGGACCGCTGGCGCAGCCAGTGCCCATCATCGCCATGCCCATTTCGCTCATTACGGTACGTACGTCGGCGAAGTCGACGTTGATCATGCCCGGACGCTTGATGATGTCGGAGATACCGCGAACGGCACCGGCCAGTACATCGTCAGCCTTGGCGAAAGCCGACAGCAGGCTGGCGTCTTTACCGAGGATGGTCAGCAGCTTCTCGTTGGGAATGGTGATCAACGAGTCGACGCTTTCGGAAAGCAGACGGATGCCTTCATCGGCGATCTGCATGCGTTTGCGACCTTCGAACGGGAACGGACGGGTCACCACCGCAACGGTGAGGATCCCCATTTCCTTGGCCACTTCAGCAATGATCGGCGCAGCACCGGTACCGGTACCGCCGCCCATGCCAGTGGTGATGAACACCATGTTGGTGCCCTGCAGGACTTCGGCAATGCGCTCACGATCTTCGAGAGCGGCCTGACGACCTACTTCAGGGTTGGCGCCAGCGCCCAGACCCTTGGTCACGCCGGTACCCAGTTGAAGGATGGTCCGCGCGCCAATGCTTTTCAGCGCCTGGGCATCAGTGTTGGCGCAGATGAACTCAACGCCTTCAATGTTGCTCTTGACCATGTGATTCACGGCGTTGCCGCCGCCACCGCCAACACCGATAACTTTAATAACCGGGCTTGCGGGGATGTTGTCTACGAGTTCGAACATTTTCCCTCTCCTTTACGTTCTCTAGTTTTTCGCCTACTGCTTTTGCTGCCTGCCGCTTTACCACTTTGCTCTGCTCTTGCCGCTTGAAGCTTGTGGCTTGAAGCTGCTTTTAGAAATTGCCCTGGACCCAGCTCTTGATGCGATCGAGCAAGGCGCCTTTCGGTTCTTCGTTGCTGTAGCTGTCGCGACTGCCGATGCCCGAGAACGAAATGCCGTCGGATTGCTTCTGCAGGCCGTACATCAACAGGCCAACGCCGGTGGAATAAATCGGGTTGCGGACCACGTCATCCAGGCCTTTGACGCCATGCGGCACGCCCAGGCGCACCGGCATGTGGAAGATTTCCTCGGCCAGTTCGGTGGCGCCTTCCATTTTCGACGTACCACCGGTCAGCACGATCCCGGCCGGGATAAGGTCTTCGTAGCCACTGCGACGCAGTTCGGCCTGGATCAGCGTGAACAGTTCGTCGTAACGCGGCTCGACCACTTCGGCCAGGGCCTGACGGGACAGCTCGCGAGGTGGACGGTCGCCAACGCTTGGCACCTTGATCGTTTCACCGGCGCCAGCCAGTTTGGCCAGGGCGCAGGCGTAGCGGATCTTGATTTCTTCGGCGTACTGGGTCGGAGTGCGCAACGCCATGGCGATGTCGTTGGTCACCTGATCGCCCGCAATCGGGATCACGGCGGTATGGCGGATCGCGCCTTCGGTGAAGATGGCGATGTCGGTGGTGCCGCCGCCGATGTCGACCAGGCACACGCCCAGTTCTTTCTCGTCGTCGGTCAGTACCGAATAGGCGGAAGCCAGTTGCTCGAGAATGATGTCGTCGATTTCCAGACCGCAGCGGCGCACGCACTTTTCAATGTTCTGTGCGGCGTTGACGGCGCAGGTGACCACATGAACCTTGGCTTCCAGACGCACGCCGGACATGCCCAACGGCTCGCGGACGCCTTCCTGGTTGTCGATCACGTAATCCTGCGGCAGGGTGTGCAGCACGCGCTGGTCAGCCGGGATCGCCACGGCCTGGGCAGCGTCGAGTACGCGCTCGAGGTCCGCGGAGCTGACTTCGCGATCACGAATCGCCACGATGCCGTGGGAGTTCAGGCTGCGGATGTGATTGCCCGCTACACCGACGAACGCCGAATGAATACGGCAGCCCGCCATCAGCTGTGCTTCTTCGATCGCGCGCTGGATCGACTGCACGGTGGACTCGATGTTCACCACCACGCCTTTCTTCAGGCCACGGGACGGATGGGTACCGATCCCGACGATTTCCAGCGTGCCGTCGTCCGCAACCTCGCCTACCAGCGCCACCACCTTGGAGGTGCCGATATCGAGACCGACGATCATTTTGCCGCTTTGCACGTTTGCCATGGGTCCTGCCTCTTCTTAATTCTTCGCGACAGCGGGTTGGGCTGTCGTGGGCGCTACAGGTTCCCGCCAGCCAACAGCGAGGCCGTTGGCATAGCGCAGATCGATGCGCGCAATGTTCGTAATCTGTTCTTTGAGCGTCTTGTCATAGATGGCAATGAAGCGGCGCATCTTTTCCACCAGGTTGCCGCGTCCCAGCAACAGTTCGATACCGGGGCCCGAACTGCCGGGGCCGGTGGTCAGGAACCAGCTGCCACGTTCACGCAGCTCCAGGCGTGCAATCGAAAAGCCCAGCGGCCTGAGCATCTGGCTCAACACCTGGTATTGCTGCATCACTTGCTGTTGAGCCCGTTGTGGACCAAACAGCTGAGGCAAGTGTTCGTAGTTCGCCAACTCGCGCGGAGTGAACGCCTGACCCTGGTTGTTCAACAGCGACTCGTCGCCCCAGCGGGCCACCGGCAGTTGCTCTTCCAGGCGGATCACCACTTGATCCGGCCACACCCGCCGCACTTCGGCGTGGGCAATCCATGGCATTTGTTCCAGCTCGGTGCGCATGCTCGCCAGGTCGATGGTGAAGAAGCTCGACGCCACGTACGGGGCGATCCGCTGCTGCACGGCTTGCTGGCTGATGTAGCTCAAGTCGCCCTGCACGTTGATCTTGGTGATCGGCCGGTCGGCGTACGGCAACAAACGCTGCGCGCCTTCGTAAGTCCCGAAACCCAATGCGACCAGCAGCACCGGCCAGAACAAGGCTTTGAGAAAACCAAAATTGGCTTTCGGCAGGCGCGCGGACATCGGCTCTTTGGCCACCATTCGGCTGGCACCCCGCGGCACCGGCTTGCGGCCGGGAGCGGGTGGCTGATGTCTTAGCTGTGCGCCTTGCATGGTCTTAACCTCGCGTCGACTCTTGGTTGCCAGCCGTGTTGCCGGCAACGCTCGCAGCCAGGATGGCCAGAACCAGTTGCTGGAAATCCAGACCGGCGGCACGGGCCGCCATCGGAACCAGACTGTGATCGGTCATGCCCGGTGCAGTGTTGACCTCCAGGAACCAGAACTGCCCTTCGGCGTCCTGCATCACGTCCGCCCTGCCCCAACCGGCGATACCCAGCGCCTCACAGGCTTTCGCCGTGAGGTCCATGAGTTCCTTTTCCTTAGCGCTGTCCAGACCGCACGGAATGCGGTACTGGGTATCGTTGGCGATGTACTTGGCGTCGTAGTCGTAGAAACTGTGCGTCGTGCCCAGGGCAATCGGTGGCAACACCTGGTCACGCAGGGTGGCGATGGTGAACTCGGGACCTTGAATCCATTGCTCGACCAACACTTGCGAATCGTAGGTACTGGCCGCTTTCCAGGCGTCGATCAACTCGGACGTGGAAGTCACTTTGGCCATCCCGATACTTGAACCTTCATGGGCCGGTTTGACGATCAAAGGGAAGCCCAGTTCCGTCGCCGCCGAAATACAATCGGCCTCGCTGCTCAGTACCGCGTGACGTGGCGTCGGAATGCCCAGGCTGTGCCAGACCTGCTTGGTGCGCAGCTTGTCCATGGCCAGTGCCGAAGCAAGGATGCCACTGCCGGTGTACGGAATGCCCAGGCATTCGAGCAGGCCTTGCATGCTGCCGTCTTCACCGCCACGACCGTGGAGGATGATGAAGGCGCGATCGATTTTTTCGCTCATCAGTCGCTGCAGAAGGTCATCGCCCACGTCGAGACCGAACGCGTCCACACCCGCACTTTGCAGCGCATCGAGAACGGCGTTGCCCGACTTCAGGGACACTTCGCGCTCGGCACTCTTGCCACCGAACAGCACGGCGACCCGGCCGAAATCTTTCGGCTCGACGGTGGAGACGAGGTTGGCGTAAGCAGCAGTCATTTCAACTTCCCCTCGACCGACGCCGCGACGGCGCCAGCGAACAACTCACTCTTCAACAGTTTTGGTGCAAGGCCACCGATGTCACCGGCACCCTGGCACAACAGAATGTCGCCGGCGCGCAGCAGCGGCTTGACGATTGGCGCGAGGTCCACGCCGCGATCGATGTAGATCGGGTCGAGCTGGCCGCGCTGGCGGATGCTGTTGCACAGCTTGCGGCTGTCGGCACCCGGGATTGGCTCTTCGCCCGCCGGATAGACTTCCATCAGCAGCAGCACATTGGCGTCGGCCAGTACATTGACGAAATCGTCGTACAGATCGCGTGTGCGGCTGTAGCGGTGCGGCTGGTAAACCATCACCAGACGACGCTCCGGCCAGCCACCGCGTACCGCCTTGATGACCGCCGCGACTTCGGTCGGGTGGTGACCGTAGTCGTCCACCAGCATCACGTTGCCGCCCTCTACCGGCAGTTCGCCGTAGACCTGGAAGCGCCGGCCAACGCCCTGGAACCCGGACAGCCCCTGGACGATGGCTTCATCGCTGACACCTTCGTCGGTGGCGATGCAGATGGTGGCCAGCGCGTTCAGCACGTTGTGGTTGCCCGGCATGTTGACCGAGACATCCAGCGGCTCGCGATCGGGGCGCAGCACGGTGAAGAAAGTCTGCATGCCTTGCTGGCGCACGTTGATAGCGCGTACATCGCAGTCATCGCCGAAGCCGTAGGTGACGGTAGGACGTTTGACCAGCGGCAGGATTTCACGCACCACCGGATCGTCCAGGCACACCACCGCCAAACCGTAGAACGGCAGGTTGTGAAGGAACTCGACGAAGGTTTTCTTCAGTTTGTTGAAGTCACCGTCGTAGGTCGCCATGTGGTCCGCGTCGATGTTGGTGACCACGGCCACCAGCGGCTGCAGGTGCAGGAAACTCGCGTCGCTCTCGTCGGCTTCGGCGATCAGGTAACGGCTGGTGCCGAGCTGGGCATTGGTGCCCGCGGCATTCAAACGGCCACCGATCACGAACGTCGGGTCCAGGCCACCGGCCGCGAACACCGAAGCGATCAGGCTGGTGGTGGTGGTTTTGCCGTGAGTACCGGCGACGGCGATGCCGTGGCGATAGCGCATCAGTTCAGCCAGCATTTCTGCACGAGGCACCACTGGAATGCGGCGCTCCAGCGCGGTGGCGACTTCCGGGTTGGACGTGTTCACGGCACTCGACACCACCAGCACATCGGCGGTGGCCGCGTTTTCGGCGCGATGGCCGATGAAAATATGCGCGCCAAACGATTCCAGACGCTCAGTGACTGGCGATGCCTTCAGGTCGGAACCGGACACTTCATAGCCCAGGTTCAACAACACTTCGGCGATCCCGCACATGCCCACGCCGCCGATCCCGACGAAGTGGATGCGACGGATGCGGCGCATTTCCGGTTGTGGCATGGCTTTCTGATTCTCAACCATGGGCCACCTCCAGACAGGTATCGACCACGTTACGGGTGGCATCGGGTTTGGCCAGGCGGCGGGCCGCAGTAGCCATATCGTTGAGTCGTTGTGGTTGCATCAGGACCTCTGTCAGGCGCGCGGCAAGATCCGCTGCGCCAGTCGTTCTTTGCGGCATCAGGAAGGCTGCACCTTCACGGGCCAAATAATCGGCGTTGCGGGTCTGGTGATCGTCGATCGCGTGGGGCAAAGGCACCAGCATCGAGGGCAGACCGGCGGCGGCCAGTTCACTGATGGTCAGCGCACCTGCGCGGCACACCACCAGGTCGGCCCAGCCATAGGCTTGGGCCATGTCTTTGATAAAGGGCTGCACTTGCGCCTCGACGCCAGCCGCGCGATAACGCTCTGCAGTCACTTCATCGTGGTTTTTGCCAGCCTGATGGAACACTTCCGGTCGCAAGTCGACGGCGACTTGCGACAGGGCTTCAGGCAGCAACTTGTTCAACGGTTCTGCGCCCAGGCTTCCGCCCAGGATCAGCAAACGCGCCTTGCGACCGGCCAGGGCTGGTCGCGGTGTTTCGAGGAACAGCTCGGGGCGCACCGGGTTACCGGTGGTCCGACGGCTGCCCGACAGGGTAAAGGTGTCGGGGAAGGCTTCACAGACCCGGGCGGCCAACGGCACCAGCAACCGATTGGCGGTACCTGCCACGGCGTTCTGCTCGTGAACGATCACCGGAACACCGGCCAACTTGGCGGCAACGCCCCCGGGACCGGTCACAAAGCCGCCAAAACCGACGACACAGACCGGCCGCAACCGGCGAATGATCGCTCGTGCCTGCCAGACCGACTTGAGCAACATGAACGGCGCCTTGAGCAGCGACAACTTGCCCTTGCCGCGCAGGCCGCTGGCATTGATCCGATGCAGCTCGATGCCGGCCGCCGGGACCAGATCGTTTTCAATGCCACGCGGCGTACCGAGCCAGTGCACGGTGTAACCGCGAGACTGAAACTCACGCGCACAGGCCAGCGCCGGGAACACGTGGCCACCGGTGCCGCCGGCCATGATCAAGACGTTAGCGCCCATGGTTCGGCTCCTCGGCGAAGTCGCTCTCATGGAACTCCATCTCCTCGCTGCCCAGGTGGGTTCGACTCTCCCACTCGATGCGCAGCAACAAGCCGAGACAGGCACAGCAGATCACCAACGAACTGCCGCCATAACTGAGGAACGGCAGCGTCAGGCCTTTGGTCGGCAGCAGACCGACGTTCACGCCGATATTGATCAGGAACTGACCGATCCACAGGAACGACAAACCGTAGGCGACATAGGCCGCGAAGAACTGCTTGGCCTTCTCGGCCCACAAGCCGATGTACATACCGCGAATACAGACGAACACGAACAGCGCCACCGTGCACAACGAACCCACGGCACCCAGCTCTTCGGCCAAAACCGAGAACACGAAGTCGGTGTGGGCCTCCGGCAGGTAGAACTGTTTCTGCACGCTGTTGCCCAGGCCAACACCCAGCCATTCGCCGCGACCGAAGGCGATCAATGCCTGGGACAACTGATAACCGGCACCGAACTGGTCGGCCCACGGGTCGGCAAAGTTGGTCAGTCGCGCCATTCGATAAGGCTGCATCTGGATCAGCAACACCACCGCGCCAACGGCCAGCACGACCATCAGGGAGAAACGGAACAGCCCCACTCCGCCGAGGAACAGCATCGCCGCAGCAGCCCCCATCATCACGACAGTGGCCCCGAAGTCCGGCTCCATCAGCAACAGGCCGGCCATCGGCAACAGAACGATGAATGGCTTGAAGAAGCCCATCCAGCTTTCACGCACTTCTTTCTGGCGACGCACCAGATAACCGGCGAGGTAGATCACCACGAACACCTTGGCGATCTCGGAAGGCTGAACGTTGAAGAAGCTGAAGCCGATCCAGCGCATCGAACCGTTCACTTCACGGCCGATGCCCGGAATGATCACCATCACCAGCAAACCGAACGCGCCGATCAGCATGAGCCAGCCCAGGCGTTGCCAGGTCGCGATCGGAATCATCATGGTGACGATGCAGGCGCCAAGGCCGAGTACGACGTAGATAAGGTGGCGAATCATGTAATACAGAGCGCTGCCCGACTGCACCGCCGCCACTTCGGTCGATGCCGAGGCAATCATGATCAACCCGAGACCGAGCAATGTCAGGCAGCCGGCGAGCATCGGAAAATCGAGGTCGATTCCGCGTCCGGTGATGATCGGCGACGGGTACGGCTTGATGATGTTTCTCAGGCTCATGCCAGTTCCTCCACAGCGCGGACGAACTGGTGACCACGGTCTTCGTAGTTCTTGAACATGTCGAAACTGGCGCAGGCCGGAGACAGCAACACTGCGTCGCCCGGTTCGGCGACAGCACGGCAATGCTCGACCGCTTCGATCAGCGAACCGACACGAATCAGCGGCACGGCATCGCCGATGGCCTCACCGATCTTGTCGGAATCGCGACCCATCAGGATCACGGCGCGGCAGTTGGCCGCCACGGGATCACGCAGGTCCTTGAACTCGGCACCCTTGCCATCGCCACCGGCGATCAGCACGAGTTTACCGTCGATGTCCGCGCCCAGACCTTCAATCGCGGCCAGTGCAGCGCCGACGTTGGTGGCTTTGGAATCGTTGTAATAACTTACGCCATCGAGATCTCGGACCCATTGGCAGCGGTGCTCGAGGCCAGCGAAAGTACGCAGGCTCGACAGCATGGCATCGAAGGGCAGACCGACGGCGTGCCCCAGCGCCAAGGCCGCCAAGGCGTTGGACTGGTTATGGGCGCCCCGAATCTTGAGCTCGCGCACCGGCATCAGGTTCTGGAATTCGAAGGCCAGGTACTTCTCGCCGTTTTCCTCGCGGATACCAAAGCCCTTGAAATCGGGCTTGCCCAAACCGAAGGTCCAGCACGGCTGCCCCTCGCCCATCAGGGGACGGCTCAAGGCATCCTGACGGTTGACCACGAACTGTCTGGCACCACGGAAAATCCGGTGCTTGGCCAGGTGATAAGCCGGCAGACCGCTGTAGCGGTCCATATGGTCTTCGCTGATGTTGAGTACCGTCGCCACTTCAGCATCGAGTTGGTCGGTGGTTTCGAGCTGGAAGCTCGACAGTTCCATCACGTACAGCTCAATGTCATCGCTGAGCAGGTCCAGCGCCGGTGTGCCAAGGTTGCCGCCAACGGCGACACGCTTGCCGGCCGCTGCCGCCATCTCGCCGACCAGGGTGGTCACGGTGCTTTTCGCGTTGGAACCGCTGATGGCTACGATCGGTGCCTTCGCGTTACGCGCGAACAGCTCGATGTCGCCGGACAATTTTACGCCACGGGCGGCGGCGGCCTGCAGGGCCGGGGTCGCCAGCGCCAGGCCGGGGCTCACGTAAAGCTCGTCGGCACGGCACAGGAATTCCACGTCCAGCTCGCCACATCGCACTTCCACGTGCGGATAGTCACGCTTGAGCGTGGCCAGTTCCGGTGGATTTTCCCGCGTATCGGCCACGGCAAAGGCCACGCCCCGGTTCGCCAGGAAGCGAACCAGGGACATGCCGCTCTTGCCGAGGCCGACAACGATGCGGAAGTGGTCAGAAGCGATCAGAGACACTCGTTCTACCTCAGCTTCAGGGTGGCAAGGCCGATCAGCACGAGAATCACGGTGATGATCCAGAAACGGACGATCACGCGCGGCTCGGGCCAGCCCTTGAGTTCAAAGTGGTGGTGAATCGGCGCCATGCGGAATACACGGCGACCGGTCAGTTTAAAAGAGGCAACCTGAATGACGACTGACAGGGTTTCCATCACGAACACGCCGCCCATGATGAACAGGACGATCTCCTGACGGACGATCACGGCGATGGTGCCCAGGGCCGCGCCCAGTGCCAGCGCGCCGACGTCGCCCATGAAGACCTGGGCCGGATAGGTGTTGAACCAGAGGAAACCCAGGCCGGCACCGATCAGCGCGCCGCAAAAGACGATCAGCTCACCCGCCCCCGGTACGTAGGGAATCAGCAGGTATTCGGCGAACTTCACGTTACCCGACAGGTAGCAGAAGATCCCCAGGCCGCCGCCGACCATCACGGTCGGCATGATCGCCAGGCCGTCGAGACCATCGGTCAGGTTAACCGCGTTGCTCGATCCGACGATCACGAAGTAGGTCAGGACGATGAAGCCTGCGCCCAGCGGAATGCTGTAGTCCTTGAGCATCGGCAGGATCAGGGTGGTTTCCACCGGAGTGGCGGCAGTCATGTAAAGGAAGATCGCCGCGCCGAGACCGAATACCGATTGCCAGAAATACTTCCAGCGGCTTGGCAAGCCGCGGGAGTTCTTCTCGATCACTTTGCGGTAGTCGTCGACCCAGCCGATGGCGCCGAACAGCAACGTCACCAGCAACACCACCCAGACATAACGGTTGGTCAGGTCAGCCCACAGCAGCGTGCTGACGCCGATGGACGAAAGAATCAGTGCACCGCCCATGGTCGGCGTGCCCGATTTGGACAGGTGCGATTGCGGACCATCGTTGCGAACGGATTGACCGATCTGACGGTTCTGCAAGGTGCGGATCATCCACGGGCCATAGCACAGCGACAAAACCAGCGCGGTCAGCACACCGAGGATCCCGCGCAGGGTCAGGTACTGGAAGACCGCGAAGCCTTTGTAGAACTGTTGCAGATACTCCGCTAGCAGCAGCAGCATTAATGTTTCTCCAGACGGGTCCCGCACAAGGCGGCAACGATGTTTTCCATCGCGGCGCTGCGCGAGCCCTTGATCAAAATGGTGGTGTTTGTGTCTTGCTCTGCGTCCAGGGCCTTGATCAGTTCAGCCTGCGTGCTGAAGTGAAAGGCTTGAGGACCGAAGGCGTTGACGGCGTGGACCATCATCGGCCCGACGGCGTACAGCGCAGAAACCTTGCCACGGGCGTATTCGCCCACGTCGCGGTGCCCCTGCTCCGCCCAGTCGCCCAACTCGCCGATATCTCCGAGCACCAGAACGGTGCGACCGGAAAAGCCGGCGAGTATATCAACCGCCGCGCACATCGAGGTGGGGTTCGCGTTGTAAGTGTCATCGATCACGCGCATGCCATTGCTGGCCAGTTGCGCGACGGTCCGGCCCTTGACCGGCTGTACCGCGCCGAGGCCTGTCGCAATGCCGAACAGCGAAACGCCCAAGGCATGGGCGGCGGCCGCAGCGGCCATGGCATTGGCGACGTTATGGGTGCCGAGCAGGTTCAGTTGAACGTGCTCCACGCCTTCGGGGCTGTGCAGATTGAATGCCGGGCAGCCGCGAGCATCATGGCCAAGGTCGCTCGCATGGAAGTCTGCGTTAACGTTGCTCAGGGCAAACGTCAGCACTTTGCGACCAGCGGCGCGAGCCTTCCAGATGTCGAAAGCCTTGTCGTCCAGATTCAGAACGGCGACGCCATCGGCATCGAGCCCTTCAATAATCTCGCCCTTGGCCTCGACGATTTTTTCCGGCCCGCCGAACTCGCCGACATGGGCGGTCCCGGCATTGTTGAGAATGGCCACATGCGGCTTGGTCATGCCGACGGTGTAGGCAATTTCGCCGAGACGCGAAGCACCGAGTTCGATCACGGCAGCCGTGTGTTCCGGCGCCAGTTCCAGCAGGGTCAACGGTACGCCGAGGTCGTTGTTCAAGTTGCCACGGGTTGCCAGCACCGGACCACGGGTACGCAGGATGCTCGCGAGCATTTCCTTGACCGTGGTCTTGCCGCTGGAACCGGTGACGGCCGCGACTGGATGGGTGTAGGCCGCACGGTTGAGCGCGCCCAGTTGACCCAGCGCCTGGCGGGTATCGCTGACCACCAATTGCGGCAGCGTGCTGTGGGCGATTTCGCGCTCGACCAGTGCTGCCACCGCGCCTTTTGCCGCGACATCATTCAGATAGTCATGACCATCGAAACGCGGGCCTGTCAGCGCAATAAACAGTTGCCCCGGCTTGATCGCGCGACTGTCGATGCTGACGCCGTCGAAGCTGACATCGGCACCGACCAGGCGAGCATTCAGCGCGCCAGTCAGTTCGCTGAGTTTCAAGGCCTTAAGCATGGGCCACCTCCCACGCGGTCAAGGCATGATCAGCCTCGACCAGATCAGAGAAGGCGTGACGCTCGCCATTGATTTCCTGATAGTCCTCGTGACCTTTACCGGCCAGCACGATCACGTCATCCGCCGAGGCACTGGCAATCAGCTGGGCAATGGCCTGGCCACGACCGGCGACGAAGGTCACGTTATCCACAGCCGTGAAACCGGCGCGGATGTCATCGAAAATCACCGAAGGGTCTTCCGTGCGCGGGTTGTCATCGGTCACCAGCACACCATCGGCCAGACGCTCGACCACTTCAGCCATCAGCGGACGCTTGCCGCGATCGCGGTCGCCGCCACAGCCGAACAGGCAAAGCAGCCGTCCTTTGACATGCGGACGCAGGGCTGTCAGGACTTTTTCCAGCGCATCCGGGGTGTGGGCATAATCGACCACGACCAACGGCTGAGTGCCGCCGCCCAGGCGCTGCATGCGACCGGCCGGACCTTCGAGCTTCGGCAGAACCTTGAGAATTTCGTCCAGCGCGTAATCCAGGCCGAGCAAGGCGCCAACCGCCGCCAGCACGTTGCTCAGGTTGAAACGGCCAAGCAGCGTGCTGCGCAGGTGGTGCTCGCCTTGTGGGGTCACCAGTGTGGCGCGCACACCTTCGTCGTCGAATTGCGCTTCGCGGCAATACAGATAGGCACTGGAGTCTTCGAGGCTGTAGGTGATCAACCGCGACTCACGTTTTTCGGCCGCCAGTTGCCGGCCGAAGTCGTCATCAAGGTTAACGACCCGGCACTTCAAGTCGTTCCAGGCAAACAGCTTGGCCTTGGCGTCGCCGTAGGCCTGCATGGTGCCGTGGTAATCCAGGTGATCCCGGGACAGATTGGTCATCACGGCCACATCGAACGCCAAAGCAGTCACACGGCCCTGATCCAGACCATGGGAAGAGACTTCCATCGCCACGGCTTTGGCCCCGGCCTTTTTAAGGTCAGCCAGGGTGGCTTGCATGGCGATTGGATTCGGCGTGGTATGCAGGCCGCTTTGCAGCGCGCCGTAGAAACCGGTACCCAGGGTGCCAACGATACCGCAGTGCTGACCGAGCAGGTCCAGCGCCTGGGCAACCAGCTGAGTCACACTGGTTTTGCCGTTGGTACCGGTCACGCCGATCAGGTTCAGATGATGACTCGGCTCACCGTAAAAACGCCCGGCGATGTCCGAAAGTTGTGCCGCCAGGCCTTTGACCGGAATCAATGGCACTTCGGTGATCGGCAGCACGGTGGCGCCTTCCACTTCATAAGCCACGGCGGCAGCGCCGCGCGCCAGAGCGTCGGCGATGTGTGCACGACCGTCGAATTTGCCGCCCGGTACCGCGAGGAACAGGTCACCGGCGCGGACGTTACGACTGTCCAGCGCCAATTCACGGATCAACAGATCGTGGCCGGCGTGGGGGAAAATCTTGTTCAGACTTAATGACATCAGCCGCGCCCTCCATTGGCTTTCAGTGGAACAACCGGCGTTGCGTTCGCTTGTTGAGTGGGCGGCAGGTTGTCCGGAGTGACGTTCATCAGGCGTAGGGTGCCGGACATCACGCGACTGAACACCGGCGCCGATACCAGACCACCGAAGTAACCGGCCTTGGTTGGCTCATCGATAACAACCACGATGGCGTAACGCGGATCGCTCATCGGGCCGAAGCCGGCGAACAGCGAACGGTAGGAGTTCTCGGCATAACCTTTGGTACCCACCGATGTTTTACGCGCGGTACCCGATTTGCCGCCCACGTGATACGCCGGCACCTGAGCACGGAACACACCGCGCGGGGCTTCGATCACTTGCTGCAGCATGCCTTGCATCGTCTTCGCGACCGCTTCCGGCAACACCTGGGTCGTTTGCGGAGCCTTGTCGGTTTTGATCAGGGTCAGTGGCGCGAGACGGCCATTGTTGGCCAGTGCCGAAAACGCGTGAACCAACTGGATCGCCGTCACCGAAATACCGTAGCCGTAGGACAGCGTGGCGGTTTCGGCCTTGCGCCATTCGCGGTAGTTCGGCAGGTTGCCGACACGTTCGCCGGGGAAGCCCAGACCGGTGTCCTGACCGAGACCGACTTTCTGTGCCAGCCGGAAAATCGTCTCGCCGCCAATATCGAACGCGACCTTACTCATGCCGACGTTACTGGAATTGATCAGAATACCGGTCAGGTCGAGTACCGGACCTTCGGTCTTGGATACGTCCTTGATGGTGTACTTACCAATCTGCAAGGAGCCCGGGTACACCTCGACGGTATCGCTCGGCTTCCAGCGCCCGGTTTCGATGGCGGCGCTCATGGAGATCGCCTTCATGGTCGAACCCGGTTCGAACACGTCGATCATCGCGCGGTTGCGCATCATCGCCGGTTGCAGGTTGCGGCGGTTGTTCGGGTTGTAGGTCGGCTGGTTGACCATGGCGAGGATCTCGCCGGTCTTGACGTCCATGATCACCAGGCTACCGGCCTTCGCACCGTTCTCGATGATCGCGTTGCGCAGTTCGCGGTTGGCCAGATATTGCAGGCGCAAGTCAATGGACAACGCCAAGGGCTTTCCGGCCTTGGCGTTTTTGGTGACCTGAACATCCTTGATCAACCTGCCGCGCCGGTCCTTGATGACCTGGCGTTTGCCGGGCACTCCGGCCAGCCATTCGTCATAAGCGAGCTCGACACCTTCACGACCGTGGTCATCGATATCGGTAAAACCAACCATATGGGCGGTCACTTCACCGGCCGGATAAAAACGCCGGAACTCTTCAATGCCGTAGACACCCGGTACTTTCAGATCGAGCACTGCCTGACCTTGCTCAGGCGTCAGCCCGCGCACCAGGTAAATGAATTCTTTATTGGCTTGAGCCTCAAGACGCTCGGCCAGGGCTTTCGGGTCTTGCCCCAGGGCAGCGGCCAGCGCGGGCCACTTCTCTTTGGCCAGCTGCATTTCCTTGGCGTTGGCCCACAGGGTGGTCACCGGCGTACTGACAGCCAATGGCTCGCCGTTGCGGTCGGTGATCAGGCCGCGGTGCGCCGGGATCGGAATATGACGAACGCTGCGAGCGTCCCCCTGACCTTTGAGGAAGTCACGGTCGACAACTTGCAGATCGATGATGCGCCAGCAAATCGCAATCACCATGACGCCGAGCAAACCCAGCACCACACGGAATCGCCACGGAAAGAGTGCGCCTTCGAGTTTCATCATGGCGCCACCATCTGCACTTCGGCGGCACCGGGAATGTGCATTTTCAGTTGTTCGGTGGCCAACACTTCGATTCGGCTGTGGGCAGTCCAGGTGCTTTGCTCAAGAATCAACCGCCCCCACTCGGCCTGCGCCTTGTCGCGCACGCTCAACTCGTTGTACAGCGAGTTCAGCAGCTGACGATTCCAGTGCGCGCTATAGGACACGCCGATCGCCGACACGAGCACGCCGATAAACAGCAGCAGCATGAAAAAGCTTCCGCCGGGCAGTGGCTTGGCGAAGAGCTTGCTCACCGCAGCTTCTCCGCCACACGCATGACAGCGCTACGGGAACGTGGGTTGGCCTTGAGCTCGGCATCGGAGGCCGTCTGCGCTTTGCCATGGATTTTGATTTTCGGTTCGAAAGCGACATGCCGAACCGGCAGGTTGCGCGGCAGGTTATCGGCTTCGCCTTTCACCAGTTTGCGCATGAACAGTTTGACGATGCGATCTTCCAGCGAGTGGAAGCTGATCACGACCAGACGACCGCCCACTTCCAGGCAGTCCATTGCGGCTTCGAGGCCAGCTTCCAGATCACCCAGTTCGTTATTGACGTGAATACGCAAACCCTGAAAGGCGCGGGTTGCCGGGTTCTTGCCCTTTTCCCACGCCGGGTTGGCGACTTTGAGGACTTCGGCCAGGTCAGCCGTACGCTCGAAAGGCTTGATATCGCGACGCTCGGCCACGGCACGGGCCATGCGACCGGAGAAACGCTCTTCGCCATATTCCTTGAACACGCGGGCAATTTCTTCCACCGGCGCGGTATTGACGAATTCGGCGGCGCTGATCCCGCGGGACGGGTCCATGCGCATGTCCAGCGGACCGTCGTTGAGGAAACTGAAGCCACGCTCAGGATCGTCAAGCTGTGGCGAAGACACGCCCAGATCGAGCAAAACACCGCTGACCTTGCCGTGCAAACCGCGATCCGCGACTTCCGAACCGAGCTCGGCAAAGCTGCGCTGCACAACGACAAAGCGGCCGTCTTCGGCCGCTAGCGTCTGCCCGGTGGCAATCGCCTGTGGATCTTTATCGAATCCAAGCAACCGACCATCGGGACCGAGCTGACTGAGGATCAACCGGCTGTGCCCGCCGCGCCCGAACGTACCGTCCAGATAGCAGCCATCAGGACGTACGGCGAGAGCCTCTACGGCTTCGTCAAGCAGTACGGTGATGTGGTTAAAGCCGCTATCTATAGTCACAGGATCAAATCACGCAGTTCGTCAGGCATCGCGCCCGGTTCTTGAATAGCAGCCAGATCAGCGGCAGAAACCGCATCCCAGGCATCCTCATCCCACAATTGGAACTTGTTCAACTGGCCTACCAACATCGCGCGTTTATCCAACTTGGCATATTCACGAAGACGCGGCGGAACCAGAAATCGACCACTGCCATCGAGCTCGAGGTCGACGGCATTACCAATCAGTAAACGTTGCAGGCGGCGGTTCTCTTCGCGTAGCGAAGGCAGTGCGCGCAGTTTGGTTTCAATGATTTCCCACTCGTCGAGGGGGTAAACACACAAGCACGGATCAACGGCATCAATTGTGACGATTAACTGACCGGAACTACGCGAAACAAGCTCGTCACGGTACCGGCTCGGCATGGCGAGACGGCCCTTTGCATCGAGACTGATAGCGTTGGCTCCGCGAAACACGTCAGCGTTTCTCCAAATATTAGCGTTTTGCGCTCAAAAAACCCACTTCATGCCACTTTCCGCCACTTGCGCACACTATAGGAATGCGCCCACCACACCGTCAAGGCGCGGAGTAAAGGAAAACCCTTACGAAACTGAGATTTAGGAGCATAAAAGGAGGGGTAACGAGAATCTGGCAGATGAAACTGCCCGATAACTTGAACCAGCACAGAAGGCTGCATTCGGAAGTTAAAGTAATTTATTAAGAGTAAGATTTTTTCGGTATTACGAAAGTGCTTCTGCTGACGATTCTGAGAGGAGGGAAAATCGGTGCTGCATCGAGTTTAGGCGTTCATCACCAGCGCAGGCAAATTGATATCACGCAACCCCTTCTACTGACAACGCCGCATGACAACATTTTCACCATCCACACCCTGCTCAATGATTTAAGCAGGAGGGGAGAAAAAGGTGGAGAGTCGATCTGTAAGCCGGGTTCTGTCTTGAACAGTCATTCGTCTACGATGGCCATCACTGGACATCTTTAGCAACCTACCCGGTCCCAGCGCGGGCCACGCCTTGGGACCCTATTTGGTCTTGCTCCAAGTGGGGTTTACCTAGCCACGAACTGTTGCCAGACGTGCGGTGCGCTCTTACCGCACCTTTTCACCCTTACCGGCGCCGAAGCGCTTAGGCGGTTATTTTCTGTGGCACTTTCCGTAGGCTCACGCCTCCCAGGCATTACCTGGCACTTCGCCCTATGGAGCCCGGACTTTCCTCCCCCCCCTAATTTTCATAGAGGGCAGCGACTGTCCGATCGACTCTCCGGCGCGAAGGTTAACGGCAGAGCGCCCGAAGAACAAGCGCTAAACGCCTTTTACCGCGCCTGCGCGTCGGGTTTTACTCGCCCTTCTGTTTATCCAGCGCGACCTGGTACAAAACATTTTTACGCTCGCCGGTAATTTGCGCAGCCAATGCGGCAGCGCGCTTGAGCGGCATTTCTTCGAGCAACAGGTTAAGCACGCGCATCGCCTCGCTGCTGACAGCGTCCTCACTCTCGGGAGCCGTCCACCCCGCCACCAGCACTACGCATTCGCCGCGCTGCTGGTTGCTGTCCGACTCAACGAACTCACGCAGCTCGGCTAATGGCAAGCCTTTGAGTGTTTCAAAGGTCTTGGTCAGTTCACGCGCCAATAACGCCGGACGCTCGCCACCGAATACCAGCTCCATGTCCTGCAGACATTCGAGGATACGGTGTGGCGCCTCGTAGAATATCAACGTACGCGGTTCCTCCTTGACGAGTTCAAGGCGTGCGCGCCGTCCCACGGCCTTGGCCGGCAGAAACCCCTCGAAAATGAAACGATCCGATGGCAACCCCGCCGCCGACAGCGCTGCGATCAATGCACAGGCACCCGGCACTGGCACTACGTTAATGCCTGCCGCACGAGCCTGACGCACCAAGTGATAGCCAGGATCGGAAATCAGCGGCGTTCCCGCATCGGAAATCAGCGCCACATCATCACCGGCCAGCAGCCGGGTAATAAAGCGGCTACCTTCATCCCGCTCGTTGTGCTCATGACAGGCAGCCAGCGGCGTCGCGATGCCGAAGTGTTGCATCAGCCTCTGGGAATGCCGGGTGTCTTCGGCGGCGATCAGTGCGACCTCGCGCAGAATCTTCAGCGCACGCGCACTGATGTCGTCCAGGTTGCCGATGGGCGTCGCCACCACATAAAGCGAGCCCGCAGCGGAATTCAAAGCACCTGGAGCAGTCAAAGCGCACACCTCATGATCGATAAAGTCGCCATTGTAACGCGTCGCGACGCCCGCGATACGCGCAAGGAACACTCGCCTTTGCGACCTCTTGCGCCCTCGCGCAACATTTGTACGAGCTAAATTGATCGATTCACGCCAGTAACATCGCGCCCCGGCCAGCGCTTGGGTACAATTCCACGCTAATTTGATCGAGTATCAGGAACGCTTACATGATCGCTTGCCTGCGGCTGTTCACTGCCCTCTGCCTCGCTGCCTTGCTGGCCGCTTGCGCCAGTTCGCCCTCCTCCAGCCTTGGCGAACTCCCACGAACCCCGGATGCCAGCATTGAGCAACTGCTTGAAAAAGCGGCTCAAAGCAAAACACCGGAAGAAGCTGCACTGTTTCGCCTGAGCGCAGCAGACCTGGCCTACCACCAAGGCAATGCCGGCCAGTCCGCGCAGATCCTGCAACAGGTTCAGGTCGAACAACTCAAGCCGGGGCAACAGATCTTCGCCAGCACCCTGGCGGCGGAACTGGCCATGACCCGCAATCAGCCCAAAGCCGCGCTGAGCGCCTTGAGCCACCCCAGCCTGCAGCGCCTGAGCGAAATGCCTGCCGAGCAACAGGTCCGCACCGGAACGGTTCACGCCCGCGCCCTTGAAGCCGATGGTCAGACGCTGGCCGCCGCAAAGGAACGGATCTTCATCGCGCCGATGCTGAGCGGAGACGCCGCTCGCAAAAACCACGAAGCCATCTGGACACTGATCGCTTCGCTGCCAACCGATCAATTGCAGCCAAACACTACCGATGACCTCGGCGGCTGGATGGCGCTGGCACTGGCCGTAAAATCGGCCGGCACCCTGGAACAGCAGCAGGCCGCGATCGACAACTGGCGCGCCCAGAACCCGAAGCACCCCGCCGCTATCCAACTGCCATTGCCATTGACCAACCTCAAGCAACTGGCCAGCCAACCCTTGAGCAAGATTGCCCTGCTGCTACCTCAAGACGGCCCGCTGGCGTCGGTTGGCAAGGCACTGCGTGAAGGTTTCATGGCCGCCCACTATCAGGCGCAACAGGCCGGACAAAAGCCGCCAGCCATCGAGTTCTATGACAGTTCGCGCCTGACCAATCTCGACGAGTTCTACCGCAAGGCCCAGGCCGATGGCGTGCAGCTGGTCGTCGGCCCACTGGAAAAGCCACTGGTCAAACAACTCAGCACTCGCCCACAACTGCCGATCACCACCCTGGCACTGAACTACAGCGAAGGCGAGCAAGGTCCGGCCCAACTGTTCCAGTTTGGTCTTGCAGCGGAAGACGAGGCACGCGAAGTATCGCGCCGCGCTCGCGCCGACGGCCTGCATCGCGCCGCCATCATGGTGCCGAAAGGTGAATGGGGCGATCGCGTCCTCAAGGCTTTCAGCCAGGACTGGCAAGCCAACGGCGGCAGCGTCGTCGCCACCGAACGCGTCGACCAGCCAGTGCAACTGGCCCAGCAAATTGCCGACATGTTCCAGCTGCGTCAGAGCGAAGGTCGCGCCAAGAGCCTGCAAAGCACCATAGGCTCGCAGGTTGCCGCCCAACCTTCCCGCCGTCAGGACATCGAATTCATCTTCCTGGCTGCCACCCCGCAACAAGCCCAACAAATCAAACCGACCCTGAACTTCCAGTACGCGGGTGATGTTCCGGTTTACGCCACTTCCCACGTCTTCAGTGCCAGCGGCGATGTGAACCAGTACAACGACATGAACGGCATTCGCTTCTGCGAAACCCCATGGCTGCTGGAGGCTAATGATCCGCTGCGTCGCCAGGTCACCGCACAATGGCCACAGGCGGCCGGCAGCCTGGGGCGCCTGTATGCGATGGGCGTCGACGCCTATCGCCTGGCCCCACGCCTGGGCCAACTCAAGGCCTTGCCTGAAAGCCGTGTCGAAGGTCAATCGGGCAGCCTGGGCATGACGCAGAACCAGCGCATCGTAAGGCAGTTGCCATGGGCCCAGTTCGTCAATGGCCAGGTTCAACGCCTGCCGGACACTCCACGCTGATGCCCGACAGGTCACGCCAGCAAAGCGGTAAGGATGCCGAGCGCCATGCGCTCGAGCATCTTCAACAACAAGGTCTGCGCCTGCTGGCGCAGAACTGGTTGTGTAAACGCGGCGAGCTTGATCTGGTCATGCTTGATGGCGATACAGTAGTATTCGTTGAAGTTCGCTACAGAAAAAACACTCAATGGGGTGGCGCGCTCGATAGCATCGATGAGCGCAAACGGCAGAAACTGATTTTTGCCGCGCAGTATTTTCTTCAGTGCGAGTCGCGCTGGGCCAATTCCCCTTGCCGTTTCGACGTGGTTGCCATCGACAGTAAACTCGATCAGTTGAACTGGTTGCAGAATGCTTTCGACGGCTGATCGTTTACGCTCCGAACCGGACACCCGACAACATTTTTGCTCTTTGTTTTGCGGGCTGCACATTCACGTGCCGGACAGCCGCGCTCATTAAGGTCACACAGATGGACATGCAATCCCGAATTCGCCAGCTTTTTCAGGCCAGTATCGACACCAAGCAACAGGCGATGGACGTACTTGCACCGCACATCGAGCAAGCCAGCCAGGTGATGGTCAATGCCCTGCTGAACGAAGGCAAAATGCTTTCCTGCGGCAACGGCGGCTCTGCAGGCGACGCCCAGCACTTTTCGTCCGAGCTGCTCAACCGCTTCGAGCGCGAGCGCCCGAGCCTGCCAGCCATTGCACTGACCACTGACAGCTCGACGATCACCTCGATCGCCAACGACTACAGCTACAACGAAATATTCTCCAAACAGATCCGCGCCCTTGGTCAGCCGGGTGACGTTTTGCTGGCAATTTCCACCAGTGGCAACTCGGCAAACATTATTCAAGCGATCCAGGCCGCACATGATCGCGAAATGATTGTCGTAGCATTGACCGGTCGCGATGGCGGCGGCATGGCGTCGCTGCTATTGCCCGAGGACGTCGAGATTCGCGTACCGGCCAACGTCACCGCACGTATCCAGGAAGTCCACCTGCTGGCGATCCATTGCCTATGCGACTTGATCGACAGCCAACTGTTCGGGAGTGAAGAATGACCCCTAATCGCCTCGGCCTACTGGCCCTGACCCTGTGCCTCGGCATCAGCGGCTGCACCTCTGTGGTGAATGCCAGCCGTGAAGCACCGATCGAAGATGACCGCGGCACCCGCACCTTCGGCAGCAAGATCGATGACTCGCTGATCGACACCAAGGTCGGGGTGAACATCGCCAAGGCCGATCCGGCCCTGGACAACGACTCGCATATCGTCGTCACCAGCTTCAACGGCGTGGTACTGCTTGCCGGGCAAACCCCGCGTGCCGACCTCAAGGCAAAGGCCGAACAGGCCGCTGCCGCCGTTCAGCGCGTGAAGACGGTCCACAACGAACTGCAGATCCTGCCACCCTCCGGTTTCCTTGCCCGCCAGAACGACACCTGGCTGACCTCCAAGATCAAGGCCCAGATGCTCACCGATCCGAACATCCCCGGCTCGCGCATCAAGGTTGTCACCGAGAACGGCATCGTCTACCTGCTGGGCCTTCTGACCAAACAGGAAGCCGCTCAGGCGACCAATTTGGTGCAAAGCGTTTCTGGCGTGCAGAAGATCGTCAAGCTGTTCGAATACATCGATTAAGACCTGCAGGAGCGAGCCTGCTCGCGAAAAACGTCCGGTGAATACGTTCATTCAGACAGCCCGCGTTATCGTTCACGCCCATCGCGAGCAGGCTCGCTCCTACATCGTTTGAAGGCGCTGAAATAAAAAGGGTGATCCTTGCGGATCACCCTTTTTTTTATTTCACCACTTTCAAACTAGGTCGACCGCTGGGACGCGGCGGCTCGCTGTCGGGTGGCGGAATATCGTCATCCGGCTCGAGCCCTTCATCGTCTTCCATGGGCGACTCCAGATCGAACACCATACCCTGGCCATTCTCCCGGGCATAAATACCCAGGATCGATGCGATAGGCACGTACAGCGTGTGTGGTACACCGCCGAAGCGCCCCTCGAAACTGACCGCTTCGTTATCCATGTGCAAATGACGCACGGCTTGCGGCGATACATTCAGGACAATCTGTCCATCACTGGCAAAACCCTGCGGCACCTGCACCGACGGATACTCGGAATTGACCAGCATGTGCGGGGTGCAATCATTGTCCACAATCCACTCATAGAGCGCACGGACCAGATAAGGTCGACTGGAGTTCATAGCGGCTCCTTAAGCCTTAGCGCATATCGCGTTCGACACCAGACAGACTCGCCTGGAAAGCCTCACGCGCAAACTGGCGCTCCATGTAATCAAGCAGCGGCTTGGCGGGCCGCGGCAGTTCTATACCCAGAATCGGCAATCGCCAGAGTATTGGCAATAGGCAGCAATCCACCAGGCTTTGTTCCTCGCTGAGGAAAAACGGCTTGTCGGCAAACAACGGCGACACGCCGGTCAGACTTTCGCGCAGTTCTTTACGCGCTACGGCGCGAGCGGCCTCTTTGGTCCGCGAATCCAGGATCAGATCCACGAGACCACACCAGTCACGCTGAATACGATGAATCAGCAAACGACTGTTGGCACGCGCCACCGGATAAACCGGCAGTAGTGGCGGGTGCGGATAACGCTCATCCAGATATTCCATCACCACCGTTGACTCCCACAACGCCAGGTCACGATCGACCAGGGTGGGCAAGCTGCCATAAGGGTTCACTTCGATCAGTTTAGGCGGCTGGCGGCCAGCTTCCACGTAAATGATCTCGGCGCTTACACCCTTCTCTGCCAGTACGATTCGCACTCGGTGGGAATAGTGGTCGGCGGGGTCGGAGTAACAGGCCAACCGATTGGTCACGCCCATGGCGATCCTCCTCGCTTGTAGAAATTATCGGAAGCGGAAAAACGAGCGCGCCCAGAGGGCGCCTCCCGTAACGCCTGGATCACCAGACTCGTTACACCTTCAGAGACGCCCTTGGGCGCGCGCGATTAACAGCAAATGCTTAAAGCTTTATCAGTGCACATCTTTCCAGTATTCGCGCTTGAGCAAGTAGGCGAATACGAAGAAGAACGCCAGGTACAGCAATACATACGTACCGATGCGCTGATGCTGCAGCTTAACCGGGTTAGCCGAGTAAGCCAGGAAGGTTACCAGATTCTTGACCTTCTCATCGAACTGCTCTTCGGTCAAAGCACCACTTTTCGGCACAATCGTCAGCTGATCGCACGCCTCATGTGTCAGCGGCGTACCGGTGAGCGGATCAAATTGCTTCTTGCCGTCTTCGACGATCTGAACCTGTTTGCAACCGACAACCTGACGACCTTGCAGGCCGACCAGGACGTTTGGCATGCCAACATTCGGGAAGACCTTGTTATTCACACCCCATGGGCGCGCCGGATCTTCGTAGAACGACTTCAGGTAGCCATAGAGCCAGTCAGTACCACGAACGCGGGCAACCAGCGTCAGGTCGGGCGGAGCCGCACCGAACCAGGTCTTGGCGTCAGCTGGCTGCATGCCGATGCTCATGTGGTCGCCAATCTTGGCGCCAGTGAATATCAAATGGCTTTGCATCAGATCCGCAGGGATATCCAGATCATTGGCCACTCGCTCATAGCGCTGGTATTTCGCGCTGTGACAGCCCATGCAATAGTTGGTGAATGTACGCGCACCATCTTGCAAGGCGACTTTGTCAGCAACGTCGATCTCAACCTTTTCGAGCTCAGGCTCAAGAGCGTTGGCAAAAGACACGACAGGAAGCGCAGCAAGAATCAAAACTGCAAATAACTTTTTCATCAGCCAGTCACCCTTTCCGGAACCGGTTTGGTCTTCTCAAGCCTGGTGTAGAACGGCATCAGAATGAAGTAGGCGAAGTACAGGAAGGTACATACCTGCGACAGCAGCGTCCGCTCAGGGGTTGGAGCCAGAACACCCAGAACGCCCAGGATCACGAACGCGATGCAGAACACCCAGAGCCAGATCTTGCTCAGCCAGCCCTTGTAGCGCATCGACTTGACCGGACTACGGTCCAGCCAAGGCAGGACGAACAGCACAGCAATGGCAGCCCCCATCGCGATTACACCCAGGAGCTTGTCAGGAACAGCCCGAAGGATCGCGTAAAACGGAGTGAAATACCAAACCGGAGCAATATGCGCAGGCGTCTTGAAAGCGTTCGCCGGTTCAAAGTTCGGCTTCTCGAGGAAGTAACCACCCATTTCCGGGAAGAAGAACACGATCGAACAGAAGATGAACAGGAACACCACCACGCCGACGATATCTTTCACGGTGTAGTACGGGTGGAAGGCAATGCCGTCCAGCGGTACACCGTTTTCGTCCTTGTGCTTCTTGATGTCCACGCCGTCCGGGTTGTTCGAACCGACTTCGTGCAATGCCAGAACGTGCAGCACGACCAGGCCGAGAATAACGATCGGCAAGGCAACCACGTGCAAGGCGAAGAAGCGGTTCAGCGTAATACCCGAAATCAGGTAGTCACCACGGATCCACTGGGTCAGGTCGTTACCGATGACCGGGATCGCACCGAACAGCGAGATGATCACCTGGGCACCCCAGTAGGACATCTGACCCCATGGCAGCAGGTAACCCATGAAGGCTTCAGCCATCAGCGCCAGGTAAATCAGCATGCCGAAGACCCACACCAGCTCACGCGGCTTCTGGTACGAACCGTAGAGCAAGCCACGGAACATGTGCAGATAGACCACGATGAAGAACGCCGAAGCGCCGGTGGAGTGCAGCAGACGCAGGATCGAGCCGTACTCGACGTCGCGCATGATGTATTCGACGGAAGCAAACGCCTCTTCCGCCGACGGGGTGTAGCTCATGGTCAGCCAGACACCGGTAACGATCTGGTTGACCAGAACGAGCAGGGCCAGGGAGCCAAAGAAATAGAAGAAGTTGAAGTTTTTCGGGGCGTAGTACTTGCTGAGATGGTCTTCCCACATCTTGGTCGCGGGAAAGCGCGCATCAACCCAATCCATGAACTTGCTCATCACGCTTTCTCCGTATCGACGCCAATGACAATGATGTCATCGGTCTCATAGGAATGCGGGGGTACTGGCAGGTTCAAAGGCGCGGGTTGCGACTTGTAGACGCGGCCAGCCAGGTCGTAGTGGGAGCCGTGGCATGGGCAGAAATAGCCACCTACCCAGTCTTTGCCAAGATCCGCGGGAGCGACTTCCGGACGGAAAGTCGGCGAGCAACCGAGGTGCGTGCAGATACCAATCAGCAGCAGAACCTCAGGTTTGATCGAACGGGTTTCCGGATCTACATAGGTCGGTTGAGTCGAGTTCTTGGAGGTAGGGTCAGACAACTGGCCCTCGATCTTCTTCAGATTCCCCAGGATTTCCTGCGTACGGCGGACGATGAATACCGGCTGACCGCGCCACTCAGCAATCATCTGCTGGCCTGGCTCGATTTTGCTGACATTCACTTTCACCGGTGCACCTGCGGCTTTCGCCTTGGCACTGGGAAACCATGACCCCACGAACGGGACCGCAGCCCCCACCGCTCCTGCAGCACCCACCACGGATGTGGCTGCTACCAAGAAGCGACGCCGGCCTGCATTCACGCCGTCATTGCTCATTCAGTCCTCTCCCATCAGCTTTGTGGCCTGTTAAATCAGGCATCTACTAAGTAAAACTCTGTACTTATAAAAATTTTGCCGAATGGTAATGAAAACCCCCAATTCTGACAAGGTAATTACCTGAGGGCCCCACTCCCAAGCCTTGTAGTATAGGGGCTCTGCGCGTGTGGCAAGTTGTCACAGAGCAATTCTTTGATAAATCGCACGCATAAAAAAACGCCCAGCTCCGTGAGGAAACTGGGCGTTCTTTTTTTGAACGTGGAAGCGAATTAACGCTTCGAGTACTGCGGACGCTTACGCGCTTTACGCAGACCAACTTTCTTACGTTCAACTTCACGTGCATCGCGGGTTACGAAGCCGGCTTTACGCAGAGCGCTGCGCAGAGTCTCGTCGTAATCCATCAGAGCGCGAGTGATGCCGTGGCGGATTGCGCCAGCTTGACCACTTACACCACCACCGATCACGGTGACGTAGATGTCGAACTTCTCGACAGTCTCAGTCAATTCCAGCGGCTGACGAACTACCATGCGGGCAGTTTCGCGGCCGAAGAAATTATCCAGCGAACGGTTGTTGATGGAGATGTTACCAGTACCCGGACGCAGGAAAACGCGTGCGGTTGCGGTCTTGCGACGGCCAGTGCCGTAATTTTGAGTCGCCGACATAATGAACTATTCCGTTAAATCTTCAGTTCTTGGGGCTGCTGAGCAGTATGAGGGTGTGCAGCGCCCGCATAGACTTTCAGCTTACGGTACATGTCGCGACCCAGCGGGTTCTTAGGCAGCATGCCTTTGACCGCGGTCTCGATCACGCGCTCAGGGGCTTTGGCGATCAGCTTTTCAAAGTTGATCGACTTGATGCCGCCCGGGAAACCGGAGTGGGAGTAGTACATTTTGTCAGTGGTTTTAGCACCGGTAACACGGATCTGCTCAGCGTTGATTACGACGATGTAGTCGCCGGTGTCAACGTGAGGAGTGTACTCAGGCTTGTGCTTGCCACGCAGACGGCTCGCGATTTCGGTGGCCAGACGACCCAGGGTCTGACCAGCAGCGTCGACGACAAACCAGTCGCGCTTTACTGTTTCCGGTTTAGCAGTAAAAGTTTTCATTCTTTATAGCCTCAGGGGCCGCCCTGTAAATTAGACGGCGGATCTTACTGAATAGTGCGTACTTTGACAAGTCAAAGGCAGCCGGATACAGACGCTTTCGGGGGCTCGGGTCGGCGCGTCCGTTCAACGGCAAGATTCTTCGGCGGCGGCGCATCACTTCCACTGCAGAAAGAGGTGCGCAATTATGCAGATTGCGAAAAATAATTCAACCTGCTTTTATGATTGTTTTGCCCAAGGAGCACCCGATGGACTATCGCCAGTTAGGCCGGACCAATCTCAACGTGAGTGCCATCTGCCTCGGAACCATGACCTGGGGCGAGCAAAACAGCGAGGCTGAAGCCTTCGCGCAGATTGAACGGGCCAAGAGTGCCGGGATCAACTTCATCGACACCGCCGAAATGTATCCGGTGCCTCCCAAGGCCGAAACCTACGCCACCACCGAACGCTACATCGGTAATTACTTCAAAAGCCGCGGCGACCGTGCCGACTGGATCCTGGCCAGCAAGATCGCCGGCCCGGGCAACACCATCGATTACATCCGCGACAAGAACCTGCGGCACAATCGACAGCACATCACCGAAGCCGTGGATGGCAGCCTGAAACGCCTGCAGACCGATTACATCGACCTGTACCAGTTGCACTGGCCGGAGCGCAGCACCAATTTCTTCGGCCAACTGGGTTACAAGCACAAGATCGAAGCCAACCTGACGCCCCTGGAAGACACCCTCGAAGCACTGGACGAGCAGGTCAAGGCCGGCAAGATCCGCCACATCGGCCTCTCCAACGAGACACCCTGGGGCACCATGCGCTTCCTCGCCCTGGCCGAAGCACGAGGCTGGCCACGCGCGGTGTCGATCCAGAACCCTTACAACCTGCTCAATCGCAGCTTCGAGGTCGGCCTGGCGGAGATCGCCATTCGTGAACAGTGCGGCCTGCTCGCCTATTCACCGCTGGCGTTCGGGTTTCTGTCCGGCAAATACGAAGGAGGCGCGCGCCCACCAAAAGGTCGCTTGAGTCTCTACAGCCGCTTCAGCCGGTACTTCAACCCGCAGTCGGAAGCTGCTTGCTGCCGTTATGTGGCGCTGGCTCGAGAACACGGCCTGGACCCGGCGCAAATGGCCCTGGCGTTCGTGACACAGCAGCCGTTCGTGACCAGCAACATCATTGGCGCGACCACACTTGAGCAACTGGACAGCAACATCGCCAGTTTCGATCTGAAGCTGTCGGAGGAAGTGCTGGAAGGGATCGAAGCGATCCACAAGGATCAGCCGAACCCTGCGCCTTGATTGATTCGTAGAACCCATCACGGGCAAGCCTATCCCACCGGCGTCATTGAGCCTGTAGGAGCGCTTGCCCGCGATGGCGTCTACCCTGCCAACGCCGATCAAAGCGATCTGGCAATAATCTCCTTCATGATTTCATTGGTCCCGGCATAGATCCGCTGTACCCGCGCATCCGCCCACGCCCGGGCGATCGGGTATTCCCACATGAAGCCGTAACCGCCATGCAACTGCACGCACTCGTCGAGGACCTTGCATTGCAGGTCAGTGCCCCAGTACTTGGCCATCGCAGCTGTTGGCACGTCGAGCTTGCCTTGCAGATGCAATTCCAGACAGCGATCCACAAAAACACGACCGATCTGGATTTCTGTCGCCATCTCCGCCAGTTTGAAGCGGGTGTTCTGGAAGTCCGCAATGGCCTTGCCGAACGCCTTGCGCTCGCGGGTGTACTCCAGCGTCCATTGCAATGCCGCTTCGGCCGACGCGAGGCCGCCGATGGCCACGGTGAGGCGCTCCTGCGGCAATTCCTGCATCAGGTACGCAAACCCCATCCCGGCCTGGCCCAGCAGGTTTTCCTTGGGCACCCGCACGTCCTGGAAAAACAATTCCGAGGTGTCCTGGGCCTTCATGCCGACCTTTTCCAGGCGCTTGCCCTTTTCAAAGCCGGGCGTATTGGCTTCTACCAAGAACAGGCTGGTGCCTTTCGCGCCAGCCTTGGGATCGGTCTTGGCGACGACAATCACCAGATCGGCGAGAAAACCGTTGGTGATAAAGGTCTTCGAGCCGTTGATCACATATTCGTCGCCGTCCAGCACAGCCGTGGTCTTGACGCCCTGGAGGTCGGAACCGGCGCCAGGTTCGGTCATGGCGATGGCGGTGACCAGCTCCCCGGAAACCAGTTTCGGCAGGTATTTGTGTTTCAACATTTCACTGCCGTAATGCAGGATGTAGGGCGCCACGATGTCCGAATGCAGGGAAAAACCGATACCGGTCAACCCCAGGCGCCCCACCTCTTCGATCACCACCGCACTGTAGAGAAAGTCTGCGCCCAACCCGCCGTATTCCTCCGGCAGATGCGAGCACAACATTCCCGCCTCCCCTGCCTTGTTCCACAGTTGACGGTCGATGTAGCCCTGTTTTTCCCATTGTCCGTGGAACGGCACGGCCTCTTTTTCGAGGAACGTTCGCACACTGTCACGAAAAAGTTCGTGCTCGGAACTGAACAAGGTTCTGGGAATCATGCGGCACCTTTCTTGGTATTGGCAGGAATGAACCTTCAGAGACTAAGCCCCGAGTCCGATACAGGACACTGGACACATCCGACAAAAAATAAGACGATCCAGCCGTCTGGTGACCACTTTCCCCTATAAGAATAAAGTTGAATTATGTCTAACCAAGCCTCCACGCCCCTGCGGCGCGTCAGCATCCTGGCTATCGACCGGGTTTTCGCTTCCACCCTCATGCAAGCCAAGGATTTCTTCCACCTCGCCAGCCTGCGCTACGGCAAACAGCTGGGCCACGGCCTGACACCGGCGTTCGAAACACGCCTGGTCAGCCCCGACGGCCAGTCGGTCAACACGTTCAGTGATGTGAAGATCCCGGTAGACGGCGGCCTGGAAAATGCCGACATCATTGTCATTCCGGCCTTCTGGGACGATTTCGACACCCTGAGCAAACGTTATCCACAGGTCCTGCCCTGGCTGCGCCAGCAACATGCCCGTGGCGCGGTGCTCTGCGGCGAAGCGACCGGCGTGTTCTGGCTGGCCGAGGCCGGACTGTTAAACGGCAAGGAAGCAACCACCTACTGGCGCTTCTTCAATGCCTTCGCCGAACGCTTCCCGCAGGTCCAGCTCAACCAGGACAAACATCTGACCGACGCTGACAACCTGTACTGCGCCGGCGGCACCACATCGGCGTGTGATCTCTATATCTATCTGATCGAGCGTTTCTGCGGCGCCAATGTGTCCCAGGCCGTGGCACGGGACATTCTTTATGAAGTCCAGCGCAGCTACTCACCGGGTCGCATCGGCTTTGGCGGACAAAAGCTGCATCAAGACGTGATCATCCTGCAGATCCAGCATTGGCTCGAAGAACACTTTGCCGACAAGTTCCGCTTCGAAGATGTCGCCCGCGAACACGGCATGAGCATCCGTAACTTCATGCGCCGCTTCCAGACCGCCACCGGCGACAAGCCCCTGCACTACCTGCAACGCCTGCGCATCGAAACCGCCAAGGGGCTGCTGTCCGGGAGCCGCAAGAGCATCAAGACCATCAGCTACGAAGTCGGCTACGACGATGCGAGCTTCTTCGCACGCCTGTTCCGCCAGCACACTGAGCTGTCGCCGAACCAGTATCGGCAGCAGTTTCAGCAGGCGGCGTAATTGGATAAAAAAGGGTCTGCATCGCAGACCCTTTTTTCATTGAACATTCATTGCCTACAAAAAAAGCGGAAAGCGGAGCACCTCAGCACCCGACTTGGCTGATATACGCTACGCGCTCCAAACTTCAACATCGTCCCTGCAAAAAACATCAGTACTGTCAGGGAAGATCACAATGACTATAGGTTCAAGCTACAACTACCCTTCATTCGCAGCCAAGGAAACCACTCGAACAAAGCGCTCGACTGACAACAAATGGGCTGCCCGCTTTCCCAATCCACCAGACTTGTGTTTCGACTATCGATCACTGGTTGAACAGGCAAACGGAATAGCGAAGGCTACTTCCCTCGATCACCGAATTTGCATCATCGGTGCAGGCGTAACCGGACTAACCGCCGCCCGTGAACTGTATCGCTGCGGTTTCACCAATATCACCCTCATAGAACAATCCCGCCGCATAGGGGGCAGGCACTTAACCATCCCGGGAAGCCCTAACTCCACGGAAAGTCATACTCCCTTTGAACTGGGGGCAATGCGCATGCCCTTTTTCAACCGGGCAGACGAGCCACCAACAGATGGCAGGTCTCTAATGGCTTACTACGCCAAGGCGTTTGAGTTGTCGTTTTCAGACTTTGCCAATCCTGGAAGTCAGTGGGTTCGCTCGACCGGCATCTATCTCAGAGAAGGTAGCGTGGGCAACAGCGGGACGCCGCAGATGTTGATTTGGAAAAATGCCGATGGCTTGACCCCACCTCCCGGCGAGGATCTGCAGAAGGTCTATGCCAAGTGGAAGGATTTCGCCGATCGCATGACAAAACATGTTGCAGAAATTTACGCCAGTCAGAAATGGGAAAGCATGTGGGCTGCAATCGTTAAAAAGTACGAGGGCGTCTCATTTCGCGATCTGGTCAGTATGCCGGCCCTGACAACCTGGGATGAACGTTCGCCCGGTGACTTTGGCGGAATGGGAATGTCTGCAGAAGAATCCGCGATTTTCTATGCAATCGGCATCGGTGACGGGAGCTGGGGAGCTTTTTATGACGTCTGCTGCCTTTATCCACTGCGAACTGCCATTTTTGGGTTCAGCAGTCAGTTGCAACTGATCCACGGTCGGGTAAACGCTGCCGGAGACCCACTAGCCTCACCCTACCTCCACAGCAACACAGTTTCTGACTCGGCGGGATTGAGCTTCGATGCCCCGCGCTACATCGGACTCGCCGCTTTGGACGAATCTCTGATGTTCCTGAAAACCGCCGAAACCGGAAAATCCGTTTATGAACACAGTCTCGAAAGAAGCAATGGCCTCCTCACAGATTCGTCCGTTACAAAACTAAAAAAACTGACTAATCAGAAGATACGCGTCTACTTCAACTGGAAACACAGTCAGGCCGAGCAAACCCAGGAGCGCTTCGAAGACTTTGATTCGGTCATCATGACCCTACCGTCTTGGTTAATAGAGACTCGAATCGAACTGAAAAACTTCACTCAGGAGATGCTGCCATTCGAGATAATCAACGCCTACAAAACGGCACACTGGGAAACCAGCTGCAAAGTCTATGCACCGTTGAAAAAATCATTTCTTTCGAAAAACCACAAAATTCCGCAAACCATCGTTACCGATAGTTTTATCCACGATGTCTACACCTATCGCTACAACGATCACTACAGCTATGACTGCATCCTGTTGAGTTATACATGGGAGGATGACGCAACAAAACTTGCCTCATTCACCGACAAGGAATTGGTTACCAAGTGCGCCAAAGAGCTTGATCGCATCCTGATGAACGCCACCAATATTCAGGAGAAAATTTCCCCTTACATTGGCATTGAGCAGGCAGTGGTTCAACGCTGGATAACGGACAAAAACGCCTTGGGTTGTGCAAAGCTCTACCGGCCCGGGACCTATTACGATGCCGTGAGCCTGATGAAGTACAACAGGGACTTTGCGCGTACTTCAGGCCTGTATTTTTCTGGTGAGTCATTTTCAGTCGACGCTGGCTGGACGGAACCTTGCTTTCGGACGGCTGTTGATGCGGTTATTCACATCTGTGACAAAACCGCAGCCATTTTCAATGGCGGTTTTTCCATGAGTGACTATCCACACTACAAACTCAAAACCTGATCCCCCCCGTTTAGAGCCATGCAGGTCTGGCTTGGCTCTGCTTTTCCCCCTGACCAGGCCGACGAACAAAAACGCCTCGCTCATACATCTTCGGATAAAGGCTACAGCCATACCGGAAGCATCCGACTTACGCCAGCTGGCTTTTGGACTCTTATAAACACGCAATTAAACAGCGTGAATAACAATAAAAAGAGGTCACCCGAAATGAGCGAGCCAACAAGCCCCGTTCGTGTAGCAGTCGTGCAATTCGATCCACAAGTCGGTATCGAGAATTGTGATGCAAATCTGCGTCGCAGCCAGGAGTTGGCGTTGGAGGCGGTAACCGGCGGTGCGAACCTCATCGTTCTGCCTGAGCTATCCAGCACCGGCTATTTCTTCAGCAATAGGCAGGATGCCTTTGAACACGCGCAGCTGATTCCCGGCGGGCCATGCGCACAACTCTGGATCGACTTCGCCTCCGAGCACAATGTGTACCTCGTAGCCGGCTTGGCGGAGCGCGACGGCATGCAGCTCTTTAACACCGCAATGCTGGTCGGCCCTGGCGGCTTTATCGGCAAGTATCGAAAAGCCCATTTATGGAATCTGGAGAAACTCTGGTTCACACCGGGCGATCTCGGTTTTCCGGTTTTTGATACACCCATTGGCCGTATCGGAATGTTGATCTGCTGGGATATCTGGTTCCCCGAGGTGCCGCGCATTCTGAGCCAACAGGGCGCCGACATCATCTGCAGTCTCAACAACTGGGTCTGGACACCTCCGCCGCTGTTCGATGATGCCGGCAAGTGCATGGCGTCGTACCTCACGATGACAGCAGCCCACGTCAACAATGTGTTTATTGCAGCTGCCAGCCGAATCGGTGAAGAACGAGGTGCCCGCTACTTGGGCTGCTCACTGATTGCCGGGACCAATGGTTGGCCGATTGGCGCGGTAGCATCGGCAGACCAGCAGGAAATCCTGTTTGCCGATATTGACCTGACAGCCTCTCGCAGCGCCCCTATTTGGAACAACCTGAACGACTTGCATCGTGATCGTCGAGCCGATCTCTACGATCAAATGCTCGGTTACACCCAACACCCATGCCTCCCGCGCTGATGAGGGGGACCTGACTCATGGTAACCACAACCGATAAAAACCAGTCTGCCCCCAGATCACCATTTGATGTAGCCGTCCTCCTGCTGATGATCGGCACGACACTGCTGATTATCTGGCTTTCACTCACCTATCGTTCGTTCTGGTCCGCCCATTGGCCGAGTTACAGCGATATGGTATCGAGCCTTCCCCAGCCGAGTGCCTGGCTGCGCTGGCTGATGGGCGACATCAGCGAGGTGGCATTCTATAAACACGAATTCGCCTCAATAGGACTGTTGGCGGGCGCCTATCTCGCCTACTGGGCGAATCGAACGAGGAGATCTTGGCAAGGCTTCAGCATTTCTTATGGCACAGGGCTATGGCCGTGGCTGATCACCAGTTCGCTACTCGGGTTACTGCTGAGCAACGCACTGTGGGGGTGGACAGTGACCACCACCAGTTGGCAACCGACATTTGCCGCGTTCGTTTCGCTACCAGCGGCTATGGTGCTGATGTTTGGCGGCGGCTGGAAGGTCACGATCAACGGCGCAATCATGGGTGCCGTATTCGTCACACCAATGTGCCTGCTGATCGTCAATTACGTGTGTAACCCGCTGGGGTTGCCGGCAGTGATCGGAAATGTTCTGGGGATGGCAGTTGCCAGTGTCATGGCATTTCTGCTCTACCGCTACTGGCCGAGCCTGATGAAGTCCGAACACCCCAAGACACCGCCCTCCTCGCCCCCTGCACCCGCCACCAATGCCCCGGACTACGGGGTCATCTGGAGCATACGCCGGGTCCTGGCAGATTTTTCCGAAGCGCCATTTTTCGGTAACGAACTGGCTAGCCTCGGCTTGTTACTGGGGGTACTGCTGGCTTACACCATGAACCCGATGAGCCCGGCGTACGGTTCAGGCCTGTTGCTGCACATTATCGCTGCACAGGCACTGACCTCGGCCATCGGCGTGCTGATCTGGCGTCGACAATGGAAGCTACACGGCTGGTATCCCACTTATGTTCCCCTGGTGTCAGTGGTGCCAGCCGCGATCCTGACCCATGGTGGCAGTTGGCTAGTGATCGGTTCAAGTGCATTGCTGGGGGCGTTAATCGCCCCCCCTCTGGCCAGAGCGATTACCAAGCAACTGCCGACCGACATGCATGCCTACATCGGCAATGTCCTATCCATGGCCATCAGCACGGCGCTGATCGTGCCGCTGATCGGCGTTCTTATCGCGGAGTAAATGCTACCCACCTTTCGGCTGTATCCGTCTCGAACCGGGTACAGCCACTTCTCTTCCCGAACACGCGAGGTATCACATGGATCTGCCTGAACTTGCCATCGCGGCGCTCGGCGGCACAGTGAGCATGCAAGCCAGAAATGCCGGCGAAGCCGTTATCCCGACAGTCAGCGGCGAAACCCTGCTCGCCTCTGTACCAGAGTTGACGACATTGGCCAGGGTGTCAGTTGAAACGCTTGGATTGTTACCAAGCGCATCCTTAAGTTTCGAGTTTTTGCTGGGCGTCCTTTCCTGGGCGAAAGATCAGATTGCACAAGGCGTCATTGGTGTTGTCATTACCCAAGGCACCGACACCCTCGAAGAAACCGCCCTATTTTTCGAGTACTTGTGGGACCACCAGGAACCATTGGTCCTGACAGGCGCCATGCGTTCGGCAAAGCAGGCGGGAGCCGAAGGACCGGCAAACCTGCTCGACGCTTGCCGAGTCGCATTGGCTGACAACAGTCGACAACGCGGCGTTCAGGTCGTCATGAACGGAGAGATTCATGAAGCGCGCTACGTACGAAAAACCGATTCACTGGCACTGCATGCGTTTTCCTCCCCGGTCTTTGGACCCACAGGTTTGCTCGTCGAAGGCGTCGTTCGCTATCTACGGCAGCCAACGCCGCGCATGCTTTTGCCGCTGCCACAACACACCACACAAAACGTCGCGATGCTGGAGGCGTCACTTTCTGCCGATACCCTGCTATTGGATAGCATCCTTGAACTGGGCTACGACGGGCTCGTGATCGCTGGTTTCGGAGCCGGACATCTCTCGGAGCATTGGGCCTGCGCCATTGAGCGCATCGCTCAAAGAATCCCTGTGATAGTCGCCACCCGTACTGGCTCCGGCTCCACCGCGCAATCGTCGTACGGATTTATTGGCGGTGAGGTGGACTTGAGTCGCAAGGGTGCATTGATGGCCGGTTTTCTCTGCCCGCGCAAAGCCAGGATCCTGCTCTGGTTGCTCCTCGGCTCCCAGCGAGAAAATGAGCTGGCGCGCTACCTCAACAACACTGCATAAACCCTATTCAGTCCCGCAGGGAATCTCCAGCCGATAAAAAAGGGCCTGCATGTGCAGGCCCTTTTTGTATTCCGAAATATCCTACGGCTTGTGCGGACGCGACAGGAATTCGTGGGACTGCATTTCCAGCAGGCGGCTGAGGGTGCGCTGAAATTCAAAGTTCAGGCGACCGCCGGTGTAGAGATCCTTGAGCTCGACTTCGGCAGAAATGATCAGTTTCACGTTACGGTCGTAGAACTCGTCGACCATGTTGATGAAGCGTCGGGCGATGTCGTCGGTGGTGACGCTCATCTGCTCGACACCGCTGAGCAACACAGCGTGGAAGATCTTGCCCAGTTCGATGTAGTCGTTCTGGCTGCGCGGGCCGTCGCAGAGTTCGCGGAAGTCGAACCAGGCCACGTCATCGCAGGTGCGCAGGGCACGGATTTCGCGGTTTTCGATCATCAGCACATCATTCTCGATCGCTGCCGTGCACTCTGGCGTCAGCGCACGGAAGCTTTTGCGCAGGCTTTCGTGGGACGCTTCGTCGAGCGGATAGTGGAACAGCTCCGCTTGTTCGAGGTGGCGCAGACGGTAATCGACGCCGCTGTCGACGTTGACGATTTCGGTGTTCTGCTTGATCAGCGCAATGGCCGGCAAGAAGCGAGCGCGCTGCAAGCCGTCCTTGTACAGGCCGTCCGGCACGATGTTCGAGGTCGCGACCAGGGTTACGCCGTTCTTGAACAGTTCTTCCATCAAGGTGCCAAGGATCATGGCGTCGGTGATGTCGGAAACGAAGAACTCATCGAAGCAGATCACCCGGGCTTCGGTGGAGAAACGCTTGGCGATGATGGTCAGCGGGTTTTTCTCGCCGCCCAGGGTCTTCATCTCTTCGTGCACGCGCTTCATGAAGCGGTGGAAGTGAGTGCGGGACTTTTCCTTGAACGGCAGCGCCTCGAAGAAGGTGTCGACCAGGTAAGTCTTGCCGCGACCCACGCCACCCCAGAAGTACAGGCCTTTGACCGGGGTCTGATCCTTCTTGCCAAACAGTTTGCCCAGCAGGCCCGGTTTGTTCTGCTCGGCTGCGACCAGATCGTCATACAGGCGCTGCAAATGACGCACAGCCGTTTCCTGCGCAGCGTCATGGAAGAATTCCGGGCGTTTCAGATCAGCTTGATATCGTTCTAGGGGCGTCATAATTCGTTAGCAAGGCAACAAAAACGGGCCGTCACTGTAGCGATGGCCCGTGGGAATGGCAATCAGCCCTTGGTCGGGCCGTGCCGTTGATTATTCCTGAACCGGCGTCAGAGCGATCCGCAATGCTTCGATTGCAGCATCGCGCGCAGCGCTGTCGGCGAAGGCCTGGCTATGGGCGACACAGTCGCCTTCCAGCCAGACGCTGAAGCTCAAGTCTTCATTTCGAACGTCCAGTGACTGGCCCGATTGCAGCTGCTTGGTCACCTGGCCGGCGGTTTTACCGTCAGCGAAGTTGCGCGACAGCAGCAGTTGCTCACCATCGGCCGCCAGCAGACGGAAGCGGAAACTGCCGTCGTCTTCGCGGAAGCTGACAAAACGTGCAGCTTTTGCCGCTTTTTTCTTGGTGGTCGCTGCAACCTGGGTTTGGGCAACGAACGAACGCAGACCCACCGCCTCACGCAGTTCGTTGAGGAACGGTGTCGCCACTGAGCGGGCCTTTTTCGCACCATGCTGCAGGATGTCTTCCAGGTCCGCCGGGCGCTCGATCAACTGGTGATAGCGCTCGCGCGACTCGCCCAATTCATTGTCCAGCAACTGGAACAGGCGGTTCTTCGCCTCGCCCCAACCCAGGCCCTGCAGCAGTTCGCTGCGGAACTCGTCGGATTGCGCCGGTGTGGCGAACGCCTGGAACAATGTGAACAAGTGCGAATTGTCCGGATCCTTCGCTTCGCCCGGCGCACGGGAGTCAGTGACGATCCGCGAAATCGCGTCCTTCATCTCTTTGGCGCTGCTGAACAACGGGATGGTGTTGTCGTAGCTTTTCGACATCTTGCGACCGTCGAGGCCTGGCAGCGTGGCAACGCTTTCCTCAATCAATGCCTCGGGCATGGTGAAGAACTCTTTGCCCTGGCCGAACAGGTGGTTGAAGCGCTGACCGATATCCCGGGCCATTTCCACGTGCTGGATCTGGTCGCGACCGACTGGCACCTTGTGTGCGTTGAACATCAGAATGTCCGCCGCCATCAGCACCGGATAGCTGTACAGGCCCATGGTGATACCGGCGTCCGGGTCTTCGCCGGTCTCGACATTCTTGTCCACCGATGCCTTGTAGGCGTGGGCACGGTTGAGCAGGCCCTTGGCGGCAACGCAGGTCAGCAGCCAGGTCAGTTCAGGGATTTCCGGGATGTCGGACTGGCGATAGAAAGTCACGCGATCCACATCCAGGCCACCCGCCAACCAGGTCGCGGCGATTTCCAGACGCGAGCGCTGGATGCGCAGCGGGTCATCGCATTTGATCAGGGCGTGGTAGTCCGCCAGGAAGTAGAACGAATCGGCATTGCTGTCACGGCTGGCGACGATCGCCGGACGGATGGCGCCGGCGTAGTTGCCCAGGTGCGGCGTGCCGGTGGTGGTGATGCCGGTGAGGATACGGGTACGAGTCGTCATGGGTAATCGCTTGTCAGACTGCAATCATTTCGAAAGACGCGGCAGGATCAGATCCTTGAGATCGGTCAGCTTGCCATGAAAAAAGTGTCCGCATTCTGCCACTTTCAGCAGCTCATGGGGACGTTCGAGCTTGTCGGACCATTGGTAAACGAGCTGCGGATCGATGACTTCGTCGGTTTCTGGCTGAATCAGGGTCAGTTCGCCGTTCTGCGGCAGCTGATCCTGATCCCCCAGGCGCATGACCGCCGGCGCGACCATGAACAGATGCTTGAGACGCTCGCCTTGCGCTTCCAGCCGCCCGCCGAGACTGGCGGCGACAAAACCGCCGAAGGAAAAACCGAAGAGGTTCAGTGGCAAATCCGGGTGCCGGGCCCGAAACCACTTGGCCACGGCCTGGGCATCATCGACTTCGCCCGTGCCCATGTCGTGGGTGCCTTCGCTGGCACCGACGCCACGGTAATTGAAACGCAGGGTAATCAAACCGGCATCGCGTGCGGTGCGCTGCAGGGTCGAGACCACTTTGTTGAGCATGGTGCCGCCCTGCACCGGGTTCGGATGGCAGATCAGCGCCAGGCCGCGCGGCTGCTCGTTATCCAGGTAAAGTGCTTCCAGTTGGCCGACCGGGCCATCAATCACTACAGGGGTTTCACGCATAAGCAAGGAAGGAACTCCGTGACCTCGAATCGGGTCGACTCGTCTAGCAAATTGTCTGTCGCTGTCTATTGCGAGTGAATCGCGGTATACAGCGCAGGTTCGAGCCGTTAACGTAAAGCAAAGCCGTTTATAGAGGAAGGACTCGTGGAACACTCGCTCTTAGTTTGGTTGTTGCCGACTCTTGCCCTGGTTGTGGGTGTCGCCATTGGATTCCTGATCGCTCGCCTTGCGCCGAATGCCGCGCCTAGCAGCACGCAACGTCAGCTGGACGATATTCAGGAACGTTTCGACAGTTATCAGAATGAGGTGGTGACCCACTTCAACAGCACTGCAACACTGGTCAAGAAACTGACTCAGAGCTACCAGGAAGTGCAGGATCATCTCGCCGAAGGCGCCAACCGCCTGGCCTTGGACGAGCAGACCCGCCAACGCCTGCTGGCCTCCCTGCACGCCGACGCGGCGCAGGCTCCACGGGAACGCCTGACGCCGCCGCGCAATCAGGAACCACCGCGTGACTACGCGCCTAAAGCCCCGAACGCACCGGGCATGCTCGACGAGCATTACGGCCTGAAGAAGTAATCTGGTTTCAGGTATGAAAAAGCCCTCGGACGAGTGATTGTCCGAGGGCTTTTTTTGTTTTTGAACTCTTCTTTGCCCGGCCTGCCCCCATCGCGAGCAGGCTCGCTCCCACAGAAGGGCCGCTTGAACTGTGGGAGCGAGCCTGCTCGCGATGGGGCCGGATTCAACGACAAAAAAAACCGCCCGATCTTTTCAGGATCGGGCGGCTCTTTCACGCCTGGGATTCAGTCAGGCGATCAAGGGTATTGCTGGACGGTGCCTTGTTGCTGGCCGCCATACTGCTGACCCGGAATCGCCTTGAGGTTAACCTCGACACGGCGGTTCTGCGCACGGCCATTGACGTCGCCGTTGCTGGCAATCGGGTTATCCGGGCCGGCGCCACGGGCGCTCAGGTTGGCACCGCTCACGCCTTGCGACGTCAGGTAGGTCGCCACGCTCTGCGCACGACGCTGGGACAGGTCCATGTTGTGCTGACGGCTGCCGGTGCTATCGGTATAACCGACGATCTCGATCTGGTTCTGGTTGAACTCTTTCAGCGAGCCGGCCAGGTTGTTCAGTGGCTGGTAGAAGCTCGGGGCGATGTTCGCCGAATCGGTGGCGAACGTGATGTTACCCGGCATGATCAGCTTGATCTGATCGCCCTGGCGCTGCACTTCAACACCGGTGTTGGCCATGCTGGCCCGCAGTTTTTTCTCCTGCTGGTCGGCGTAGTAGCCATAACCGGCAGCGGAGGCACCGCCCAGCGCCGCGCCGATCAATGCCCCTTTACCACGGTTATCGTGGTTGATGGCCGCACCCGCCACAGCACCTGCCAGAGCGCCGAGACCACCGTATTTGGCGGTTTTGCTCATACCCGTGGAGCCGCTATCCGCCTGACCCTGGCCGTCGTACGGGTTGGGCGAGGCACAACCGGACAACAGCGCCACGGCTGTAGCAACAATAATCAAACGACGCGTGGTAAACATGTAGAGCTCCTACTTTTTACATTCTGTGGTGCAACGAACTTAAGCATCGAACCATTGCGGGCGTTGGATCGTCTCGCCGGACAAAAATTCCGCCCGTTACAATTCAAGCCCGAACAAAAGGATTCTCGCGCATTTCATCGCCGAGTCGGGTGTCGGGACCATGGCCGGCCACCACCGTGGCCTCCTCGTCGAGGGTGTACAGACGCTGCTTGATCGAGCGCACGATAGTCGCCTGATCGCCGCCCCACAAATCCGTGCGCCCCACTCCGCGGCGAAACAGGGTATCGCCGGCAATCAACAGCTTCGCGTCGGAAAACCAGAAGCTCATGGATCCCGGCGTATGCCCGGGCGTGTGCAGCGCCACACCGCAACCGCAAGCCAACTCTTCATCATCGGCCAGCCAACGGTCCGGTGATGGCACTGGCGTGTAGGGCACGCCGAACATCTGGCACTGCATCTCCAGATTGTCCCAGAGGAATTGATCTTCTTTGTGCAGGTGCAAGGTGGCGCCGGTTTTCTCCTTCAACTGACCGGAGGCCAGGAAGTGATCGAGATGCGCATGAGTGTGAATGATGCTGACCACTTTGAGGCCCAATGCATCGAGCCGAGCCAGGATCAACTCATGGTTGCCTCCCGGGTCGACGACAATGGCCTTTTTCGTTACCGGATCGCCGATGATCGTGCAGTTGCACTGCAAAGGGCCGACGGGGAAGGTTTCTCGAATGAGGGTGGTTGGCGGGGACATCGCAGAGGGCTCAATCAACAGGGATGGGTAATGTTCGCACAAATCGGCGCCCGGCAATTTACCGCCCTGTGTAACTTTAGTTTCACCCTTAACCCAACACCCCCAACTCCTTCGCCCGTGCAACCGCCTGCGTACGCCGCTCCACCCCGAGCTTGCTGTTGATGTGGCTGGCGTGGGTCTTGACCGTGTGCAGGGAAATAAACAGCTGATCACTGATTTCCTGGTTCGAACAGCCTTGGGCGATCAGGCGCAGCACAGACAGTTCCCGCGTACTGAGCTGTTCTGCCGCTGCGGTGGATTCCAGCGCCGGGCGGACCACGGACGTCGGAAGTTTCTCGGCCAGGTCCTGGCAAACGGTCGTCGGCGCGCAGAGTTGAAGCTGTCCACGCAGCCAGTCCGGGTGCTCGGCCAACAACCTGTCAAACGGTTGCAGCACGCCACCGGCAGCCGCCTCTAAGGCCTGTCCCAAGGACTTTCGAGCCTCGGGTTCGCGTCCAGTGCTCAGCAACAACGAGGTTATTTGCGTCAGTGCCATCGTACTGAGCAACTGCCGACCGGTTTGCTGACCACGTTCGAGCAGAGCATTCAAACGCCCTTCGGCCAGCATCGGTTGGCCCTGAATAACCTCCAGCAAAGCTTGCTGCAGCTCGATGTGCAGTGGCAGTTGCGGGTGGAATTCAGGAGGCGCCGCCGGGTGTTCGCCGTTGTAGGTCTGACTCAATCTCGTCAGCCATGCTTCGGCCAGATCGGTGCGCCCCTGGGCCAGCCAGAGTTCGCATTTGACCAGCGTGATCATCGCCAGATAGTAGATGGGCGGCACATCCCAAATGTGCATCAGCCGTTCGGCTTCGGCCAGCTCGGCAAAGGCCTTGGCGAACTCGCCACTGCTGCCTTCCAGCCGCGCGATCACGCAGTGGCCGATCAGCACGCTGATGTCGCGGCATGCACGTGCCTCGCTCAACCCAACCTGCAATCGCGCCTTCGCCGCTTGTGGTTGCAGGCGCTGCGCCAGCAGAAATCCTTCGTACAAGGCCAGTCTCGCGCGTACCGCATAAAGCCGTTGCGCCGATAAACCTTGCAGACGTTGCAACCCTTGACGGACTTCATCCAGTGAACGAAGGATTTCCCCGCGCGCCTGCAGCACTCGGGCGCGGTCGTAGTGGGCCAGCGCTTCGAACAACGGATTGCCAACCCGCTGTGCCAACTCCAGAGAATCCCGGTTCAACTCGCGTGCACGCCACAAGTCGCCATCGGCGATGGCGAGATTGGACAGGGTCGAGAGGCACATCAAACGCTGCCCGTAGCGTTTGCACGGAAGGCTTTCCAGCGCCTCGCTGCAATAGAGCAGCGTTAGCTCGCGGTTGCCGCGCCCGCGAGCGATGATCCCGCTCAGTGCCAGCCACTGCGCCAGCATGGATTTCTGCGCCGTGGCCGACGGGGCCGGCAGGAAGCGGCTCAAATGGCTCGACAGCTCCTCGGCCGCATCCAGTTGACAGGCCAGCCCCAACGCCCAGCTGTAGAGGACGATCAGGCGCGGCGTGCTGATCAGCAAGCTGTCGGGCAAGTCCATTTTCCAGCGCAGCAACATGCCGACGTTCTGCTCGGCCAGCAATTGCTCTTCGGAAAGGTTTTGTACCAGGTTCGCCGCCACATCCAGGTGTCCGGCGCGCAAGGCCTGCTCCACCGCTTCGTCGAGCAAACCCTGGGCATTGAACCAGCGACAGGCACGCAGGTGCAGGCTCGCGGCCGGCACCACTGGCTGTGCAGTAGGCCGCGTGCGCAGCAGATCGGAGAACAGATGGTGATAACGATACCAGTGGCCGTGTTCGTCCAGTGGCACCAGAAAAACCTGGTGTGCAGCCAGAAAACGCAGGATCTCGGCGCTGTCATGCGCGTCGCGAATGGCGTCGCACAGCTCACTGCAAAAACGTTCCTGGGGGGCCGTGTCGTAAAGGAACGACTGAACCTCGGCGGGCAGGCAATCGATCACTTCTTCAAGCAGGTAATCGCGGATCAGTCCCTCTCCGCCGTGCAGCGCCTGGGGCAATGCGCCTTGGCTGCCTGCCTCCGAGGCCGCCAGCAACCAGAAGCGCAACCCGGCCACCCAACCTTCGCTGCGCTGGATCAGGCTCTCCAGGGCCTCACCGCGCAATGAGCTGCTGTGCCGGTCGAGCAAGGTCAAGGCTTCGTCGTGGGTCAGGCGCAAGTCCTGCTCATTCAGCTCAAGCAGTTGCCGCGACAAGCGCAGCCGCGCCAGATGCCAGTCAGGGCGCTGGCGACTGGTGACCATGACCAGCAAGCCGTCGGGCAAATGGTTGAGGAAAAACTGCAGGCAGCGATCAAGCACCGGCCCCTGGGCCAGATGATAGTCATCGAGCACGAGTAACAGCGGCGTCGCTGTCGAAAGGTGCACCGCCAGTTCGTCGAGCAAGCCGTCCAGCCATTCCTCAAAAGCAAACGGCTGATGCCGCTGGCGCATCTTCAACAGCCCCAGGGACTGCCTGCCCAGTTGTGGAAAATAGTCCTGAAGGCCTTCGAGCAAGCGTTCGAGGAATCGACCCGGATCACTGTCTCGCGGGCTCAATCCCAGCCAAAGGCTTTGCCAATGGGCCGGCAGCGACTGACAGAACTCCACCGCCAACGAACTTTTCCCGAACCCTGCCGGTGCACTGACCAGTAACAGCCGACCATTGAGCCCTGTACTCAGACGCTCGCAAAGACGAGGCCGCAGCACATGGCCGTCGGGCAAGGGTGGCCGGAAAAAACGCCCGGCCAGCGTGGCGACGGCAACGCTTGCAGGACCTGGTGGAGGGAACAGATCAGTCATGGCCGGCTCTTGTTTGAATTGCGGATGGCGGCGTTGCAGATGTCCGCAGACTAGCGGTAAACGAAGTGGTTATGAAGGTTGTTGCTACAAATGACTACAAAAAGTCTACGAACAAAAGATCACAGCCTCGTTTCACTCCATGGCGCCGACGTTGAAATGAGGCCGCCAGCTTTATCAACGCACAAAAAAACGCCCCGAACCAGTCGGGGCGTTTCTAGAGGATGCGGCCTCTGTTCAGTGCACGTTAGCGAACACCATCCTGACGCAAGGCCGCCGGGGTGAAGTCGCTGGTGGTGGCCGTAAAGCCGAAGTCGTACGCGGACTTTTCTTCGTTCTTCATGCCCAATGCCAGGTAACGGCCCGATTGCAGGTCGTACAAGGCTTCCAGCGCATACCACGGTACTTGCTTGTCGTAGTAGTTCTCGGCATGAGCCTCGGCGACACGCCACAGTTGGTTACGACCGTCGTAGTGATCGATCACCGCTGCTTGCCAGGTGTCTTCGTCGATGTAGAAGTCACGCTTGGCATAGATATGGCGCTGACCTTCCTTCAAGGTGGCGACCACATGCCAGACGCGGCGCAGCTCGTAACGCGCCAGGTCCTGGTTGATGTGACCGGCCTTGATGATGTCGGTGTACTTCAGATTCGGGTCGTCGAGCTTGTAGGCGTCGGAGGCGATGTACATCTCTTTCTTGCCTTCGAGTTTCCAGTCGTAACGATCCGGCGCACCGTTGTACATGTCCAGGTTGTCGGAGGTACGCAGGCCATCGGCTGCGGTACCCGGCCCGTCATAGGACACTTGCGGCGCACGACGCACACGGCGCTGACCGGCGTTGTAGACCCAGGCCGAACGCGGCTCCTTAACCTGGTCGAGGGTTTCGTGAACCAGCAGCACACCACCGGCCAGACGTGCCGGAGCGGTCACTTTCTGCTTGAAGTAGAACAGGATGTTGCCCGGGTTTTTCGGGTCGTAGTCCTTCATCTTGTCGCGGAACACGAACTGGTCCTGGAAGTACACCAGGCTGAACGAGCCGTTTGGCTGCGGCGTAGCCTGGGTGACCAGGCGGGTTACGCTGCCGCCGCGATAGCGGGTGATGTGGTTCCAGATGACTTCAACGCCGCTTTTCGGAATCGGGAACGGCACTGCGGTTTCGAAGTTTTCCAGACCGTTGCCGCCGGATACCAGATTGGTATTGGTGGCGTTGCGCTTGATGGCGGCGAACACGTCATCCGGCACGGTAGCGCCACGATGGGACGGGTAAACCGGCATCTTGAAGGTTTCCGGGTAACGCTTGAACATCGCGTACTGGCCCGGGGCGAGCTTGTCCTTGTACTGCTCGACGTTCTGCGCCGTGATGATGAACAGCGGTTTTTCGCTGGCGTACGGATTGGACAGGAAACCTTTGCTGTCGACGGAACCGGCGTTCTTCGGCATGGGTTTCCAGGCCGGGATCGAACCGTCGGCGTTACCCGCCATTTCGGCCCCCATGGGGGTCAGGCTCTTGCCCAGCTTGTCCGCCTCGGCTGCCGGGACCGCCGCCATGACACTGGTCGCCAGCAGCGAAAGCCCCAGAACACCGGCGTGGAACAGACTCTTTGTTATTTTCATATGTGCGTTCGTCCTGAAAATACAGTGCTTAGAAGTTCACGCCGAAGCTGAGCGCAACGAAGTCGCGGTCATCCACGGTGGTGTACTTGCCGTCGAAGAAGTTGGTGTAAGCCAGGCTCGCGGTGTAGGTGTTCTGGTACTCGGCGTCCAGACCCAGGCTGACCGCTTTGCGACCTTCCTCGAAGTTGCCGCCAGGGCCAGGGGAGTAACCGCTCACGTCATGGGACCAGGCGACGTTGGGCTTGAGGTTCACGCCGGCGAATACGTCGTTGTATTCCCAGATGGCCCGACCGCGATAACCCCAGGAAGTGGCGGTAGTGAAGCCGTCATCGTTGCAGTTGCGGCTGCGGTTGTTGGTTGCAGCACCTGGACCTGCACCGTTGATGGTGCTGGTGTTGAGCGCCACGCAGGTGTTCTGGCCGCCGGTGGCAGGCAGCTCGCCAGGCCCGTAGACCGGATCACGGCCGTAGCGGACGTCGGAGGTGCTTTCCAGGCCGCCGACGTGGGTCACGCCCACTTCACCGACCAGGGTCAGACGGCTGGCGCCCATGACCTGATCGAAGAAGTGCGTCAGGGTGGTCTGGAACTGGGTGATTTCCTTACGGCGATAGCCGTGCAGATCCGTGCCCGGTGGTGCGGAAAGCAGCGAAGCGTTGGCCAGCGCGCCGCCCAAAGGACGTACGCCAGCGAACAGGATGTCGGTGGAGTTGAGCTGCACCGGTGCGTTCGGACGGTAGCTGACTTCACCGCTCCACGCCGTACCGGTAGGCAGGGTGGTGGAGAAGCTCAAGCCGTACAGGCGAATGTCTTCCGGGTATTCGACGAAGTAGCTCGAGTTACCCGCGACAATCAGCGGCGCCAGTGCTTGCAACTGCGCCGGCAACGCCCTCACCCCGGCAAAGGTCGACGCAGGAGCACCGGTGGCGCTGAAGATCGGCGCACGGCTGTGGTAGTTCATGAAATAGGCACCGAATTCGGTGTCCAGCGGATCGAACATGTACTTGAAGGACGCGCCCCATTGGCCGCTGTCCCGTGCATCGCGGTCGCCGGCACGACGCACCAGCACACCTTCGTTGTCGACGTCGACGCCCAGTCGGGTCAGCGTAGGCAAGGCTGCGGCCGGAATGGTCGAACGTTTGTTCAGCACACGCAGGTTGTTGTCGCAGCCGTCGGCAATGATGTCCGGCTGAGAGAAGAAGGTGCCGCAGTTGTCAACGACGGTCTGGTCCCATTCCAGCTGGTAGAACGCTTCGGCCGACAGGTTTTCGGTGAGGCTCTGGGACACGTAGAACATGTTGACCGGGATCAGGCCTTCCTTGATCTCGGCACCCGGACGACGGAACGCGGACACGTCGATCGGGTTGATGGAGTTGATGCCGCCGCCGATGAAGGTACTTTCACCCCAGCTCACCACCTGCTTGCCCAGACGCACGGAACCTGGCTGATCGGCAATGGAATAGTTGTGATAAACGAAGGCATCGAGGATCTGGCCACCAGCGGACTTGGCGCCTTCCTTGCGATTGTCGTCGCTGATGTCCTTGAACGGACGGCTCTCGTCCTTGAGCTCGAAGTCGTACCAGTATTTGCCCCGGACGAACACGCCGGTATCGCCGTACTTCAGTTCCAGGTCATGGATGCCTTTGAAGATCTTCGAGAAGGTTTCACCGCTCTTGAAGTTCAGGTGACCGTCATCGGAAGTCTGGGACAGGCCATGGCCGCCGTTGTTGACGCCGATGAGGTTCTTGTTCGGCTGCTGGGTAGACCAACTGGCACCAATGGACAGGGACGAGTCGAACTGGCCTTCGATTTCACCAACGTTGAAACTGACGCCGAATGCTGGCCCGGCGAGCGTAGAGGCAAGACTGACGGCCAGAGGCAGTTTCGCCCGGCGCCAGAACTGATTTACTGATGTCATCGACGCTACTCCATGTGCATTTTATTGTTATGGCAGTGAGCACTTCTAAAAACGTTGTGGATGACGGGGAGCCAAGGCATCCCGAAGTCATTCCAAAATTGCATCGCCCCGTTTTGTGCGTTTGCTCCGTTCTTAAAAATCCTTGAGCGGACTATAGCCAGCAGGTAGTAGTGCTTGATCCCTCTAAAGTGTGATTTGCACCTGTCAGCCACTCTGGAACAGTCCTTTTGCCAGACCGACGCCCGTCGGCAGGGCAAGGATGGCTTAATTTTCTGATTTGACAAGCCAAGCGCTTGCTTGGTGGGGCCGGCGTGCCCTTGTGGGCACGCCGGAGCACGCTTAAAGCGTGGAAAGGAAGGTACTGTTGTTGGCTTGCCATTCGGTGATATCGACGCGAATTCGCTTCTTGTCGAGCTTGCCGACGCTGGTCTTGGGAATTTCAGTAACAAGAGCGATCTGACTCGGGATCGCCCACTTGCTCAGGTGCCCCAGTTCCACGAACGGTTTGAGGTGTTCCTTGAGTTCCCGGGCATCGATAACATGGCCTTCGCGGACCACCAGCAAGGCAAACGGCCGCTCGCCCCACTGCGGATCGGCAATGCCCACCACTGCTACTTCGCGTACCGCCACATGGCGACTGATCAGGTCTTCCAGGTCCAGGGAGGACACCCACTCGCCGCCGGTCTTGATCACGTCCTTGATCCGGTCGCGAATGTCGATCACGCCCATGCCGTCCAGGGTCGCCACGTCACCCGTGTGCAGCCAGCCCCCGGCCCAGAGCTCGGCGCCCTTCTGCGGCTCTTTGAAATACCCCTCGGTGAGCCAGGGCGCACGCAGCACCAGCTCGCCCTGGGTCTCGCCATCGGCGGGCAGGAAATTGCCGTCGGCGTCGATGATCGCCGCTTCCACCAGTGGCCCCGGCACGCCAGCCTTGATCCGGTAGGTGGTGCGCTCGTCTTCGGTGCCGGCCATCAACTCGTCGTTGAGGTGCGCGCAGGAGATCAGCGGCCCGGTTTCCGACATGCCATAAGCGGCCGTCAACTGAATGCCCTTGGCCTTCGCTGCTTCGTACAGGGCACGATTGAGTGCACTGCCGCCAATGACGATTTTCCAGCCAGCGAAATCGGTGTTCTGCGCTGCCTTGGCATTGAGGACCATTTGCAGGATGGTCGGCACACAATGAGAGAAAGAGACCTTTTCCTTGCGCCACAGCTCCACCAGAAACTCCGGGTCATAGCGCCCGGGATAAACCTGCTTGAGCCCGAGCATGGTCGCCACATAGGGCAGGCCCCAGGCATGCACATGGAACATCGGCGTGATCGGCATGTACACGTCGTTGGTGCCCAGCAGGCGCACGCTGTCGATCGCGCCCATGATGGTCGACACGCCCATGGTGTGCAGCACCAGTTGTCGATGGCTGAAGTAAACGCCTTTGGGATTACCGGTGGTACCGGTGGTGTAGAAAGTCGTTGCGACCGAGTTTTCGTCGAAATCCTGGAAGTCGTATTGCGGGCTCGCGGCCGCCAGCAGTTGCTCGTACTCGCCGACCAGGTTCGGCAGGTCGGCGGTCTTTTCCGGCAGGTCGGTCAGCAGCAGGGTTTTCTCGACCGTGGTCAGGTGCCCGGCAATCGCGTTGTACAGCCCCACGAACTCGCTGTTGACCAGTACAAAGCGGTCCACGGCGTGGTTCATGGTGTAGAGGATCTGTTCCGGCGACAGGCGCACGTTGATGGTGTGGATGACCGCGCCGATCATCGGAATGGCAAACATGCATTCCAGATAACGATGGCTGTCCCAATCCATCACCGCCACGGTGTCCCCAGGCTTGACCCCGGCCTCTGTCAGCACATTGGCCAACCGAGCGACCCGTTCGATCAAGGTCGGATAGCTGTAGCGCAACTGGTCGCGGTAAACGATCTCGCGCGTTTTCTCATAGCGCGCCCCGGACATCAGCAGCCGTTTGATCAGCAGCGGATACTGGTAAGCGCCTTCGGCTGGGGGGATAACGCGAGTCTGCAACATAAGAATCCCTTTTCTGACTGCACGGTCGTGGCTGAAAGCAAGCACTTTAGTGCCCTTGATCGCCAGCCAAATCAGCCAAAGGAATGATTTGCAGAGCCGCACAAATGCTAGCGTTGCGCCAGCATTTGTCGGTATGCACAGCGCTCAGGCCGTTTGTCCCGCCAAAGCCTCCGAGGGCGTCCGCGGGAAGACCAGGGCCGCCATGAAGGTCAATGCCGCGATCGCCGCCAAAATCAGATAGAGCCCGACCAATCCCTGGAGCGGTTCGACGTAGGCGATCAGAGGAATGGCGGTGGCGCTGGCGCCGAAAGACAGGCAGTAACGCAACGCAAAGACTCGTGACTGCCATTGAGGCGCAACGAAATTGGCAACCATCGCATCGTTGACCGTGACTTGGCCGAACACCACGAACATGAACGCCGCCCCCAACGCAATCACGCCCCAGCCTTCACCATAGGCGAGTGCGTAGAGCAGCGGCGCCTGGCACATCGTCAGCACCACGAACGGCCACTTGAGACTGACTCGATGCAATACCCGGCCAATGCTCAACTGAGCCACGGCGCCAAAGGCGTAAGCCAGGCTGACCACGACACCCAAGGTTTGCGGCGACGCGAACAACTCGTGCAACCGCTCCTGGAACAATTTCGGATAAGTCATCGTCGTCGCGTTGAACACCACGCCGCCGGTCGCCGTGGCCAATGCCAGCACGCCGAACACCACTGCCATGGAGATTCGCTGACCGCCCGCACCTTTGAGCGGCGTGTGGGGACGCTGGGGGACAGGCTCCTCATGCACCTGCAAGGCGAACCCGACGCCCAGCACCATCGCCACCACACCCGGCAGAATGAACGCCGCACGCCAGCCGAAATGCGCCACCAGCAACCCCGTGATCAGCGCTGAAAACGCCACGCCCAGGTTGCCCCACATGCCATTGATGCCGATCTCCCGGCCACGGTTTTGTGCGTAGGCCACCAGCATCGCGGTGCCCACCGGATGGTAGATCGCTGCAAAAATCCCGATCAGCGTCAGACCCAGCACCAACATTGGTGCGTTGTGGCTCAACCCGGTAAAAATCGCTGAAGCGCCAATGCCGAAGAAAAAAACCAGCATCATTCGCCGTCGACTCCAGTGATCCCCCAGCCAACCGGCCGGCAAGGAACAAGCGCCAAAGGCGATGAATCCGCCCAGGGACAAGCCGATCAGCGCCGCGAAATCGAGGGCAAACGCCTGCGTCATGCCGAGCACCGCGGCGGGAAATATGAGCATGAACATGTGGTCGATCACATGGGCGGCATTGATGTAGCGGATTACGTTTCTGGACTGGTTCATCGCGGCACGCTTTACGTTGGAGTGAGCGACCTATGCTAAGTTGGCGAAAAAGCGCATTCCTGACAACAAAGTCATCGGATCTGACATGTTAATCAGCCATTTCCAGCACGGGCCGGTCAGTGCCTATCCCCGAGATTACGTGGATGGCGCACACCAGGAACTTCATCAACATCGCGAAGCGCAGTTACTGTATGCCGTGTGCGGGATGATGCGAGTGGTGACGGCGCAGGGTGCGTGGATCATTCCACCGACCCGCGCCGTGTGGATTCCGCCAAGGGTGGAACATGAGATTTTCATGTCCGGGGAGGTGCGCATGCGCTCGCTCTTCATCGACGCCGAACTGTCGCCGGCGAACCTGCAGCAGTGCTGTGTGCTGGCGGTCACGCCGCTGCTGCGCGAGCTGATCGTGCGGGCAGTGCAAGGCCCGCAGTACGCTGAAAATCCTTTGATTCAGCAACTGATGCTGCAAGAGCTGGCCAGCCTGGAAAACCTTGCGCTGCACATACCCATGCCCGAGGACCGGCGCTTGCAGAGTATCTGTCTGGCACTGCTGCAAAAACCTGATCACCTCAACACGCTGGAGGACTGGGCACAGCAGGTCGGCGCCAGTTCACGCACTCTGGCACGACTGTTTCAGCAACAGCTCAAGATGAATTTCAATGACTGGCGCCAGCAGCTGCGCTTGATGGAAGCCCTGCCCCGCCTGCTCGCCGGGGAAAGCGTGCAGAGCGTGGCGCAGGACCTGGGTTACGGCAGCGCCCGCGCGTTCAGCGCGATGTTCCGTCGTTTGCTGGGAGAAAATCCCCGGCAATACCTGAACACCCTGAACAAGCTGAGCGAACTCGGCGCCACGTAGGATCAGTGCATCTCGGTAAACGCGAGCTTCACACCGATTGCAATCAGTACGGCGCCCATGGTGCGGTCGAACCAGTGCCCCATGCGAGCAAAACCGGCGCGCACACGTTGCTGGCTGAACAGCATCGCCACCAGGCAGAACCAGGTCGCGGTCGCGGCGGCCAGGTAAATGCCGTAGCCGGCTTGCACCATCAGCGGTGTGTGAGGATTGATCACGACGGTGAACAGCGACAGGAAAAACAGCGTGGCTTTCGGATTGAGGCCATTGGTCACGAAACCCGAAGTGAACGCGCCACGGGCCGTGCGTTCGCCCGCTTCCTTGTGCAGATCATCCGCCACCGGTTTGGCCGGTTGCGCCCGCAGGGCCTTGAAGCCGATGTAGAGCAAGTAAGCGGCAGCGGCCCACTTCAAGGCATTGAACAGCACGATCGACTGCGACACGATCAGGCCGATGCCCAGCAGCGAATAGCCGACGTGCAAGAAAATCGCGGTGCCGACACCGAGCGCCGTCCAGGTGCCGGCACGACGACCGTGGGTCACACTCTCACGCACCACCACGGCAAAGTCCGGGCCGGGGCTGGCCACGGCCAGCAGGTGAATCAGGGCAACGGTCAAGAACTCTGTCCAGTACATGAAGGCTCCTTTTGGACAAGCGTAACTGGTTGTTTCATCTGGTAGGCTCGCAGATTACGCCTTCAGTTCATTGCACAAAAGGTACAGTTGATGACGAACATTCGCCGCGCCGTTTTCCTCGACCACCCGTCCCTGGATCTGGGCGACCTCGACCTCAGCCCGTTACGCGATTGTTTCAGCGAGTTGCAGCTATACCCCCAGACCCTGCCGGATCAGGTGATCGAGCATCTCAAGGGCGCCACTGTCGCCATCACCAATAAAATCCAGATCGACGCCGCCGCCATGGCCGCCAGCCCCGAGCTGAAGCTGATCCTCATCACGGCGACCGGTACCAACAACGTCGATCTCGCTGCCGCCCGCGCCCACGGGATTACCGTCTGTAACTGCCAGGGCTACGGCACGCCTTCAGTGGCCCAGCACACCCTCATGTTGCTGCTCAATCTGGCAACACGCCTGGCGGACTATCAGAAAGCTGTCGGCGAAGGTCGCTGGCAACAGGCCAAACAGTTCTGCCTGCTGGACTACCCGATTGTCGAACTGGAGGGCAAAACCCTCGGTTTGCTCGGTCACGGCGAACTCGGCGGCGCGGTCGCGCGCCTGGCCGAAGCCTTTGGCATGCGCGTGCTGTTGGGTCAGATTCCAGGCCGCCCTGCCCGCCCTGATCGCTTGCCGCTGGAAGAACTGCTGCCGCAGATCGACGCGCTGACCCTGCACTGCCCGCTCAACGAACACACCCGTCATTTCATCGGCGCCCGCGAGCTGGCCTCGATGAAACCCGGCGCTTTCGTCGTCAACACGGCCCGAGGCGGCCTGATCGACGAGCAAGCGCTGGCCGATGCGTTGCGTAACGGCCACTTGGGCGGCGCCGCCACCGATGTACTGAGCGTCGAACCGCCAACCCATGGCAATCCACTGCTGGCCCACGACATCCCGCGACTGATCGTCACCCCGCATAACGCCTGGGGCAGTCGCGAAGCGCGGCAACGAATCGTGAGTCAAGTCACGGAAAACGCTCTGGCGTACTTCAGCGGTAAGGCGCTGCGGGTCGTCAGTTGATAAACTGCGGCACTTTTTTCCACAGGAGCAGTTATGGATCCGCGCAGTGAAGTACTGCTTCGTCAGGCCGACTTATTCCAGGGTTCGGTGCTGCTGGCCGGTTTGCCCGCCGACGACTTGCTCGGTCGCCTGCCGGCCGCTCACGGCTGGTGCTGGCACGCCGGCGACCAGGCGGCCCTGGATGCGCGCTTTGCCGAGCGCAGCCATTTTGGCGTGAATGTCCCGCAGCGCGAGTTCGACAGCGCGGTGGTGTTCCTGCCCAAGTCCAAGGACCTGACCGATTACATCCTCAACGCCGTGGCTTCGCGCCTGGAAGGTCGTGAGGTGTATCTGGTCGGCGAGAAAAAAAGCGGTATCGAGGGGGCGGCCAAGCAACTAAACCCGTTCGGCAAGCCACGCAAACTCGACAGCGCGCGCCATTGCCAGCTCTGGCAAGTCACCGTGGTCAATGTACCGGCAGCCAAACCGCTGGAAAGCCTGGCCCAGGAATACGAATTGCCGCTGGCGGAAGGCCCACTCAAGGTCATCAGCCTGCCGGGCGTGTTCAGCCACGGTCGCCTGGATCGCGGCAGCGCGCTGTTGCTGGAGCATCTGGACAAACTGCCGAGCGGCCATTTGCTGGATTTCGGCTGCGGCGCCGGTGTGCTGGGGGCGGCGGTCAAACGTCGCTACCCGCACAACCAGGTCACTTTGCTGGACGTGGATGCGTTCGCCGCCGCCAGCAGTCGCTTGACCCTGGCTGCCAACGGTCTGGAAGCAGACGTCATTACCGGTGACGGCATCGACGCCGCGCCTATGGGTTTGAGTGCGATTCTGAGTAACCCGCCATTCCACGTCGGCGTCCATACCGACTACTTCGCCACCGAGAACTTGCTGCGAAAAGCCGCAAAACATCTGAAAAACGGCGGCGAACTGCGCTTGGTGGCGAATAGCTTCCTGAAGTATCAGCCACTGATCGAAGAGCATCTGGGCGTGTGCGCGATCAAGGCCGAGGGACAGGGCTTCAGAATCTACCGGGCCAAGCGCGGTTAAGAAATTTCTGCTTGCCGAAAGGATTTTGCCTAGGCAGAATCCGCTCCGTCCTAGGGGAGTAGTCTCCCACGAGCGCCACGCTCGTCCGGCATACGTCAACATACTTGGTCCTCAGACCATGGCGTATGCGACCCAAGCGTCCACACCAGATGGATCGCCGGGGTTTGACAAGACCTATGACACGAACACCTTACCCGGGGCGGGAAGGCTGTACGTGTCATAGCCGTGTCGACCCGCCCCTTAGGAAAACCCCTGATGCTGGATTCACTACTCGTACCTACCGCAATCGTTGCCTTGGCCGAAATCGGCGACAAGACGCAACTGCTCGCGCTCATTCTCGCCGCTCGCTTCCGCAAACCCTGGCCAATCATCGCCGGGATCATCGCCGCGACCTTGGCCAACCACGCGGCAGCCGGCGCGGTAGGCGCCTGGGTGGGAAGTTTCTTCTCGAATACGATGCTGCACTGGATCCTCGCGGCGAGCTTCACCGCCACTGCGCTGTGGACCCTCGTGCCGGACAAGATGGATGACGACGAAGCCAGCACCGCACGCAAGTTCGGACCGTTCCTGACCACGTTGATTGCGTTCTTCCTCGCCGAAATCGGCGACAAGACTCAGATCGCAACGGTGATGCTCGCCGCGCAATATCCGGAGCTGTGGCTGGTGATTATCGGCACCACGCTGGGCATGTTGATTGCCAACGTACCCGTGGTTCTGGCGGGTAACTTTGCCGCTGAAAAATTGCCACTGACGCTGATTCGTCGGCTGGCGGCTTCGGCCTTTTTCATCCTCGCCATCGTGGCGGTGTACAAGGCGATGCAGAGCAGCGGCTGGGTTTGACGCGTTAGATCGGTACCCAGGAACTGTGGCGAGGGAGCTTGCTCCCTCGCCACAAAAGCTGAAAACATGCAGCTTTTGTTGAATCCGATCAGGACTTCTTGGCCTGCTCGTAAAGCGGCATGACTTTCGGGATGGCCGCCTGCAAGGACGCAATACGACTCGACGAAGCCGGGTGGGTGCTCATGAATTCCGGTGGGGCACCTTCCGAAGCCTTGCTCATCTTGTTCCACAGGGTGATCGCGGCATTCGGGTTGTAACCGGCGCGCGCGGCCAGTTCGAGACCAATCAAGTCCGCCTCGTTTTCATTGGCGCGGCTGTTGGGCAAGGTCATGCCGTAGTTGGCCACGGTGTCAGCCAGTGCCAGGCTGTCCTGGCTCAATCCGAGCAAGGCACCGGCGCCCTGCTTGGCCATTTCGATGCCATAGGCCTTGGACATCGCCTCGCGACCGTGCTCGCGCAGGGCGTGGGCGATTTCATGGCCGAGGATGGCGGCGATTTCGTCGTCGGTCAGTTTCAGGCTGTCCATCAGGCCCGTGTAGAAAATGATCTTGCCACCCGGCCCGCAGTTGGCGTTGAGCTCATCGCTCTTGATCAGATTGACTTCCCACTTCCACTGGGCCGAATCCGGACGAAACACCGGAGCCTGGGCAATCAGTCGATCGGAGATCGCCTGAATCCGCTTGGCATCGCTACTGGTCTTGTCCAGCACACCCTGAGTGCTCGCCTCGCCTACCGTCTTTTGATAAGACTGGGCGTACATCTGATTAACCTCATCGGTGGACAACATGCTGAACATGTATTGCTTGCGTTCAACACCTACGGCCCCACCGCTGGTCGTGTTGACCGACTGACAGCCGGCAAGCAGCAGACTCGCGCTCAGCCCACACAACACCAATGTCTTGTTCATCAAAAAGCTCCGTAAAAACATGCCTGTATCCTATGCGCGCAAATGTATCGACGCCAGATACAATGGATATAAGACGCCGATTTCGTGCAAAGCGCTCACCACTGCAGGAAAAAATTCACAAACCTGCGCACGCCACGGCCAATAAGGTTTCACCCTTATCCAATTACGACCTCGAACACGCCAAAACAGTCATTTCGGTAACAGCTGCTAATGCCCGCTCCACCTCCTGCCGATACACCTCCGCAGTCGTCTTCTCGCGTGCGGAGCCCCCATGAAATTCAAGTCAATCCAGTTTTCCGTGGCAGCCCTTGCCGGTGCCATTGTTCTAAGTGTCGTGGCAGCACTGGTTGTTTATGCACTGTTTTCCGGGGCACGGACGCAAGACATGGTCCAGGAGCGGACCCAGGCGCAATTCGAGCAGGTGATCGAACAACGCCTGACCTCACTGGCGCAGACTCAGGTCAGCCAGATTCAGCGCGAACTCGAAGCGCCACTGCTGATCGCCGGCGGACTGGTGCGGGTCAATGCACTCATCGGTACGCCGGGTGCTGATGGCCAGCCTTCACTGAGCCTCAGCCGTGAGCAGTTGATCGGTCTGATCAAGGAAAACGTCGCCAGGAACCCGAAAATCCTCGGCACCTACATCGGCTGGGAAAAGGACGCACTGGATCATAACGATGCGGCCTACATGGGGACCAAAGTCGTCGGCATCGACCCCGTCAACGGGCGCTTCCTGCCGTGGTGGTTCCGCAACGAGGACGGCAGCCTCGGCCTCGACAAACTGGTGGATGTCGACGACCAGAAAACCCTGTCCACCGGCGTGCGCGCCAGCGAGTACTACCTGTGCTCGAAGGAAACCAAAAAATCCTGCGTGATTGATCCGGCGCCCTACAAGGTCGGCGACAAGATCGTCATGCTCGCCTCCTTTATCGAACCGATCATGCTCAACGGTGCGTTCCAGGGCATCGTCGGCGCTGACCTGTCGGTGAACTTCATTCAGGAGATGCTCCTGGGCGCCAACCAGAAGCTCTACAGCGGTGCCGGTGAAATGGCCCTGATCGGCGGCAACGGCCGAATCGTCGCCTATACCAAGGACTCGACCAAGTTCGGCGAAAAGGTCAGCGACATCCTCGACAGCAAGCAGATCGCCAACATGGCCAATCTCAAGCGCGGCGAAGTCACCTATACCGTCGACAAAAACCAGGGCCGGATCGAGCTGTACCTGCCCTTCGGCATCGGCCAGACCGACGCGCGCTGGACCCTGATGCTGCAACTACCGCTGGACGCGGTGATGGCCGATCTGCAAAAGCTTCAGGCTGACCTCAATACCCAACGCAAATCCGACACCTTCGGCATGGCCATGGTCGGCCTGTTGATTGCCGGTATCGGTTTGCTGGTGATCTGGCTGGTGGGCCACGGCATTGCTCGCCCACTCAAGCAAATGGTCGCCATGCTCGATGACATCGCCCAGGGCGAAGGCGACCTGACCCGCCGCCTGAGCAGCGACCGTGCCGACGAACTGGGTTCGATCGCCAAAGGCTTCAACACCTTCCTGGCCAAGTTGCAGGCGATGATCACACAGGTGGTGGCGTCGGTGCAGAGCGTCAGCGACTCGTCGGAACACACCGCCGACATCGCCATTCGCACCAACACCGGGGTGCACAAGCAGATGGCCGAGATCGACCAGGTTGCCACGGCGGTGCACGAAATGACCGCCACCGCCCAAGACGTGGCGCGCAATGCGACCCAGGCTGCGCAAGCCGCCAGCCACGCGGATCAGGCTGCCAGCCAGGGCATGCAAATTGTCCGCGACACCTCGACCTCCATCGGCGCACTTGCGCTGGAAATCGGGCGCGCGGTCGGTGCCGTACAGACACTGGCCAAGGACAGCGAGAACATCAACGCAATCCTCACCGCCATTCGCGGGATCGCCGAGCAGACCAACCTGCTGGCCTTGAACGCCGCCATTGAGGCGGCACGGGCCGGTGAACAGGGGCGCGGTTTCGCGGTGGTGGCTGACGAAGTGCGCAATCTGGCGCAGAAGACCCAGAAAGCCACGGAAGAAATCCAGACCATGATCCAGCAGTTGCAACAAGGCACGCGGGATGTGGTGCGGGTCATGGAAGATAGCCAGAATCGCACGGACGAAAGCGTGCAACACGCGGCAAAAGCGGCGGAGGCGCTGGAAACCATCACCAAAGCGGTGTCGGTAATCAATGACATGAACACCCAGATCGCCAGCGCCGCCGAGGAGCAAAGTGCGGTGGCCGACGACATCAACCGGAACGTGATCAACATCGGCCAAGTGGCCAATGAAGTGGCCGGCGGCGCGGATGAATCGAGCGCGGCCAGTGCGGATCTGACCAAGCTGGCCGAACAGCAGCGGCGGTTGATCAATCAGTTCAGGGTTTGATTCGAGGCCCCTCATCGCTGGCAAGCCAGCTCCCACACAGACCTGTGGTGTTCACAAATCCACTGTGGGAGCTGGCTTGCCAGCGATGGGGCCGGTCCAGTCGCCAAAGAACTCAACCCGGCGTCAAACACTCCGGCCCATTGAGCTTCGGATCATTGACCATGTTCGCCAGTACCCGTTCGCGCAAGGCTGCGGGCTCGCTGGCCAGCAATGCCTGCAAGGCATGCAACGGCGTTTCGGGATCGAGCCAGATGTCCTGCGCCGCCGCATCGAGAATCAACGGTCGGCGCTGACTGGCGGCCGGCTGGGTAATCACGGCCGTACTCAACCACACCTGTTCCTGCACCGGATACGCCTCCCAGATGGCCGCGAAAAACAACGATGAGCCCTCCCCTGGCGTCAACCAGTACGGGCGCTTGCGCGTGGTGCCGCGCCATTCGTAGAAACCGTTGGCCGGCAACAGGCAGCGGCGTTCGCGCAAGGCCTGGCGAAACATCGGTTGTTCGGCAACGGTTTCGGCGCGGGCGTGGGCCGGAGTGCGCGACAGATCGGTCAGCCAGGGCGGCGTCAGGCCCCAACGGGCACGGGCCAACTCGCGCTGACCGTCCGCACCGGCACGCAGCATCAACACCGAATCATTGGGGGAAATGTTCCACTGCGCCTGCTGATCGGCGGGAAAACCGGGCAGGGCCGCGAAGGCGGGATTCCAGCGAAACAGGGCATAACGTCCACACATGGGGCAACACGACTCTTGATCAAACGAACGCCAGCCTAACAGACCAGCGTGCCTGGAAAACTTTCCGGTTCATCGCCGGACAGCGGCAGCGCGGCATTGTACGCGGTGATCAGCTCCCGGGCGTATTGCGCCTGATCGTTCTCCACCGCCAATCCCAGCAGGCCGAAGATCGGCAGTTCGCCGGTGCCGCCCACCAGATCCCGACCGACCAGATGCGCCTCGATGCCCTCACTGGCCAGCATGCTTTGCAGCAACTCGCCTTCCATCAGGTTTTCCGGTTCGTAGATGCGCTGCATAAAGGGCTCTCACTCGTTTTCGCCATGCACGTCGAGCATCCATTCCTGACCATCGGTTTGCAGCGTGAACACAATCGGCCGACAACACACGGGACAGTCCTCAATGTACTGCTGATCACCGCCAGACAAGTCCAGAACCGCCTCGCAAACTTCACCACAATACGGACATTGATAATGCTCGGTTTCCAGCATCGCGGTCTCCCAGGTGACTTGTGCGTATAATCGCCGGTCTATTTGCAGGGCTATTTTTGTCTGACTACTTTTCAGACCGTGCCCCGTCGGTTTTCGATCAAAACCTTTACTTACCCTAGCCGTTTCCAACAAGAGAGCATGATGGGCGAATTCGATGCCATCCGACCTTACGACGACAGCGAAGTCCCAGCGGTGCTGGCACGGTTGCTCGGCGACAAGGCGTTTCTAGATATCCTCACCCACTTCCGCTTCCCGCGTTTCGCTGGCGCTTTAGGCTGGGCGCTCAAACCTCTTATAGCTCATCGGCTGCGTCGTGAGTTCGCCGGCGTCAATTCGGTCGCCTCGTTGCAGGACAAAGTCGAGGTGTATGTCGACCACACCATCGAGAGGGCCACGGACGGTGTGACGTACACCGGCGTCGAGCAGTTCAAGTCCGGCAGCGCCTACGTGTTCATCGCCAACCACCGCGACATCGTGATGGACCCGGCTTTCGTCAACTACGCCGTGTACCACGCCGGCCTGCCGACGCCACGCATCGCCATTGGCGACAACCTGCTGCAAAAGCCCTTCGTCAGCGACCTGATGCGCCTGAACAAGAGCTTCATCGTGCACCGCTCGATCAGCGGTCGCCGCGAGAAGATGGCGGCGTACCAACTGCTCTCCGCGTACATCAATCATTCAATCCGCAACGATTGCGCCTCGATCTGGATCGCCCAGGCCGAAGGCCGGGCCAAGGACGGCGACGACCGTACCGAGTCGGCCATCCTCAAGATGTTCCACATGAGCCGCAAGGACGAGCCATTTGGCGAAGTCATTCGCTCGCTGAACCTCACTCCGGTGTCGATCAGCTACGAATACGACCCGTGCGACCTGGCCAAGGCCCGTGAGCTTTATATCCGCGCCACCACCGGCAGCTACACCAAAGTGCCGGGCGAGGACGACGTCAGCATCGCCAAGGGCATTACCGGCTACAAGGGTCGGGTCCATGTGAACTTTGCCGCACCGATCACCGAGCTGTTCGAAGACACCAAGCAACTGGCCGTCGAAATGGACAAGCAAATCCTCGGCGGCTATCGCCTGTTCCCGGTGCACTACCTCGCCTATGCGCAATGGAAGGACGCCGACCCGCAATTGCAGGTACCGAGCGCCGCCAAGATGTTCCCGGCCGACGAACTGGCCAAGGCCCAGGAGCAATGGCAACAGCGCCTGGACGCCTGCCCCGAGGAGCACCGCCCCTTCCTGGTGGTGCAATATGCGACGCCGGTACGCAATCAGTACCGTGTGAAGGCAGGATTGCCGCTGTAAAGCAGTTCGCGGATACGACAACGGCGCCTTTGGGCGCCGTTTGTTTTTTCTGATCAACCCACACAGGGTTCAGGTCAACTTCAGACCCGCGTGCTGATCCACGACACCAGCAACGCCAACCCCAGGCAGGCAAAACCGAAGCTGTAGAAAAACCGGTTCATGCGCACGGTCGCGCCATCAAGAAACAACATGGGCTCATCGATGCGACGGCTCTGGCTCTGCGCCTCGAGGCTGGCCATCGCGCGCTGCTCGCGGCGGCGGGTCGCGTGCAGCAGCCATCCGCCGGGGCAAGCAAAGAGCAAGGCCAGCAGATTGATCAATTTGGCGGGATGGGCGGTAAACAGCGTCATCAAATGCAGCGACATCATGGGCCTCGGGGGAAACAGATGTGGCAGACGCCGAACCGACGACCGCGCGCGAATTCTACCGAAAGCCTGGGCGTCTGCCCGCTCTTTCCGACAAATAACAAGCATTTGACCAACGGTTGTCCTGCGTCACGGCACCGTCATCTGTATCGGTCAGTCTGTCGCCCCTCGAAACCGACAGGGACCGTGTCATGTTGCACGCAGAAAACCAGGATCGCCTCTACCTCATCAATCACAGCGACGAACAACAAGCCCTCGTCGGCAGCCTCGCTTTCAACGTTCAGGACCGCCATTGGCTGGTGTATTGCGCGCTGGGCGGCCATCAACATGCGGACTTGCCCGAAGCGGATTTGCTGACGGGTGTGAGTGTGCTGGACTTTTATTCGCAAGCGGCTTGATACCAAGCCCCCCTGTAGGAGCGAGCCTGCTCGCGATGGTCGTTAACGATTACGCGGGGTATCTGATGCCCCGCGGCGTCCTCAAGTCCATCGCGAGCGGGCTCGCTCCTACAGGGGCTCGCATTACTCGCCGAGAATCTGCCCCACGGTCGGATCCTTGAACAGTCGGGTCAAGGCATCGCTCAACACGTCGCTGACCAGCTTGGTGTTGGTTTCCTGGTTCGGCGCCATGCCGAAACGCTGGTCCAGGGATGAACCATAACGACCACTGTAGCGACGATTGGCATTCTGTACATCGGAGCGGAAGGTCGCGCCGATGGTTGCCTCGGTCACATACATGCCTTCTTTGGGCGACTGATACTTCAGCTCGGTCAGGGTCACGGTCAGTTGTGGCGCATTCATCGCGTTGGTTGTCGGGGTGAAGCCCAGCAGGCGCACGGCGGCTTCGGCTTGAGCCTGCAACTTCGGCAGGATCTGCTGGCCTTGCACGGTAATCGCGCTGGTTTCCGGGTAAAGGCCACCACGGGTGCCCAGGGTCGGCGACGGACGGCCGTCCACCACACGCACCACCACCGGCTGACCGTGGCCTACCGGCGCCAGTTGAGCGGTGAGCTTGGGTTCCGGGCTCAGTTGTTGCGGACTGTGGGCGCAGCCGACCAGCGTCAAGCTGGTCACAGTGATCAAACCGAACAACAGGCGTTGCAACATGCTCTTCTCTCCAGAATCAGGCACAAACAGGCCGGCAGTATAGCGGTGCGCCACTGCGGCTAACTAGGGTCATGCAACGATTACTGAAATCTCTGACACACCCTCGCCCACGCGGTTCCTGTCACACATTTTTCATCCGCCATTCACTTGCGTGTCACGACTGGCTGTCAACTTTGTCGGTAACCACCCAAAAGGTAATCCGCCATGCGTTTTCTCGTTTCGCTGTTCACCCCACGTCCGCGCCACCGCAGCTTTGCCCTGCTCGACAGCAAGGGCCATTGCCAGGCATTCAAGCAATGCAGCCTTCAACCGATGGGCGATGGCTGGGTCGAAATCGAAGAAATTCGCCTCAACTGGTTGCACCGACCTCTGCCCGCTGGCGCCCGCATCAGTCAGCATCAATCCCGTTCGCGGGTGCAACATCTGCTAACGACCTGACCAGACGCCTAATAAAAGTCATTAAACACGACCATTTCCCTGCATTTCTTAGATACAATCTCCCCCCGATTATAAGGACGTCTCCTGATCGGGCCTCGCAGCATCGTCAATGCCCAGGTATTGGCACCCCCGCACCGCCCACAGAGAGCCGCCCACACAGATCGAGTGAAGCTGGCGCGCTTGCTGTTTTCTTCGGCAAAACCTCCACTTACCGCGAATCTGTAGAGCTGTCATTACGCTCGGTCACTGAGCTGTTTGCCCGTTTTGCCTGCCATGGTTTCCCTGGCGGCAAGCCATCCGGGCACGGTGCCAGGCTGGGACAGCCCTTTTTTGAGGTTCACGTCTTCAAAAGAGCGTGAAAAAAACGGGTTTTCACAACTTCACAAGAGTGTGGCGAGCAAATGAATAGTTTTGCGTCTGAACATGCACCATTAGCGTCTACAACAGCCCAACGACACAGGATCGAGTACTCCTCGAACACCGGAGCCTGAAGCCTGTCCGCTACGGATTTGGTTGCACAAACGGATGTATCGACCATAAGTCGAATTGCCTCCCGCGCGCTGAAATGAGTTCATATGGCTCATAGGCCCGGCAGGTAGCGTCCGTCGAAGTTGCGAAAAATTGCGAAGATTCGGACATGGCAATCCTGGCCATGAGTACCTGGGGCATCACTGACACGCCCCGGAACGCCTGGCAGCCATGCCGTCAATTTGGTGCTGCAGATTTTGGAGACGCGTTAAATGGCGCATAACGAAGCAGTCGACGTAGTACTGGTTGGGGCCGGCATCATGAGTGCCACCCTCGCGGTACTGCTCAAAGAGCTCGACCCCGCGATCAAGCTGGAAGTCGTCGAGCTGATGGATTCCGGTGCTGCGGAAAGTTCAAACCCTTGGAACAACGCCGGCACCGGTCACGCTGGCCTGTGCGAGTTGAACTACACGCCGCAGGCTGCCGATGGCACCGTCGACATCAAGAAGGCCGTGCACATCAACACCCAGTTCGAGGTGTCGAAGCAATTCTGGTCGTACCTGACCAAGAAAGGCACGTTCGGCTCATGCAAATCATTCATCAGCCCGGTTCCACACCTGAGCTTCGTGCAGGGTGAAAGTGGCGTGTCGTTCCTCAAGGAACGCTTCAAGGTGCTGAGCAAGCACCACGCCTTCTCCAGCATGGAGTACACCGAAGACAAGGCTAAAATGGCAGAGTGGATGCCATTGATGATGCCTGGCCGCGACCCTGGCGAAACCCTCGCCGCCACCCGCGTGATCAATGGCACCGACGTCAACTTCGGCGCCCTGACCAACCAGTTGCTCAAGCACCTGACCAGCGCACCCGATGCCCAGGTCAAGTACTGCAAGCGTGTGACCGGCCTGAAGCGCAATAACGGCGGCTGGACCGTCAGCATCAAGGACGTCAACAGCGGCAGCTCCCGTGATGTCGATGCCAAATTCGTTTTCCTCGGTGCTGGCGGCGCGGCGTTGCCACTGCTGCAAGCTTCGGGCATCGAAGAGAGCAAAGGCTTCGGCGGCTTCCCGATCAGTGGCCAATGGCTGCGTTGCGACAACCCGGAAGTGGTCAAGCATCACCAGGCCAAGGTCTACAGCCAGGCTGCCGTGGGTTCGCCACCGATGTCCGTACCGCACCTGGACACCCGGGTCGTCGATGGCAAGAAGTCCCTGCTGTTCGGACCTTATGCCGGTTTCACCACCAAGTTCCTCAAGCACGGTTCCTTCATGGACCTGCCGATGTCGGTTCGCGCCGGCAACATCGGCCCGATGCTCGCCGTGGCGAAAAACAACATGGACCTGACCAAGTACCTGGTCAGCGAAGTGATGCAATCGATGGAACAGCGTCTGGAATCCCTGCGCCGCTTCTACCCGGAGGCGAAAGCCGAAGACTGGCGCCTGGAAGTGGCTGGCCAACGGGTACAGATCATCAAGAAAGACCCGAAGAAAGGTGGCGTCCTGCAATTCGGCACCGAACTGGTCGCCGCCAAGGACGGTTCCCTGGCCGCGCTGCTCGGCGCTTCGCCGGGTGCCTCGGTGACCGTTTCGATCATGATCGAGCTGATCGAAAAATGCTTCCCGGGCAAAGCCAAGGGCGAATGGGCTGCCAAACTGGCAGAAATCTTCCCGGCCCGTGAGAAAGTCCTGGAAACCGACGCGGCGCTGTATCGCAAGATCAACGCGCAGAACAACGTCGCGCTGGAACTGGTTGAAGCAAGCAGCGAAACCGAAAGCTACGCTTGATTGAGCCACACAAAAAACGCCCCGTTCTCATTGAGAGCGGGGCGTTTTTTTATGGGCGGTCAACCTATCGTTGTGGCGACGGAGCTTGCTCCCTCGCTACAAATCAGCCGCGCGCTTTCTCGATCAGCTCGATGTAATCCGCTGCGTTGCGCTGATCCTTGATCAGGGCGACAAAATCATTGCCGTGCTCGTCCTTGCCGTTCAGGTCCAGACCGGCCTCGACGAAGAACGTCAGAAAACGCTCGAAATCATCGATACGCAGGCCACGATAAGCCTTGACCAGTTTGTGCAACGAAGGCGAAGTGGCGTCGACCGGTTCGAAATCGAGGAACAACTTGATCTGCTCATCGCCGATCTCGTCACCAATCACTTGTTTCTTATCTTTACGCATTGCCGACTCCAGCTCGCAGACATTTCACGGGGCGGGCAGTTTACCCCTGCGCGGGCCCGGCACTCAACGCGGACGAACACTGCCAGTGTGAAGATCGGCCCAGATATGGCCATTGGCATAACTGAGGAACTGGCAATACACCGTGTCATTGCGCAGCAAGTCCATCACCACCCGGTAATGAGCCAGGGGGTAATAGAGCGTCAGGGTCTTGCTCTTGTCGTCGTAGGCCGGTTTTTTCAGGCTTTTGCTTTCGCCGTCGAAGTTGACCAGCACCTGATTGATCGTGGCGCCCTTGTTCAAGGATTTGCCCTTGAGGCGGATCGACAGCGGCGAGGTGACCGGAATCGGTTGCTGGTTGGACTGGCGTTGCGCACCAACCACCACTGAATAGTCGGTGACCTGCATCAGTTGCTGCTGCTCAGGCGCGGCATCGCGCAGGGTCAGGTCATCCGGTGGCAGGAACTGCGCATGCATCGGCGCCGGGGCAGCGGCCAGGGGAAGGCTGAGGGTCAGCAACAGGGCGGCGCAGCAGCGGATCGAACGGCTCATGACAGGCTCCGGAATCGGGGCTGAGCACTCTAGCATGAGCTAACAGGACTGGAGGGGTGAACACATCTCTTGCAGGCTCGCTCCTGCAGGTCATGGTTCAGTCGAACTGCGCGCGCATCCAGGCGTGATACTCCGCGACACCCGGTTCACCTTCACGCGGTGCCCAGTGGGCCTGCTCGCCCTCACCCACCGGACGGTAAGGACCGGCCTTGCATTCGAACATCAGGCTGTCGGCCTCCAGCGCCACCAGACCATGGAACACGCCAGCTGGCAGGTCCACGCCAACGCAATCACCACCGGCCTGCAGGACCGACCTGCTCAGCACTGCACCGGATTCGTCGAAGATCAACAAGCCCAGCTTCCCCTTGAGCACCAGCAAGGTTTCAGCCTTGTTTCCCCCCAGGTGCCGGTGAGGCGGGATATAGGTGGCGGGCTGCAAACCCACCGCCATGCGGTGACAAGCCTCTTCCATCTGGTGGAAATTGTGATGTTGACGCCCGCGAGGATTAGCCGCGGCTTTCTCGGCCAGTTCAGCGAACAGCGTTTGATCAAGAAAGCTCGCGTTGGTCATGGTCTTACATACCTTTAACGGCAAAAATCCCGTTGGCGTTGCGCCAGTAGCCTTTGTAGTCCATGCCGTAGCCGAAGATGTAACGGTCGATGCATGGCAGCCCCACGAAATCGGCCTTGAGATCCGGACGCGCCTTGCGGTCATGGTCCTTGTCGATCAGCACGGCGGTGTGCACTTTGCGCGCGCCGGCGTGTTTGCAGAAGTCGATGATCGCGCCCAGGGTGTGACCTTCGTCGAGGATGTCATCGATGATCAGCACGTCGCGGTCGATGAACGACACTTCCGGCTTGGCCTTCCAGAACAGGTCGCCGCCGCTGGTTTCGTTGCGATAGCGGGTGGCGTGCAGGTAGGAGGCTTCCAGCGGGAAATGCAGATGGGTCAGCAGTTTGCCGGCGAAAATCAGCCCGCCGTTCATCACACAGAACACCACCGGATTGCTGTCCGCCAGTTGTTCGTTGATGTGCGCACCGACGCGAGCGATGGCCGCCTCGACTTCAGCTTCGGTGTACAGGCAGTCAGCCTCTCGCATGATTTGACGGATATGCTCGAGATCAGCGGACATGGTGCTCTCCAGGGGGTGACGGATTCGGGAAAAGCGGGCAAAGGTACGCATCAAGCGAGGCCAGATCAAGCGTTTGTGGACTAACGTACTGAATGTCTATAGGACAACACCCTCGGATAGATTAATCTAGGCCGGTTTTTTTGCCCGCCGCCGGAGCCTTTCCCATGCCCATCCTCGAGATCCGCCATCCGCTGATCCGTCATAAACTTGGCCTGATGCGCCGCGCAGACATCAGCACCAAGAATTTCCGTGAGCTCGCTCAGGAAGTCGGCGCCCTGCTGACCTATGAAGCCACCAAAGACCTGCCGCTGGAAACCTACGATATCGAAGGTTGGTGCGGCACTGTGTCGGTCGAGAAAATCGCCGGCAAGAAAATCACTGTAGTACCGATCCTGCGCGCCGGCATCGGCATGCTCGAAGGCGTGCTGAGCCTGATCCCGGGCGCCAAAGTCAGCGCCGTGGGCGTGGCCCGCAACGAGGAAACCCTCGAAGCCCACACCTATCTGGAAAAACTCGTACCTGAAATCGACGAACGGCTCGCGATGATCATCGACCCGATGCTCGCCACCGGCGGCTCGATGGTCGCCACCATCGACCTGCTGAAGAAAGCGGGCTGCAAGGACATCCGCGCCATGGTGCTGGTGGCCGCGCCGGAAGGCATCGCCGTGGTCGAGAAAGCTCACCCGGACGTGACCATCTACACCGCTTCCATCGATGAAAAATTGAACGAGCACGGTTATATCATCCCGGGCCTGGGCGATGCCGGTGACAAGATCTTCGGCACCAAGCAGAAGGACGCTTGACCATGCAGGATGAGTTCAACGATCCGCTCTGGCGCACGGTACTGTCCGGCGCACAGATGCTGTTCGTGGCCTTCGGCGCCTTGGTGCTGATGCCGCTGATCACCGGCCTGGACCCGAACGTGGCGCTGTTTACCGCCGGCCTGGGGACGATTCTGTTCCAGATCGTCACCGGGCGTCAGGTGCCGGTGTTCCTGGCCTCGAGCTTTGCCTTCATCACCCCGATCATCCTCGCCAAAGGCCAGTTCGGCCTGGCCGCGACCATGGGCGGCGTGATGGCAGCCGGTTTCGTCTACACCTTCCTCGGCCTGGCCGTGAAGATCAAAGGCACCGGTTTCATCGACCGTTTGCTGCCGCCCGTGGTCATCGGCCCGGTGATCATCTCCATTGGCCTGGCCATGGCGCCGATTGCCGCCAACATGGCGATGGGCAAGGCCGGTGACGGCACTGAGCTGATTCATTACCAGACGGCGATGATGATCTCGATGCCAGCGTTGCTGACCACGCTGATCGTCGCGGTGTTCGGCAAAGGCATTTTCCGCCTGGTGCCGATCATTTCCGGCGTGCTGGTGGGGTTTGCCATGGCGTTCTACTTTGGCGTGGTCGATACCGCGAAAATTGCCGCCGCACCCTGGTTCGCCATCCCGCACTTCACTGCGCCGGAATTCAACTGGCAGGCGATCCTGTTCATCGTTCCGGTGGCCCTGGCTCCGGCCATCGAGCACATTGGCGGTGTGATTGCCGTGGGTAGCGTGACCGGTCGCGATTACCTGAAAAAACCCGGCCTGCACCGCACCCTGCTCGGCGATGGCATTGCCACCACTGCTGCCGGCCTGTTCGGCGGTCCGCCGAACACCACCTACGCCGAAGTCACCGGCGCCGTGATGCTGACCAAGAACTACAACCCGAAAATCATGACCTGGGCGGCAATCTTCGCCATCAGCCTGGCGTTCATCGGCAAGTTCGGCGCACTGCTGCAAAGCATTCCGGTGCCGGTGATGGGCGGGATTCTCTGCCTGTTGTTCGGCTCGATCGCGGCCGTGGGCATGAACACGCTGATTCGCCACAAGATCGACCTGGGCGAAGCACGCAACCTGGTGATCGTGTCGGTGACCCTGGTGTTCGGGATTGGCGGCGTACTGGTCGGCACCGGCACTGGCCCCGATGACTTCGGCCTCAAAGGCATCGCGCTGTGCGCGGTGGTGGCGATTGCGCTGAACCTGATTCTGCCGGGCAATGACAGCTGGAAGCACAAGAAGGCGGATGAGCCGCTGCTGTAACAGATGATCCCCTGTGGCGAGGGCGCTCGCTCCCTCGCCACAGGTTGTATTCCTACAGCGCCAACGGCGCTCGCTCGCACAACGTACTCAACGCCCGCGCCCACTGCGGGTCATCGTTGAGGCACGGCACCAGCACCAACTCCTCGCCGCCCGCTTCGAGGAATTGCTCCCGTCCGCGATCACCGATCTCCTCCAGTGTCTCGATGCAGTCAGCGACGAACGCCGGGCACATCACCAGCACCTTTTTCACGCCACTCTTGGCCAGTTCGTCGAGGCGCGCTTCGGTGTAGGGTTCAATCCATTTCGCACGGCCCAGTCGCGATTGAAATGACACCGACCACTTGCCGTCCGGCAAGCCCATGCGCTTGGCAAATTCAGCCGCGCTGCGCAGGCATTGGGCGCGGTAACAGGTCGTCAGGGAGGCCGGCGAAGCATTCCTGCAGCAATCGTCATTCTTGAAGCAATGCTGGCCGGTCGGATCGAGCTTGGTCAGGTGGCGCTCAGGCAATCCGTGAAAGCTCAACAACAGGTGATCGTAGTCCTGTTGCAGATAAGGTTTGGCGCTGGCCACCAGGGCGTCGAGGTATTCCGGCTGATCGTAAAACGGCTGGAGCACCGACAGTTGCACGTCGAGTTTCTTCTCGCGCACCACCCGCCTGGCTTCTTCAATCACAGTGGTGGTGGTGCTGTCGGCGAACTGTGGATAAAGCGGCGCCAGGGTGATTCGCTTGATTCCCGCCGCCACCAGACGCAGCAGCGACGACTCAATGGACGGTTCGCCATAACGCATCGCCAGCTCCACCGGGCCATGCTTCCAGTGGGCAGTCACGGCCTGTTGCAGGCGACGGCTGAACACCACCAGTGGCGAGCCCTCCTCCCACCAGATCGAGGCATAGGCATGGGCCGATTGCTCGGGGCGCTTGATCAGGATCAGCGACACCAACAAGCGCCGAACCGGCCATGGCAGGTCGATCACATACGGGTCCATCAAAAACTGATTGAGGTAGCTGCGTACATCCGCCACCGAGGTGGAGGCTGGCGAGCCCAGGTTGACCAGAAGCAATGCGTGATCCGTCATGCAACATCCTATTTCAGAGGCGGCCGGACAGATCGTCCAGGGCCGCGCGCAAATCAGTGAACTGGAAAGTGAAACCCGCCTGTAGCAAACGAACCGGAGTGGCTCGCTGACCGCCCAGCAGTAACAATGACAACTCGCCCAGGCCGATCTTCAATACAAAGGCCGGCAACGGCATGAACGCCGGGCGGTGGAGGACGCTGCCCAACGTTTTGGCAAATTCGCGATTGCGCACCGGCTTCGGTGCGCAGGCATTATATGGACCGCTGGCTTCATTGCGATGCAGAAGAAAATCAATCAGGGCGATTTGGTCGTTGATATGGATCCATGGCATCCACTGGCGACCATTGCCAATCGGGCCGCCCAACCCTGATTTGAATGGCAACAACAGCCGCGACAAAAAGCCGCCTTCGGCCGACAACACCAGCCCGGTGCGTATCAGGATCACACGAATCCCCAAAGCCTCGGCGCGCTGCGCGGTTTCCTCCCAGGCGATGCACAACTGACTGGCGAAATCTTCGTTGACCGGTGGCGATTCCTCGGTCAGCTCGCGCTCGCCACCATCACCGTACCAACCGACCGCCGACCCGGAAATCAATACCTGTGGCTTGTGCTCACGGCCTTCAAGCCAGGTCAGCAAGGTTTCAGTCAGGGTGATACGGCTGCTCCACAACAAGGCTTTGCGTTTGTGAGTCCATGGACGGTCCGCGATCGGTGCGCCGGCGAGGTTCACCACAGCATCGACGGGGGCGGCGCCCAGGTCTTCGAGCCGCGCGATTCCACGCACTTGATCGCCACAGATTTTCGCGACTTTTTCAGGCGTCCGGCTCCAGACTGTCAGGCGATGCCCCTGACTCGACCAGTGTCGGCAGAGCTGACGTCCTATCAAACCAGTACCGCCGGTCAGCAATATGTGCATGACATCTTCCTCACGTGGCGTTTTACCCTGATCACTAGTCTATTTTTATAAGCAAGGGATCTTTTGGTATCGGGCAGGCTCTGTGTTTAACAATAGGCCAAGCTGTCAGAACGAGAACGCTAAAAGTTATACCAAAAAACAATATTGTACAGGTTTAAACCCCGGCGTAGTCTGTACAGAAAGGTAAACGAGGCCCTTATGACTGTACCTATCGCGATCATCGGCACCGGCATTGCCGGATTATCCGCCGCACAAGCCCTGACGGATGCAGGGCATGTCGTTCAACTTTTCGATAAAAGCCGCGGCAGTGGCGGACGCATGTCGAGCAAGCGTAGCGACGCGGGCGCCCTGGACATGGGCGCACAATATTTCACCGCTCGCGATCGCCGCTTCGTCACCGAAGTGCAGCGCTGGCAAGCCAACGGCTGGGTCGCCGAATGGACGCCGCAGCTGTACACCTTTCATGGCGGCCAGCTCAACCTGTCCCCGGACGAACAGACCCGTTGGGTCGGTACGCCGCGCATGAGCGCCATAACCCGCGCTTTGCTCGGCGACCTGGAAGTGCATTTCGCCTGTCGCATCACCGAGGTCTATCGCGGCGAAGAACACTGGCACCTGCAAGACGCCGAAGGCTTCACCCATGGCCCCTTCAGCCATGTGGTGATCGCCACGCCGGCGCCTCAGGCAACCGCGTTGCTGGCCTCCGCGCCGAAGCTTGCCGGTGCCGCCGCCGGGGTCAAAATGGACCCTACCTGGGCGGTCGCACTGGCGTTCGAAACCCCTCTGGACACCCCCATGGAAGGCTGTTTCGTGCAGGACAGTCCGCTGGACTGGCTGGCACGCAACCGCAGTAAACCGGGCCGCGACAACACCCTCGATACCTGGGTGTTGCATGCCACCAGCGCCTGGAGTCGCCAACACATCGACCTGCCGAAAGAAGCCGTGATCGAACAACTGCACGGCGCCTTCGCCGAGCTGCTGCACAGTGCCATGCCCGCCCCGAGCTTCAGCCTCGCCCACCGCTGGCTCTATGCCCGTCCCGCGAGCAGCCATGAATGGGGCACCCTGGCCGATGCCGACCTGGGCCTGTATGCGTGTGGCGACTGGTGCCTGTCCGGACGCGTGGAAGGCGCCTGGCTCAGCGGTCAGGAAGCCGCCCGCCGCTTGCATGAGCACCTCCAGTGAACCGCATCAACCCAAACAAGTTGCTGCTGTCGAAATGGACAGCAGCCCATCCGCAAAACCGCGAGAAACACTTTCTGGTGACCGAGCTGATCCGCAACGACGAAGGGGAGGTGCTGGAGGTCGAGTTGCAAGCGGTGTTGACCAAACGCAGCGAACAGCTCAAGTGGCAGGCCCTTTGCGATAAGGATCACTGGAAGTTCGGCTGGCTGTAGGCACTCCTCGGAAAAACTTGTGCAAATTGTTTGACTTGTACACCTTTGAATCTATGATGAACCTATGTTGTACAGATCGTGACGTCTGTATAGGTTTTGATTTTGAGGTGCTCCAATGCTCCCATCTCCTGCCAAACCAAAAATCGCCATCAGCGCCTGCCTGATGGGCGCAGAAGTGCGCTACAACGGCGGGCACAAGGAATCGCGACTGTGCAGCCGTGTCCTCACCGACTACTTCGATTTCGTGCCGGTCTGCCCGGAAGTCGCGATTGGCCTGGGCATTCCCCGGGAGCCGATCCGGCTGGTGGGTGATCCGAATCAACCCGAAGCCGTCGGCACGATCAACCGCGAGATCAATGTCACCCGACCGCTGGCCGATTACGGCCGGACGATGGCAGCAGAGCTGAGCGATATCTGTGGCTACATTTTTATGCAGAAATCGCCGTCCTGCGGACTGGAGCGGGTCAAGGTCTACCGCGCCAATGGCGCACCGCAGGACGGTGGCGGCCAAGGCATCTATGCCCAGGCATTTTGCGCTTTGCATCCGGATTTGCCGGTGGAAGAAGACGGCCGACTCAACGACCCGGTGCTGCGCGAAAACTTTCTCACCCGTGTATTCGCCTACAGCGAATGGCAGCAATTGCTGAAAGAAGGCCTGACTCGACGCGGTCTCACAGACTTCCACTCGCGCTACAAATACCTGCTGATGGCCCACAACCCGGTGCAATACAAAACCCTGGGCAATCTGCTGGGCAGCATGGGCCGCACCGACCCGAAGGTGCTTGGCCCGCGCTATTTCAGCGAGTTGATGGCGGCCCTGAAAAAATGCGCGACCCGCCGCACCCACACCAACGTTCTGCATCACATCAGCGGTTACTTGAAACAGGCAATCAGCGCTGAGGATAAACAGGAAGTGCAACACGTCATTGGCCAGTACCGCCACGGCATCGTGCCATTGGTGGTGCCGCTGACGCTGCTCAAGCACTACTTTCGCCAGCACCCGGACCCGTACATCGCGCAGCAGGTTTACCTGCAACCGCACCCGGAAAACCTCAGCCTGCGAAACGCCATCTGATGAAAGCCCCACTCGACAGTAGCGCCAGCGAAGACCTTGGCGCCGATTTCAAGAAAGCCCTGGATGAGGGCTGGCTGCCGATCCGCGAAGTGGCCCGGCAAACCGGGGTCAACGCCATCACCTTGCGCGCCTGGGAGCGACGCTATGGCCTGATCGTGCCGCAACGCACGCCCAAGGGGCATCGACTGTTCTCGACCGAACATGTGCAACGCATCCTGACCATCCTCACCTGGCTCAATCGCGGCGTAGCCGTCAGCCAGGTCAAGCAATTGCTCGACACCCCGCAAGACTTCAGCGAGTCCGCGGAGAACGATTGGCAGCGTCTTCGCCAGACCTTGTTGCAAGCCGTTGCGACGTTGTCCGAGCGCACACTGGATGACACCGTCAACCAGGTCATGGCCCTGTATCCACCGCGGACCTTGTGCGAGCAACTGCTGATGCCATTGCTCACCGAGCTGGAGCAACGCTGGCAAGGCCAGTTCGGTGCGCAAATGGAGCGAGTGTTTGTTTATTCCTGGCTGCGCAGCAAATTCGGCGCGCGCATCTACCATAACAATCGTCAGCTACACACCGCGCCGTTGATGTTGATCAACCACTCTGACCTGCCCCTGGAACCTCACCTGTGGCTGACCGCGTGGCTGATCAGCAGTGCCGATTGCCCGGTGGAAGTGTTCGACTGGCCCCTACCCGCCGGCGAACTGGCGCTGGCGGTCGATCATCTGCAACCCCGTGGCGTCCTGCTGTATTCCAGCAAAGCCATAAACCCTTCGCAGTTGCCGAAACTTTTCAATGGCGTCAGTTGCCCAAAAATAATCGCCGGACCAACGGTATGCATCCACCACGCCGAGTTGTCCGTAAAAACATCAGAGATCGCTGATCTGTACGTGGCTGAAGATCCTTTGGCAGCTCATCAAGTACTGGTTCAGCGCGGGCTTATTTAATGCGGGCACTCCCATGCAATTGATCTGGTTGCGCAGTGACTTGCGCGTGAACGACAACACCGCACTTTCGGCCGCCGCTGCCGCTGGCCCCTGCGTGGCGGTGTATCTGCCGAGCCCGGAGCAATGGCTGGAACACGATGACGCGCCGTGCAAAGTCGACTTCTGGTTACGTAACCTGAAGACGCTGAGCCAGGCTTTGGGCGAACTGAACATTCCACTGCTGATCCGCAACGCCCCGCGCTGGGACGATGCACCCCAGGTGCTGCTGGACCTGTGCCGGCAGTTGAACGTCGACGCCGTGCACTTCAACGAAGAGTACGGCCTGCATGAAACCCGCCGCGATGCCGCGGTGGCCGATCGGCTCAAGGCCCAAGGCATCGACGCCCGCCGTTACCTGGATCAACTGCTGTTCAAGCCAGGCAGCGTACTGACCAAGACGGGCAGCTACTTCCAGGTCTTCAGCCAATTCCGCAAGGTGTGCTACGAACGCCTGCATCAATCATTGCCCCGCCTGGTCAGCGCACCAATGGCCCAAGCGCCGCTGAACATCATCAGCGACGCGATCCCGGCACAGATCCAGGGTTTCGATACACCCGGCGAACGCCTGCGCGCACTGTGGCCGGCCGGTGAAATCGAAGCCCGCCGCCGCCTCGACACCTTCGCCGATGCCCAGATCGACTACTACCAGAGCGAGCGTGACTTCCCGGCAAAACCCGGCACCAGCCAACTCTCGGCGTACCTCGCCGCCGGGGTGATTTCCCCTCGCCAGTGCTTGCACGCGGCGCTGCAAAGCAATCAGGGCGAATTCGAAAGCGGCAAGGTCGGCGCTGTCACCTGGATCAATGAGCTGCTGTGGCGCGAGTTCTACAAACACATTCTGGTGGGCTACCCACGGGTCTCCCGTCACCGCGCCTTCCGCCCGGAAACCGAAGCCCTGGCCTGGCGCGACGCTCCAGAAGAACTGGCGGCCTGGCAAGAAGCGCGTACCGGCGTACCCATCATCGACGCGGCCATGCGCCAATTGCTGGAAACCGGATGGATGCACAACCGCCTGCGCATGGTGGTGGCGATGTTCCTGACCAAGAACCTGTTGATCGACTGGCGCGAGGGCGAACGCTTTTTCATGCGTCACCTGATCGATGGTGACCTGGCCGCGAACAACGGCGGCTGGCAATGGAGTTCATCGACCGGCACCGATTCGGCGCCCTACTTCCGGATTTTCAACCCGCTGAGCCAGTCGGAAAAATTCGACGCCGAAGGCGTGTTCATCAAGCACTGGTTGCCGGAACTGGCCGGGCTGAACAAAAAGGAAGTGCACAACCCGGCGAAACTCGGCGGCTTGTTCGGCGTGGCGGATTATCCGTCCCCGATCGTCGACCTGAGCGCGTCCCGTGCTCGCGCACTGGCGGCATTCAAGAACCTGCCGTCGCGCCAGAACGCCGGAGGTCAGGATGAGTAGCTTCCTGCGCCAGTTCGCCCAGCGGTTTGCGCAATTGGATAAAGACAATCTGCAACGCCTCGGCGAGTTGTACACCGACGACGTGCGCTTCACCGATCCGCTGCACGAAGTGCAGGGTCTCGGGCAACTGCGCGGCTACTTCGCCGAGCTTTACGCCAACGTCAACGAGCTGCGCTTCGACTTTCATGGTTTCGACCAGATCGCTGAAGGCGAAGGCTATTTACGCTGGGTCATGAGTTACCGCCATCCGCGCCTGGCGGGCGGCCGGCTGATCCGGGTCGACGGTTGTTCGCACCTGCGCTGGCGCGACAAGGTTTATTGCCACCGGGATTACTTCGATGCCGGGGCACTGCTTTATGAACATCTACCGGTATTGGGCCGGGCGATTGCCTGGCTGAAAAGGAGAATGGGATGAGCATTACACCTCCACGAAGATACTGGCTGACCGGCGCCAGCAGCGGTATTGGCGCCGCGTTGGCCGAAGAAATCCTCAAGACCGGCGCCCACCTGGCGGTCAGCTCACGCTCGGTGGCACCGTTGAAAGTCTTGTCCCAACGTTATCCGGGACAAGTGCTGGTGGTGGCGGGAGACCTGACCAACAGCCAGACCGTGCGTGAAATCGGCGAACAGATTGCCAAGGACTGGGGCTCGCTGGATACGGTGATCCTCAACGCCGGCACCTGCGAGTACGTGGATGCCCGGCAGTTCGATGCCTCGATCATCGAACATGTGGTGCGCACCAACCTGCTTGCCAGCAGCTATTGCATCGAAGCCGCGCTGCCACTATTGCGGGCAGGCACTGCGCCGCACCTGGTGGGCGTGGCCAGTTCCGTGACCTACCTGCCGTTGCCCCGGGCCGAAGCCTACGGCGCCTCAAAGGCCGGGATGCGTTATTTGTTCGAATCGCTGCGTATCGATCTGGCACCGGAAGGCATCGCAGTCACCGTGGTCAGCCCCGGATTCGTCGACACCCCCCTGACCGCAAAAAACGATTTTCCCATGCCCCTCAGCTGGCCGGCGGATAAAGCCGCGCGGCACATCTTCGCCAAACTCAAGGATCGACCGCTGGAAATCGCGTTTCCAGGGTTGTTCATGGCCGCCCTCTGGCCCTTGTCGAAGTTGCCCGGCCGAGTGAAGTTGGCGATCGGCAAACGCATGGTTCGCAGCCATCCACCGATCAAGGACGAGCCGTGAACATTGCCATTATCGGCAGCGGTATCTCGGGGCTGACCTGTGCGTATCTACTCAATCGCAGTCACGAGATCACCCTGTTCGAGGCCAGCGACTGGATCGGCGGCCACACCCACACGGTGGACGTGACCGTCGATGGCCACCGCTATGCCGTGGACACCGGTTTCATCGTCTTCAATGACTGGACCTATCCGAATTTCATTCGTCTGCTGGGCCAGATCGGCGTGGGCTTCAAGCCCACCGAAATGAGCTTCTCGGTCACTGACCCCGACAGCGGCCTGGAATACAACGGCAACAACCTCAACAGCCTGTTCGCCCAGCGCCGCAACCTGCTGTCGCCGGGGTTCTGGGGCATGCTGCGGGACATCCTGCGCTTCAACAAACAAGCCCTGCGTGACCTGGAAGAACAGCGGATCAAGCCCGATACCACGCTGGACGACTACTTGAAAGCCGGCGGCTACGGCGAGCGTTTCATCCTGCACTACATCGTGCCGATGGGCTCGGCGATCTGGTCGATGCCCATGGCTGACATGCTGGCCTTCCCGCTGCAATCGTTCGTCAGGTTTTTCAAGAATCACGGCTTGCTGTCCGTGAGCAATCGCCCGCAATGGCAGGTCATCGAAGGCGGTTCAAGCGCCTACATCGCGCCATTGACCGCCAGTTTCCGCGAGAAAATCCGCCTCAACTGCCCAGTGACACGGGTCGAACGCGATGCGGATGGTGTCGTTATCCACAGTCACGCCGGGAGCGAGCGCTTTGACAAGGTGGTGTTCGCCTGCCACAGCGATCAGGCCTTGCACCTGCTGGCAGCGCCCAGCGAAGCCGAACAATCGATCCTCGGCGCCCTGCCCTACGCCGACAATGAGGTGGTGTTGCACACGGACTCGCGCCTGCTTCCACAGCGAAAACTCGCCTGGGCCAGCTGGAACTTTCGTCTCGGCGGCCCTGGCCATACACCTGCCGCCGTCACCTATGACATGAATATCCTGCAAGGCATCCAGAGCGACACGACGTTCTGCGTCAGCCTCAACCAGAGCGCCGCCATCAACCCGTTCAAAGTGCTCGCCAAATACACCTACGCCCACCCGCAATACAGCCTGGCGGCGGTGGCGGCACAGGCGCGCCGGGGAGAATTGGACGGGCAGCAGCACACCTGGTACTGCGGCGCGTACTGGGCCAACGGTTTCCATGAAGACGGCGTGGTCAGCGCCCTGCATGTGGCCCGCGCCTTTGGAGAACACCTGTGAACAGCGCCCTTTACAGCGGCTGGATCGCCCATCGGCGCTTTGCCCCTCGGCACCACGCCTTCCGCTATCGGATCGGCCTGCTGTACCTGGACCTCGATGAACAGGATGCGGTGCTCGGCCTGTCAGGATTGGCGGGGGTCAGCCGCTTTGCGCCGTTTTCATTTCGTGAACGCGATTACCTCAAGGCGTACACCGGGAACGGCATGCGCCTGATCGACGCCGTACGCCAACTGGTCAGCGAAGCCATTGGCCATGTGCCGCAAGGCTCGATCTGCCTGCTGACCCAACCGCGCAGTTGGGGCTTGTCGTTCAATCCGGTGAGTTTTTTCTATTGCCATGAAGCCGATGGGCAACTGGCGGCAATCGTCTGCGAAGTCAGTAACACGCCTTGGCGCGAGCGCTATCACTACGTGTTGCCTGCCAGGGCACCGCAGGACCTGTCGGATTTCCATCAACACTTTGCCGTGCCCAAGGCTTTTCACGTATCGCCCTTCCTGCCGCGCGATATCCAGTACCGCATGAGCTTCAGTCCGGTGGCCAAACGCATTGGCGTGCACTTGGCCGACTGGCAGGGCGAAGAAAAACTGTTCGACGCCACGCTCACGCTCGAACGCGAACCCCTCGATCGCGCCAGCCTGCACCGTTACTTGCGGCGCTTTCCATGGATGACCGCGAAAACTGCCCTGGCCATCTATTGGCAAGCCCTGCGCCTGTTGCTCAAGCGCGTACCGTTGTTTGCTCATCAGAAGGCCGACGGCAACGTTCAGATCGCCACCACCCTGCCCAAGGATCGCCACCATGAAAGCCTCTAGCTTCTCGGCCAAAGCTAACTTGTTAAACACCCAGGGCCTGACCGGATCGCTGCTGCGTCGCGGCGTGCTTCGGCAATTGACGCAACTCAAACACGGACAGTTGGTGCTGATCGAAGACGGCGTACGCCATGTGTTCGGCAGTTCCAGCCATGAATTGCTGGGGGAGATCCATATCCTCGATGCCGCGGCCTGGGGAATGGTGGCGAGCAACGGTTCGATTGGCGCGGGCGAAGCGTTTATCCATGGCTACTGGAGTTCGCCGGACCTGACCTCGGTGGTGCGGGTGTTCGTCAGCAATCTTGAAGTGCTCGATGGCCTCGAAGGTGGCCTGGCGAAACTTGGTCGGCCGCTGATTCAGGGCCTGCACTGGCTTAATCGAAACACACGCAAGGGCTCGCAGAAAAACATCGCCGCCCATTACGACCTGGGTAATGACCTGTTTGAGCAGTTTCTCGACCCGACAATGATGTATTCGGCGGCGCAGTTTTTGACCGATGAAGACAGCCTTGAACAGGCGCAGTTGAACAAACTGCAGCGGATTTGCCAGAAGCTTGCCCTCAAACCAACGGATCACTTGCTGGAGATCGGCACCGGCTGGGGCAGCATGGCGCTGTACGCGGCCCAACACTACGGCTGCAAAGTCACCACCACCACCTTGTCCAAAGAGCAATATGCCTTCACCGCACAACGTATCGATGCCCTCGGACTGCAAGATCAGGTCACGTTGCTGCTCAAGGACTACCGCGACCTCACCGGCCAATACGACAAACTGGTGTCGATCGAGATGATCGAGGCTGTCGGCCATCGCTTCCTGCCGACCTACTTCAAGCAGTGCGCTCAGCTGCTCAAGAGCAACGGTCTGATGCTGTTGCAAGCCATCACCATCCGCGAGCAGCGCTATGAACAGGCCAAGAACAGCGTCGATTTCATTCAACGCTACATCTTCCCCGGCGGCGCCTTGCCCTGTGTCCAGAAGATGCTGGAGATCGTGAGTCGCGACACCGACATGAACCTGCTGCACATGGAGGACTTCGGCCTGCATTACGCCCGGACCCTACGCATGTGGCGTGAGAATTTTCGCCGCGCCCAGGGTCGCTTGAGTGAGCTGGGTTACGACGACTATTTCCTGCGACTGTGGGAGTTTTACCTGTGCTACTGCGAAGGCGGCTTTATGGAGCGCACCATTGGTACCGCGCAACTGCTGCTGGCCAAGCCTTCGGCAATCACGGCGCCACTGTTGGGTCGCTTCGATGCTTGATGACTAGGCGTCCCGTCTGAGTGTTCACACAGCGGCGGGCGACTGACTTACACTGCGCGCCATGAAAACCATACCTCACACGCAAATCGCCGAACCGGCCGTCACGTGCTCGACCTGTGCAGCCTGCTGCTGCCAGCTCGAAGTCATGCTGATCACCGACACAGGTGTGCCCGAGCGGTTTATCGATACCGATGACTGGGGTGGGGAAGTCATGCTGCGCCTGGACGACGGCTGGTGCGCCGCGCTGGATCGCAACACGATGATGTGCACCATCTACGAAAAGCGCCCGCTGATCTGCCGGGAATTCGAGATGGGAGCGCCTGAATGCATCGATGAGCGCCAGGGCATTTCCACGGCGTATCGCTGAATGTGCGCTCTGTGGGGGCCAGTTGGCTCCCACAGAGGGCCACGACAAATTGTCCAGGCCGTGATCGTTACAACGGCATCGTATAGTGCAACGCGTAACTCTCTGTGCCGTCGTTCGGGTTGGTCATCCCTGCGTTGGAATAATGCGTGGCCCGAATACCGACTTCATGCCCGCCGGCAAAACGCAGACCAAAACCCAAGCGGTCCTCAAACTGGAAGGCGCTGCCCAGGTGATTGTCTTCGACCTGGGTGTTGGAGAACAACGCCACGCCTACCCCCAGTTCCACGTACGGTTTGACGCTCTGGCCGGCAAACTCGTAAACGAACACTGGCGAGAACGAAAGACTGTTGTTACTGGCACTCTTGTCGCCTTCCCAGTAGGTGTAGGCGCCACTCCAGTAACCGGTCAGGCGGCCGACATCGCTCTGCCACCAACTCTTGTCCCAATCGAACTGCATCCCCAATCGATAAGTCATGGTCGAGTCGCTGGTCTGGCCGATCCCGAATTCCACACCTGCCGCTTGTGCGGTAAAACTGTGCCCCATCAGTGCGGCCGCAATCGCGGCCAAGCAGAATAGTCGCTTCATTAGAAACTTCCTTTTCCGAACGATTACGTTTGGTTTTTTTTGTTGCTCGACACGCACAGCTATAGAAGTCGGCGATTTATCAGAAGTTCACCCCAATTATTCGCTTGCCCCACAACCTTCTTACTCGTTGAAGCTTTGCACAACGCCAGCGGTATTCCACAGTATCGGCAAAATATTTGCGAAGTGTAGGGGATCGGCACTGGTCCAGAATTGCGCCGCACGAGCAGGGCCTCGAGCGAGCAAATTGCGCTCGGCCAGCAGACGCTGAAGTTGGCGCGCAACAGCCGCGCCGGTGTCAATCAAGCTGATGTCATCGGGGATCATCTGCTTGAGCATCGGCTTGAGGAAAGGGTAATGGGTGCAGCCCAGGATGATGGTGTCAGCACCTTCGGCAAGCAGGGGCTCGACGTAACCGGCCAACAACTGACGCAGTGCGGGACTGTGCAGATCACCCTTTTCAATCAGCTCCACCAGCCCTGGACAAGGCTGGGTGATCACGCGCACATCCGTGGCGAAACGATCGAGCAATGCCGCGAACTTGGCACTCTGCAATGTACCCGTCGTGGCCAGCACGCCAACCACGCCACTGCGGGTCGCGGCAGCGGCCGGCTTGACCGCCGGCTCCATGCCGACGATAGGCCATTGCGGATAATCGCGTCGCAGGTCGGCAACGCCCGCTACGGTGGCAGTGTTGCAGGCCAGCACCAGGGCCTTGGCGCCCTGCCGTTGAAAGAAACCGGCCATGACGCTACAACGCTGCCGGATGAATTCCGGGGTTTTCTCGCCGTAGGGAATATTGCCGCAATCGGCGACGTACAGCAGTGACTCGTTGGGCAACAAACGCTGGATCTCGGCCAGCACCGACAGCCCACCGACGCCAGAGTCGAACACGCCAATCGGCGCTTCACGCATGCTTTGGCCCACAAACGCTGCAACCCGGGTCCCGCTTGACTCGCAATTCACGAAAGCGTGAGCCCAAGGCGTCGATCAACAACAGGCGCCCCACCAGCGGCTCGCCGAAACCCGCCAGCAGCTTCAGCGCTTCAAGGGCTTGCAGGCTGCCGACCAGGCCCACCAGCGGACCGACCACCCCGGCCTCGCTGCAGGTCAGTTCGGCCTCGCTGCCGTGTCCGTATAAACAGTGGTAGCACGGACTTTCAGGACGACGCGGGTCGAACACCGACAACTGCCCTTCAAGGCGAATCGCCGCGCCACTGACCAGAGGCTTTGCGGCGGCTACGCAAGCGGCATTGACCGCTTCACGGGTGGAGAAATTGTCCGAACAGTCGAGAACCAGGTCCACACCCGCCACCGCAGCCGCCAGGGAATCTTCATCCAGCGCCGTGCGGTGGGCGACCAGTTGAACCTCGGGATTGAGTGCCGTCAGACGCTGGATCGCAGAATCGACCTTGCTCATGCCGACACTGTCGGTGTCATGAATGATCTGGCGCTGCAGGTTGGTCAGGTCGACTGTATCGAAGTCCGCCAGATGCAACTCGCCGACACCCGCCGCGGCCAGATACAACGCCACCGGCGCACCCAACCCACCGAGGCCGACAATCAGCACGCGGCTTTCTTTCAAGCGCAACTGGCCGTCGATATCGATGTGGTGCAACAGAATTTGCCGGCTGTAGCGCAGCAATTCCTGATCATTCAGCATGGCAGGCGCCCCAGACTGATGCGTTGATGACCGCCCAGATCGGTGCGGCTGTGGACCTCTTCAAAGCCACGGGTCAGCAGCAAATCACGCACCGCCTCGGCCTGGTCGTAACCGTGTTCAAGCATCAGCCAGCCACCGGCGTCCAGATGCTCCGGCGCCTGGGCGACGATCAAACGCAGATCGTCGAGCCCGTCGACACCGGCCACCAGGGCACTGGCCGGCTCGAAGCGCACATCGCCTTCCACCAGGTGCGGATCGGCTGCCGCGATGTAGGGCGGATTGCTGATGATCAACTGAAAACGCTGACCTTCCAGAGCGCTGAACCAATGACTGCTCAACACTGTGGCGTTGTTCAGGTTCAGACGCTGGCGATTGCGTTCGGCCAGAGCCACGGCCTCCGGCACGCGATCGACGGCAGTGACCTTCCACACCGGACGCTCACTGGCCAGGGCCAGGGCAATGGCACCGCTGCCGGTGCCAAGGTCGAGGACTGTGCACGGTGTGGCCGGCAACAGTTCGAGCGCGGCTTCCACCAACAGCTCGGTGTCCGGACGCGGGATCAGCGTGTGCGGCGCCACTTCCAGGTCGAGCTTCCAGAAACCCTGCTGACCCAGAATGTAGGCCACCGGCTCACCGCTGCGGCGGCGCTGAAGGTATTCAGTGAACGTCAGCACCGCTTCGCTCGGAACGATGCGCTCCGGCCAGGTGTGCAGAAAACTGCGGGACTTGCCCAACGCCGCCGCCAGCAACAATTCGGCATCCAAACGCGCCGTGGGCGAATCGGGCAGATCGGCAGCGCGCAACAAACTGGCGATGATCGTCATTTACTCACCTATCGCCGCCAGTTGATCGGCCTGATACTCGGCCAGCAACGGCTCGATCACCGCATCGACGCCGCCGGCGAGGATTTCGTCGAGGGAATACAGCGTCAGGTTGACCCGGTGATCGGTGACCCGGCCCTGGGCGAAGTTGTAGGTGCGAATGCGTTCGGAGCGATCACCCGAGCCCACCAGCAATTTACGTTCGCTGGCAATGGCATTGGCGGCGGCACTGGTCTGCTGATCGTTGAGCTTGGCCGACAGCCAGGACATCGCCCGCGCACGGTTCTTGTGCTGGGAACGTTCTTCCTGGCACTCGACCACGATGCCCGACGGCAAGTGGGTGATACGGATCGCCGAGTCGGTCTTGTTGACGTGCTGACCGCCGGCACCGGAGGAACGATAAGTGTCGATCCGCAGGTCCGCCGGGTTGATCTCGATCGCTTCCTGCTCATCCGGCTCGGGCAATACGGCCACTGTGCAGGCCGAGGTATGGATGCGCCCTTGGGATTCGGTGGCCGGAACCCGCTGCACGCGGTGCGCACCGGACTCGAATTTCAGCTTGCCGTAGACGTTGTCGCCTTCCACGCGCGCAATGACTTCTTTATAGCCGCCGTGCTCACCCTCGTTCTCGGAGAGGATTTCCACCCGCCAGCCGCGACGCTCGGCGTAACGCGAATACATGCGGAACAGGTCGCCGGAGAAAATCGCCGCCTCGTCACCGCCCGTACCCGCCCGGATTTCCAGAAACACGTTACGCCCGTCATTCGGGTCCTTGGGCAGCAGCATGCGTTGCAGGCTGGCTTCCAGTTCGACCAGGCGCTCCTTGGCTTCGCGGACTTCTTCCACGGCCATTTCGCGCATGTCCGGGTCGCTGTCCTTGAGTAATGCCTGTGCGCCTTCCAGGTCGCCCTGCACTTTGAGCAACTGTTTATAGGTCTCGACGATCGGCTCGACTTCCGCGTATTCCTTGGAATAGGTGCGGAATTTGTTCTGATCGGAAATGACCTCGCCATCGCCAAGCAAGGCGGTCAATTCCTCGAAACGGTCCTGGAGGATGTCCAGCTTATTGAGCAGTGACGCTTTCATTGCGGTTTCTTATCCGAAAAGCTTTCCGATGAGCCCTCACCGAGGGCAAAGAGTTCCTGGGCCATCGCCAGCGCATCGAGGCGACCTTCGGCAGAGAGCTTTTTCAACTGCACGCTGGGTGCGTGCATCAATTTGTTGGTCAGGCCACGGGCCAGTTGCAGCAGCACATCTTCGGCACTGGCACCGTTGGCCAGCAGACGCTGGGCTTTTTGCAATTCTTCGTCGCGCAAGCGTTCGCTTTGTTGACGATAGGCCTTGAGCACGTCCACCGCCGCCAATTCGCGCAGGCGGACCATGAAATCTTCGGCACCGACCGACACCATCTCTTCAGCCGCTTGCGCAGCGCCTTGCCGGCTCTTGAGGTTCTCGGCGACCACCTCATGCAGATCGTCGACGCTATACAGGTAAACGTCGTCCAACTCGCCGACTTCTGGTTCGATATCCCGCGGAACGGCGATATCCACCATGAAAATGGGTTTGTGCTTGCGCAGTTTCAGGGCACTTTCCACGGCGCCCTTGCCGAGGATCGGCAATTGGCTGGCGGTGGAACTGATGACGATGTCGCTGCGCACCAGTTCCGCGGGGATGTCCGACAGCAACACCGCATGGGCACCGAACTGCTCGGCCAGCAGGCTCGCCCGCTCCAGCGTGCGATTGGCGACCACGATTCGCTTTACGCCGAGGTCATGCAGATGGCGGGCGACCAGGGTGATGGTCTCGCCAGCGCCGATCAGCAAGGCCTGACTGCGTTGCAAGTCGCTGAAAATCTGTTTCGCCAGGCTGACCGCGGCGAACGCCACGGACACCGGGTTTTCACCGATGGCGGTGTCGGTGCGCACCTGTTTGGCGGCATTGAACGTGGCCTGGAACAGGCGTCCGAGCAACGGGCCGATGGTGCCGGCCTCCCGAGCCACGGCGTAGGCCGATTTCATCTGGCCGAGAATCTGCGGTTCGCCCAACACCAGCGAATCGAGCCCGGAGGCCACCCGCATCATGTGACGAACTGCCGCATCATCTTCGTGCACATAGGCGCTCGCGCGCAGTTCCTCGAGGCTCAAATGATGGTATTCGGCCAGCCAGCGCAGGACGATATCCGCCGACAGGTGATCCTGTTCTATATAGAGCTCACTGCGATTGCAGGTGGAGAGGATCGCAGCTTCGCGGCTGTCGGTGAGTCGGCAGAGCTGCTGCAAGGCCTCCACCAGCTGCTCAGGGGTAAAGGCCACGCGCTCGCGGACGTCTACTGAAGCAGTCTTATGGTTAATACCGAGTGCAAGGAAGGCCATTCAAAGTCGCTGATGGTGACGTGAAGCCGGCAATTGTCCTACTTCGACGGAATCAGAACAACTATTCGATATCTATTGCCATGGCGGGCATCTGTCCGTACTGCGAGACATTCTCGTTTACAGGCGTGCGCATGCGAAAATGGCAGGCCGGTTATGTTTGACCCAAGGCTTGTGTCATGATGATCCGACCGCAGGTTAGTCGTCCTCTTCCTATATGAATAGATCCTCCGCGTTGCTCCTCGCTTTTGTCTTCCTCAGCGGCTGCCAGGCCTTGGCACCCGTATCGTCGGACAGTACGTCGCCGGCCGAAGACAGCACTCCGGCACCTGAAAAGCCCAAGGTTTACAGCTCATTCAGCGAAGACACGGTCTTCAGCCTGCTGAGCGCCGAACTGGCTGGCCAGCGCAATCGTTTCGACATTGCCCTGGACAACTATGTGACCCAGGCCATCAATACCCAGGATCCGGGCATTTCCGAGCGGGCATTCCGCATCGCCGAGTACCTGGGCGCCGATCAGGCCGCCCTGGACACCGCACTGATCTGGGCCAGGAACGCCCCGGACGACCTCGAGGCGCAACGGGCCGCTGCCGTACAACTGGCCCGCGCCGGGCGCTACGACGACTCCATGGTCTATATGGAGAAAGTCCTGCAAGGCAAGGGCGACACCCACTTCGACTTCCTGGCCTTGTCCGCGTCCGACACCGACCAGGATACGCGTAACGGTTTGATGAAGAGTTTCGACCGTTTATTGCAGCGCCATCCGCACAATAGTCAGCTGATTTTCGGCAAGGCCTTGCTGATGCAACAGGACGGCGACGCCAAAGGTGCGCTGACCCTGCTCGAAGACAATCCGCCCGACGATGGCGAAATTGCCCCGATTCTGCTGCGCGCACGCCTGCTGCAAACCCTCGATCGCGGTGACGAGGCCTTGCCGCTGCTACAAAAAAGCATCAAGAAATATCCGGACGACAAACGCCTGCGCCTGACTTATGCGCGCATGCTGGTTGAACAGGACCGGATGGACGACGCCAAAGCCGAGTTCTCGAGCCTGGTCCAGCAATATCCCGAAGACGACGAATTGCGTTACTCCCTGGCGCTGGTTTGCCTGGAAGCCAAGGCCTGGAACGAGGCCAAGGGCTATCTGGAAGACTTGATCGCCCGGGAAAGCCATGTCGATTCGGCACACCTGAACCTCGGCCGGATCGCCGAAGAACGCAATGACCCGCAGGGCGCGTTGATCGAGTACGCCCAGGTGGGTCCGGGCAACGATTACCTGCCGGCACAATTGCGTCAGGCCGATATTCTGATGAACAACGGCAGGACCGCCGAAGCCCAATCCCGCCTGGCGACGGAACGCGACGAGCAACCGGACTACGCGATCCAGCTGTACCTGATCGAGGCGGAAACCCTGTCCGCCAACAAACAGGGCGACAAAGCCTGGAATGTGCTGGAAAAAGCCCTGCAGCAATACCCCGACGACCTGAACCTGCTTTACACCCGTGCCATGCTGGCGGAAAAACGCAATGACCTGGCGCAGATGGAAAAAGACCTGCGACTGATCATCAAGCACGACCCGGCCAATGCCATGGCGCTCAACGCCCTGGGCTACACCCTGTCCGACCGCACGACACGTTACGCCGAAGCCAAGGCCCTGATCGAACAGGCTCACCAGATCAATCCGGAAGACCCGGCGGTGCTCGACAGCCTCGGCTGGGTGAATTTCCGCATGGGCAACCTCGACGAAGCCGAACGCCTGCTGCGCCAGGCATTGCAACGCTTCCCAGATCAGGAAGTCGCCGCACACCTGGGTGAAGTCCTGTGGGCCAATGGCAAACAGCGCGAAGCCAGGCAAATATGGGGCAAGTTCCTCAAGGAACAGCCTGACAGCCCAACGCTGCGCGGTACCATCAAGCGCCTGACCGGATCAGAGACTCTTTAAGATTATGTTTTTGCGCCACATCATCGTTTTCAGTTTCATCGCCCTGCTCGCCGGTTGCGCGGGCTTCGGTGCCCGCGAATCCGTCGAGGGCCACGGTAACCCCGCCCAATGGCGCGAGCACAAACAGCAGCTTGCCGCCCTGGATGGCTGGCAGATCGACGGCAAGATCGGCATTCGCGCGCCAAAAGATTCGGGTAGCGGCACGCTGTTCTGGCTGCAGCGCCAGGACTATTACGACATCCGCCTTTCCGGCCCCCTGGGTCGCGGGGCGGCACGCCTGACCGGGCGGCCGGGCAAGGTTTCTCTGGAAGTTGCCAACCAGGGTCGCTATGAAGCGCCAAGCCCGGAAGTCCTGCTTGAAGAACAGCTGGGCTGGAAGTTGCCGGTGTCCAATCTGGCCTGGTGGGTCCGCGGGCTTCCGGCTCCGGACAGCAAGAGCCGCCTGACCCTGGATGGCGACAGCCGCTTGGCGAGTCTTGAACAAGATGGCTGGCAGGTCGAGTACACCACCTACACCGAGCAAAACGGCTACTGGCTGCCCGAGCGCATCAAGCTGCACGGCACCGACCTCGATGTCACGCTGGTGATCAAGGCCTGGCAACCACGCAAGCTGGGGCAATGACATGCCTGCCAGTCGCCTGACTCTGCCCTCCCCGGCCAAGCTCAACCTGATGTTGCACATTCTCGGTCGCCGCGAAGACGGCTACCACGAGTTGCAGACGCTGTTTCAGTTTCTCGACTATGGCGATGAAATCACCTTCGCCGTGCGCGATGACGGCGTCATTCATTTGCACACCGCGTTCGAAGGTGTTCCCCATGACAGCAACCTGATCGTCAAAGCCGCGAAAAAACTTCAGGAGCAATCCGGTTGTAGGCTCGGCATTGATATCTGGATCGACAAAGTTTTGCCCATGGGCGGTGGAATCGGTGGCGGCAGTTCGAATGCCGCGACGACCTTGCTTGGCCTCAATCATCTCTGGCAATTGGACTGGGATGAAGATCGGCTGGCCGCACTGGGCCTGACACTGGGCGCCGATGTCCCGGTTTTCGTGCGCGGCCACGCGGCTTTCGCCGAAGGCGTGGGGGAGAAACTGACCCCGGTAGACCCGGAAGAACCGTGGTATCTGGTGCTGGTGCCGCAAGTATCTGTAAGTACGGCAGAAATTTTTTCCGATCCGTTGTTGACACGTAACTCGCCGCCCATTAAAGTGCGCCCCGTTCCCAAGGGAAACAGTCGAAATGACTGCTTGCCGGTAGTAGCAAGGCGTTATCCAGAGGTACGTAACGCATTGAATTTGTTAGGTAATTTTACCGAAGCAAAACTCACCGGAACTGGAAGTTGTGTGTTTGGGGGCTTCCCAAGCAAAGCTGAAGCTGATAAAGTCTCGGCCCTTCTTACAGAGACCCTTACAGGGTTTGTAGCAAAAGGAAGCAACGTTTCGATGTTGCATCGCAAGCTGCAAAGTCTGCTCTAAAGGAATCGATTACTGGGTAATCGTTGCAACAGATACAGGGGCGTCGCCAAGCGGTAAGGCAGCAGGTTTTGATCCTGCCATGCGTTGGTTCGAATCCAGCCGCCCCTGCCATTTTCCTATACTCATCCAGGTTACCCTCAGCCTTCAGGTACTGCGCGTGTCCAAGATGATGGTCTTTACGGGGAACGCTAACCCCGATCTGGCTCGGCGTGTCGTACGTCAGCTGCATATCCCTCTCGGCGACATCTCTGTCGGTAAATTTTCCGACGGCGAAATTACAGCCGAGATCAATGAAAACGTCCGCGGTAAAGACGTCTTCATTATTCAGCCGACTTGCGCTCCGACCAACGATAACCTGATGGAACTGGTAGTGATGGCTGATGCCTTCCGCCGCTCCTCGGCTACTCGTATCACTGCTGTTATTCCTTACTTTGGTTATGCCCGTCAGGATCGCCGTCCGCGTTCCGCACGTGTGGCTATCAGCGCGAAAGTCGTCGCTGACATGCTTACCGTAGTCGGCATCGACCGTGTTCTCACGGTTGATCTGCATGCTGACCAAATCCAGGGTTTCTTCGATATTCCGGTAGATAACATCTACGGCTCCCCGGTTCTGGTGGATGACATTGAAGATCAGCGCTTCGAAAACCTGATGATCGTGTCCCCGGACATTGGTGGCGTCGTGCGTGCACGTGCCGTTGCCAAATCCCTGGGCGTGGATCTCGGGATCATCGACAAACGCCGTGAGAAAGCCAATCACTCTGAAGTGATGCATATCATCGGTGATGTCGAAGGGCGTACCTGTATTCTGGTCGATGACATGGTCGATACCGCCGGCACCCTGTGCCACGCGGCCAAGGCCCTGAAAGAGCATGGCGCTGCCAAGGTTTTCGCCTACTGCACGCACCCTGTGCTGTCGGGTCGGGCGATCGAAAACATTGAAAATTCCGTGCTGGACGAGCTGGTGGTGACCAACACCATTCCGCTGTCCGCTGCAGCACAAGCCTGTGCGCGTATCCGTCAACTGGATATCGCACCGGTAGTTGCCGAGGCGGTACGCCGCATCAGCAATGAAGAATCGATCAGCGCGATGTTCCGCTAAGGGCCCTGCCCTTCTCGAACATCTCGTTGACGAAAAGCGCCCCGCCCCGGCATTCCTGTCGGGGCGGGGCTTTTTTGCCCATATCGCCTTTAGCGCTGGTCGCAAACGCTGGGGCGAATGTGGTTATTTTGGAGATACAACATGAACGATTTTACTCTGAATGCTGAAGTGCGTTCCGACCTGGGGAAAGGTGCGAGCCGCCGCCTGCGTCGTCTCGCAAGCCTGGTTCCAGCTGTAGTTTACGGTGGCGAAAAAGCCCCTGAATCCATCAGCATGCTGGCTAAAGAAGTTGCCAAACTGCTCGAAAACGAAGCGGCTTACAGCCACATCATCGAGCTGAACGTTGGTGGCACCAAGCAAAACGTAATCATCAAGGCTCTGCAGCGTCACCCGGCCAAAGGCCACGTGATGCACGCTGACTTCGTACGCGTAGTGGCCGGCCAGAAGCTGACTGCTGTCGTTCCAGTGCACTTCATCAACGAAGCTGCCCCGGTGAAGAAAGGCGGCGAGATTTCGCACGTTGTTGCTGAAATCGAAGTGTCCTGCCTGCCAAAAGACCTGCCTGAATTCATCGAAGTTGACCTGGCTAACGCCGAAGTCGGCTCGATCATTCACCTGTCCGACATCAGCGCTCCTAAAGGCGTTGAGTTCGTTGCTCTGGCTCACGGTAACGACCTGGCTGTTGCCAACGTTCACGCTCCACGTGTTGCTCCAGAAGCTACCGAAGAAGGCGCAGCAGAGTAATTTCACTCTGTTCGCCGGAGTGACGGAAACATCGCGGACTGGAACGTAGCGAGAAAGCGGGCGAGAACGCGGAGTTTACATAATGGTAAATGAGCAACTTTCGTCCACTTTCGCCGCGCTCTCCACTTGCGGCGATGTTATCCACCACTCCTAGGAAGGGCCCCTATCGTGACTGCCATTAAACTGATCGTTGGCTTGGGAAATCCAGGCGCAGAATACGAACAGACCCGGCATAACGCAGGGGCCCTTTTTGTTGAGCGCATCGCGAACGCACAAGGCGTAAACCTTGTGGCCGATCGCAAATATTTCGGCCTGACCGGGCGCTATACGCACCAGGGTCAGGATGTTCGTCTGCTGATTCCCACCACCTACATGAACCGTAGCGGCCAGGCCGTAGCGGCACTCGCCGGATTCTTCCGCATCAAGCCCGAAGAGATCCTGGTGGCGCACGACGAACTCGACCTGCCTCCGGGCGTCGCCAAGCTCAAACAGGGCGGCGGCCATGGCGGTCACAACGGGTTGCGCGACATCATCGCGCAACTGGGCAATCAGAATACCTTTCACCGCTTGCGGCTTGGCATTGGCCACCCGGGCGTTGCCAGTATGGTTTCAAATTTCGTCCTGGGTCGTGCGCCACGCGCCGAACAGGAAAAACTCGATGCCAGCATCGACTTTGCCCTCGGCGTGCTGCCGGATATCCTCGCCGGTGAATGGAACCGCGCGATGAAAAACCTGCACAGCCAGAAGGCCTGACTCTTATCCGAGGGGAAACACCATGGGATTCAATTGCGGCATCGTCGGCCTGCCTAACGTCGGCAAGTCCACCCTGTTCAACGCCCTGACCAAATCCGGTATCGCGGCCGAGAACTTCCCCTTCTGCACCATCGAGCCCAACAGCGGTATCGTGCCGATGCCTGACCCGCGCCTGGAAGCCCTGGCCGCGATCGTCAATCCGAAGCGCATCCTGCCGACCACCATGGAATTCGTCGACATCGCCGGCCTGGTGGCTGGTGCGTCGAAAGGTGAAGGCCTGGGCAACAAATTCCTGGCCAACATCCGCGAAACCGATGCCATCGCCCACGTGGTCCGCTGCTTCGAAGACGAGAACGTGATTCACGTCTCCAACAGCGTCGACCCGAAACGCGACATCGAGATCATCGACCTGGAACTGATCTTCGCCGACCTCGACAGCTGCGAGAAGCAACTGCAGAAAGTCGCGCGCAACGCCAAGGGTGGTGACAAGGACGCTGTGGTCCAGAAAGGCCTGCTGGAGCAATTGATCGCTCACTTCACCCTGGGCAAGCCTGCGCGCAGCCTGATGAAGAACATGAGCACCGACGAAAAGGCGGTCATCAAGGGTTTCCACCTGCTGACCACCAAACCGGTCATGTACATCGCCAACGTTGCTGAAGACGGTTTCGAAAACAACCCGCACCTGGACGTGGTGAAAGCCATTGCCGAAGAAGAAGGCGCCATGGTTGTACCGGTCTGCAACAAGATCGAAGCAGAAATCGCCGAACTTGAAGACGGTGAAGAGAAAGACATGTTCCTCGAAGCCCTGGGCCTCGAAGAGCCAGGCCTGAACCGCGTGATCCGCGCTGGCTACGAGATGCTGCACCTGCAGACCTACTTCACCGCCGGTGTCGAAGAAGTCCGCGCCTGGACCGTCCGCGTCGGTGCCACCGCTCCGCAAGCGGCTGGCGTGATCCACACCGACTTCGAAAAAGGCTTCATCCGTGCCGAAGTCATCGCCTACAACGACTTCATCCAGTACAAGGGTGAGGCCGGTGCCAAGGAAGCTGGTAAATGGCGCCTGGAAGGCAAGGACTACATCGTCAAGGACGGCGACGTGATGCACTTCCGCTTCAACGTGTAATGGGTGCCGTGGATATCCACGGAACTCGATAGACGAAAAATCCCCGTAATCACTCGCTGATACGGGGATTTTTGCGTCTTGTAAGGGCTGAATCGAGCAGCACCGCAGAGCACGCAGAGTGCCACCCACACTACGCCAATTGAGCCCTGATTTTTTGCACCACGCCTTGCATCGCCGGCAGATACCGGCGGGCGGCTTCCTCAACCGACATCGCCTTGGCGATATAAACCAGATTCAGGCAACCCATCACCCGCTCCTCGTGCTCAACCGGAATCGCGATGGCAGCAATTTTGCGTTCCTGGCCCCAGTGGGAATTGTTTTCGCCATAGCCCTTGCCGAGAGTGTGCTCCACCAACCGGTCGACAAAGCCACGATCCGCCGCCAGCGCCGACTGCTCATCTTCGCGGCTGATCATCAACTCAATCAGCTCTTCGCGCTCAGCCGGGGGGCAGAACGCAAAGTACGCACGCCCAGTGGCCGTCATGAGCAACGGTAAGCGCCGACCGACCATGGAGCGGTGAAATGACAGGCGACTGAATCGATGAGTGGTCTCGCGAATCACCATGGCGTCGCCGTCCAGCGTGCACAGGTCGGTTGGCCAGACAACTTGTTGCAGCAGCTCGCCAAGCAGCGGTGCGGCAATCGAAGAGATCCATTGCTCGTCGCGAAATCCCTCGCTCAGCTCGCGGACTTTCAACGTCAGGCGATAGCTGTCATCTGAATCACTGCGTCGCACGTAACCCTCGGTTTGCAAGGTCTCCAGCAATCGACGAACCGTGGTGCGATGTAGCCCGCTTTGCTCGGCCAACTGCGCCGTAGTAGCCCCGCCATCGAAACGATTCAAGCCATTGATCAGGGCCAAACCGCGCATTAGCCCACGAACGGCCTTGTATTCTGTTTCGCTCATGGAGGCTCCATTTTTCTATCAATCAAGGCTGTGCACCTGGTGCACACTAGCAAGGGTTTTCGTTGTCCACCAGCTACCTGATTTCCATACTGCGCCCAACAAGAAATCCAAAAGCGCTGTACGGAGATACCCATGAGTCTTGCACCCACTCCTTCCACGGTGGAGCTGAGCACCGACGTTGCCATCGTCGGCGCCGGCCCTGTCGGCCTGATGATTGCCAATTACCTGGGGCAATGTGGCGTGAACGTCACATTGGTGGAAAAGCTCGACAGCCTGATCGACTACCCCCGTGCCATCGGCCTGGACGATGAAAGCCTGCGTTCTTTCCAGTCCGTCAGTCTGGCCGACAAGGTGCTGCCGCATACCACGCCCTGGCACGCCATGCGTTTCCTGACGCCCAAGGGTCGCTGCTTTGCCGATATTCAACCTAAAACCGACGAGTTCGGCTGGTCTCGGCGCAACGCGTTCATTCAACCCTTGGCCGACCGGGTGCTGTTCGAAGGCCTGCAGCGTTTCAACAACGTCAAGGTACTGTTCAGCCGTGAGCTCAGCAGTTTTGAGCAAAGCGACAGCGCGGTGGTGCTCAACCTCACGGATCAGAACGGCCGCAACGAACGCCTGAATGCCCGCTACCTGATCGGTTGCGACGGCGGCAACAGCCTGGTGCGGCGCAGCCTGGACATCAGCTTCGAAGGCAAGACCGCGCCGAATCAATGGATCGTCGTCGACATTGCCAATGACCCGTTGAGCACACCCCACGTTTATCTGTGCTGCGACCCGGTGCGCCCTTACGTTTCCGCCGCCCTGCCCCATGGCGTGCGTCGTTTCGAGTTCATGGTCATGCCCGGTGAAACCGAAGCCGAGCTGAGCAAACCGGAAAACATGCGCAAGCTGCTGGGCAAGGTGCTGCCGAACCCGGACAACATCGAACTGATCCGCAGCCGCGTCTATACCCATAACGCTCGTCTGGCCGGTCGGTTCCGTCAGGGCCGGGTGCTGCTGGCCGGCGATGCCGCGCACATCATGCCGGTATGGCAAGGCCAGGGTTACAACAGCGGCATGCGCGACGCGTCCAACCTGGCGTGGAAACTGTCGCTGGTGATCAAGGGCCTGGCCGCCGACAGCCTGCTCGACAGCTACGAACAGGAACGCCGCGACCATGCCAAGGCGATGATCGACCTTTCGGTGCTCGCCGGTCATGTGCTGGCGCCGCCGAAACGCTGGCAAGGCACCCTGCGCGATGGTGTGTCCTGGCTGCTCAATTACGTGCCGCCGGTCAAACGCTACTTCCTGGAAATGCGCTTCAAACCAATGCCGCAATACACCCGGGGCGCCTTGATCGTGCCGAGTGAAAAGGGCTCGCCAACAGGCAAGATGTTCATTCAACCGCAGGTGCTGACTGACGCCGGCACCACGGTGTTGCTGGATGAAGTGATCGGCGAAAACTTTGCGATTATCGCCTGGGGCTGCGATCCGACCTGGGGCCTGACGGCAGCGCAAATTACGCAATGGAAAAACCTGGGCACGCGCTTTATTCAAGTGTTGCCGGACGTCCAGCTCAGAGCACCGAGCGATGCCGGCGACGACGTGATCCGCGTGGGTGACAGCAGCGGCCGGTTGAGAGAATGGTTCGCTCGCGGCAATTCGTCCATCGCCCTGGTGCGTCCCGACCGCTTCGTCGCCGGAGTGGCCATCCCCCAAACCGTTGGCCAGGCCTGCGATGAATTGGCCCGGGCGCTCAAAGTCCTGCCACAAACCGCTGCGAACGCTGTTGTCAGCAAGGTCGCTTGAGATGAGTGCCTATCTGCATTGTTTGTCTCACACGCCATTGGTGGGCTACGTCGATCCTGAACCGCACGTGTTGGCCGAAGTCGATGCCGTGATCAGCGATGCTCGCGAACGCATCGCCCGCTTCGACCCGCAGCTGGTGGTGTTGTTCGGGCCGGACCATTACAACGGCTTTTTCTACGACGTGATGCCGGCCTTTTGCATCGGCATGGCGGCCGACGCCATCGGTGATTTCGACACCGCCGCCGGCCCCCTGGACGTGCCTAAAGCGCTGGCTGAATCTTGCGCCAAGGCTGTGCTGGATGCCGGTGTCGACGCCGCGGTGTCTTATCGCATGCAGGTCGACCATGCCTTCGCGCAGCCGCTGGAACTGTTGCTCGGCGGCTTGCAGGGCTGTCCGGTGATTCCTGTGTTCATCAACTCCGTGGCCGTGCCCCTGCCTGGCTTCAATCGCGCCCGAATGCTGGGTGAGGCGATTGGCCAATGGGCGAAGTCGTTGAATAAGCGCGTGCTGTTTCTGGCCTCCGGCGGCCTGTCCCATCAGCCACCGGTACCGGAACTGGCCAAGGTCGATGCGCGTATGGCTGACCGTCTGATGGGCAGCGGGCGTCAGCTACCCGCCGATGAACGACAGGCACGCCAGAACCGGGTCATTCAAGCCGCCCGAGACTTCGTCGAAGACCCGCACAGCCTGCACCCCCTGAACCCGACGTGGGATCAGCAGTTTCTCGACACCCTCGAACAGGGCCGCATGAGCGACCTCGACAGCCTGAGCAATGACGAATTGTCGGCGCTGGCCGGCAAGTCTACCCACGAAGTGAAAACCTGGGTCGCCGCCTTCTGCGCCCTCAGTGCTTTCGGCCCCTATCAGACCGAAGGCCGCTACTACCGCCCGATTCCCGAGTGGATTGCAGGCTTCGGTGCCCTTGGCGCACAGCCGCTGAACAATCACTAATGAATTCAAGGAACACTGCCATGACAGCCACTGCATTCAGTGAAGCTTCCACCAGCCGCTTTGCCCGTATCAAGGAAGGCGACCTGGACCTGCAACTGCACTACAACGACCTTGGCGAAGGTGCCGAAACCGTGGTCATGTTGCACGGCTCCGGGCCGGGCGCCAGCGGCTGGGCCAACTTCAATCGCAATATCGAGCCGCTGGTGAATGCCGGTTTCCGCGTGATCCTGATGGACTGCCCGGGCTGGAGCAAAAGCGACACGATCATCAGTGAAGGCTCGCGCTCGAACCTCAATGCACAAGCGCTCAAGGGCCTGCTCGATGTGCTGGACCTGGACCGCGTGCACATCATCGGCAACTCGATGGGCGCCCACAGCACCGTGGCCTTCGCCCTGGAATACCCTGAGCGGATCGGCAAACTGATCCTGATGGGCGGCGGCACCGGCGGCCCGAGCGCCTTCGTTCCCCAGCCCACCGAAGGCATCAAACTGATCGGCGCGCTGTACCGCGATCCGACCATCGAGAACTTGAAGAAGATGATGAACGTCTTCGTTTTCGATGCCAGCGGCCTGACCGACGAACTGTTCCAGACCCGCCTGGACAACATTCTGTCGCGCCGCGATCACCTGGAAAACTTCGTCAAGAGCAGCACGATCAACCCCAAGCAATTTCCGGATTTCAGCCACCGCCTGCACGAAATCAGCGCCGACACTCTGCTTGTCTGGGGCCGCGAGGACCGCTTCGTGCCCATGGACACTGGCTTGCGCCTGCTGGCCGGCCTGCCCAAGGCGCAGTTGCATGTATTCAACCGTTGCGGCCACTGGGCGCAGTGGGAACACGCCGAGAAGTTCAACCGTATGGTCCTGGACTTCCTGACCCACTGATCATCGAGGCTGAAATGAATCTGACTCAAGACACACTGCAACAACTCGCCGCTGATCTGCGCCAGGCCGAAGCCCATGGCGAAGCCATCGGGCCGCTGCGCGAGCAGATCGGTGAAGACAACGCCGAAGCCGCGTATGCCATCCAGCGCCTCAACGTCGACCACGGCGTGGCCAACGGGCGCCGCGTGGTTGGCCGCAAGATCGGCCTGACCAATCCCAAGGTCCAGGCCCAGCTGGGCGTGGGCCAGCCAGACTTCGGTACGCTCTTCGCTGACATGTGCTACGGCGACAATGAAACCGTGCCAGTGGGCCGCGTGCTGCAACCAAAGATCGAGGCTGAAATCGCCCTGATCCTCGAACGCGATCTGCCCCGCGCCGACACCACCTTTGCCGACGTGATGGCGGCCACAGGCTGGGTCGTCCCGGCGCTGGAAATCGTCGGCAGTCGGGTCCAGGGCTGGAACATCCGCTTCGTCGATACCGTGGCTGACAACGCCTCCAGCGGCTGCTTCGTCCTGGGTGGGCCGGCTCGACGTATCGATGGGCTCGACCTGCGCCAGGCCAGCATGCGCATGACCCGCAATGGTGAAGACGTGTCCAGCGGCAGCGGTGCCGAATGCCTGGGCCATCCGCTCAATGCGGCCGTCTGGCTGGCCTGCACCATGGCTCGCCTGGGCGATCCGCTACGGGCGGGCGACATCATTCTCACCGGTGCGCTGGGGCCGATGGTCGCAGTAGCCGCCGGTGATCGCTTCGAGGCCGAGATCGAAGGCATCGGCCGGGTCGGTGTGAATTTCTCGGTAGACAGTCGCGCCGAGTGATCGGCGACTTGCGTGCACATGAGGCAACAATAATGAACAAACTCAAAGTCGCCATCATCGGCTCCGGCAACATCGGCACCGACCTGATGATCAAGATCCTGCGTAACGCCAAGCACCTGGAAATGGCGGTGATGGTCGGCATCGACCCGGCCTCCGACGGTTTGGCCCGCGCCCAGCGCATGGGCGTGGCCACCACCCACGAAGGCGTCGAAGGCCTGACCCGCATGGACGTGTTCAAGGACATCGACTTCGTCTTCGATGCGACCTCGGCCGGCGCCCACGTGAAGAACGATGCGTTCCTGCGCTCGATCAATCCCGGCATTCGCCTGATTGACCTGACGCCCGCCGCCATCGGCCCGTACTGCGTGCCGGTGGTCAATCTGGAGCAGAATCTGGATCAGCTCAACGTCAACATGGTCACCTGCGGCGGCCAGGCGACCATCCCGATGGTCGCGGCGGTGTCGCGGGTGGCCAAGGTGCATTACGCCGAAATCGTCGCCTCGATCGCCAGCAAATCCGCCGGTCCCGGTACCCGCGCCAACATCGACGAATTCACCGAAACCACCTCCAAGGCCATCGAAGTCATCGGCGGCGCGGCCAAGGGCAAGGCGATCATCGTGATGAACCCGGCCGAGCCGCCGCTGATCATGCGCGACACGGTGTTCGTGTTGTCCGAAGCGGCGGATCAGGCACTGGTCGAAGCGTCCATCGTCGAAATGGCGGCCGCCGTGCAGGCCTACGTGCCGGGTTATCGCCTCAAGCAAAAAGTGCAGTTCGACGTGATTCCCGACGACGCACCGTTGAACATCCCCGGCCTCGGAACATTCTCCGGCCTGAAGACCTCGGTGTTCCTCGAAGTCGAAGGCGCCGCCCATTACCTGCCGGCCTACGCCGGTAATCTCGACATCATGACCTCCGCTGCCTTGGCCACCGCCGAGCGCATGGCGCAGTCGATGCAACAGGCCTGAGGAGAGCGACATGAACGGTAAGAAAATCTACATCTCCGACGTGACCCTGCGCGACGGCAGCCATGCGGTGCGTCATCAGTATTCCCTGCAAAACGTGCAGGACATTGCGCGCGCCCTGGACAAGGCGAAAGTCGACTCGATCGAAGTCGCCCACGGCGATGGCCTGCAAGGGTCGAGCTTCAACTATGGCTTCGCCGCGCACACCGATCTGGAATGGATCGAAGCGGCGGCCGATGTGATCCGTCACGCGAAAATCACGACGTTGCTGCTGCCCGGCATCGGCACGGTGCATGACCTGAAGGCGGCCTACAACGCCGGCGCCCGGGTGGTGCGCATCGCCACCCATTGCACCGAAGCCGACGTGTCGAAACAGCACATCGAATACGCCCGCGAGCTGGGCATGGACACCGTCGGTTTCCTGATGATGAGCCACATGATCCCGGCCGAACAGCTCGCCGCCCAGGCGAAGTTGATGGAAAGCTACGGCGCGACCTGCGTGTACATGGCCGACTCCGGTGGCGCGATGAACATGCAGGACATCCGTGATCGCTTCCGTGCCTTTAAAGCCGTGCTCAAACCGGAAACCGAAACCGGCATGCACGCCCACCACAACCTGTCGCTCGGCGTGGCCAACTCGATCACGGCCGTCGAGGAAGGTTGCGACCGCATCGACGCCAGTCTTGCCGGCATGGGCGCTGGTGCCGGCAATGCGCCGCTGGAAGTGTTCATCGCCGCCGCCGAGCGCCTGGGCTGGAACCACGGCACCGACCTGTACACGCTGATGGACGCGGCGGACGACATCGTGCGCCCGTTGCAGGATCGGCCGGTGCGGGTCGACCGCGAAACCCTGGCCCTGGGTTATGCCGGGGTCTATTCGAGCTTCCTGCGCCACGCCGAAATCGCTGCGGCGAAGTACGGCCTCAAGACCCTCGACATCCTCGTCGAGCTGGGCAAGCGCCGGATGGTCGGAGGCCAGGAGGACATGATCGTCGACGTGGCGCTGGATCTGCTCAAGCGCTGAACCCTGCTTCAACCCCGACTGGCCGCCCACGCAGCGGCCGGAAGGGCTTGCTTTGCCCATTACAACAATAAAACGGGTATTTCCCATGACATCGCTTAACGCCCTGACACCGTTATACATGGCACGGACCATCGGTCTGTGTTTCCTCGTTGCCCTGATGGAAGGCCTGGACCTGCAGGCCTCGGGGATCGCCGCCCAAGGTATGGCGGCGGCTTTCCAACTGGATAAATTACACATGGGCTGGGTCTTCAGCGCGGGCATTTTCGGCCTGCTGCCCGGTGCATTTCTCGGCGGTTTGCTGGCCGATCGCATTGGCCGTAAACGTGTGCTGATGGCGTCGGTCGCCCTGTTCGGACTGTTCTCGCTGGTCACGACCATGGCCTGGGACTTCAACAGCCTGCTGGTTGCCCGCTGCCTCACGGGCGTCGGCCTGGGCGCCGCATTGCCTAACCTGATCGCGCTGAGCAGTGAAGTGGCTGGCCCGCGCCTGCGTGGCACGGCCGTGAGCCTGATGTATTGCGGCGTGCCCCTGGGCGCAGCGCTGGCTGCAAGCATTGGCATTGCCCAACTGGCCGGTGGCTGGCAAGTGGTGTTCTACGTCGGCGGCGTCGTGCCGTTGCTGATCGTGCCACTGCTGGGACTTTATCTGCCGGAATCAGCGGCGTTTCGCAACGTCCGCGACGCCGCTCCGGTCGGCGTGGTCAGCGGCCTGTTCCGCAACGGCGCGGCATTGCCGACCGTGATGATCTGGGTCAGCTATTTCTTTACGCTCATGGTGGTTTACATCCTGATCAACTGGCTGCCGAGCCTATTGATCGGCCAGGGCTTCAGTGGGGTTCAAGCAAGCTGGGTGATGCTGGCGCTGCAATTTGGCGCGGCGGCAGGCACGTTGTTGCTGGGCTGGGTCATGGATCGTCTGCCGGCCTGGGCATTGTCGGCGTTGATTTACCTCGGCATTCTCGCGTCCCTGACCGCCCTGGGCATGGTCAGTCAATTGCAAAGCATGCTGGTGGCCGGCTTCGTCGCCGGTTTCTTCGCCACGGGCGGGCAATGTGTGCTGTATGCCTTGGCACCGCATTTCTATCGTCCGTCAATTCGCGCCACGGGTGTCGGCAGCGCCGTCGCCATCGGCCGGCTGGGCGCGATGAGCGGCCCGCTGGTGGCCGGCAAAATGCTGGCACTGGGCACTGGCACTACCGGCGTGATGATGGCCTCGGCACCGGGCATCGTCATGGCGGCGCTGGCGGTGTTTTACCTGTCAGTACGCCGCAACCGCTCCCCCGCTGACTGACTCATCCGCTCTCTTCCCCCCGCGCCTCGAAGGCGCGGGGCGTTATCCCTACAACAATAAAAGTGAACACTGCCATGCTCAGGAATTTTCTTCGGGCCTTCAGCGCCTGCACCTGCGTTTTGTCCATTGGCCAGGCTTGCGCCGCCGGTTTTGTCGACGACAGCCATGCCGATCTGGTGATGCGCAACTATTACTTCGATCGCAATTACATCAACGCCACGCCTCAGGCGGCTGCTCGCGAGTGGGCGCAGGGCTTCATTCTCAATATGCGGTCGGGTTATACCGAAGGGCCTGTCGGCTTCGGCCTGGACGCCCAGGGATTGCTGGGGGTGCGCCTGGACTCGTCGCCTGACCGTACCGGGACCGGCCTGCTGCCGTACGACCCCACCACCCGCGAGCCGGCCAGCGAATATTCGGAGCTGGGCCTGACTGCCAAGGCCCGGGCGTCGAAGAGCGAGTTGCAACTGGGTACCATCAGCACGTTTCTGCCTATCGCCTTTGCCAGCCCTACCCGCTTGCTGCCGCAGACCTTCCGCGGCACGTACCTCAAGTCCCAGGAAATCGACAACCTGACCCTGCATGCCGGCTGGCTCGATCGCATCAACCTGCGCGATTCCACCAACTACCAGAAAATGTCGGTAGCCTCGCCTAACGGCCGCTTCAATGGCGCTGCCGAATCCGACCGTTTTACCTTCCTCGGCGGCGACTATGCCTGGTCGCCGCAACTGACGCTGAAGTACTACCACGCCGAACTGGCTGACCTTTACCGCAAGGACTTCTTCGGCTTCGTCGACAATCGTCCGATCGGTCCCGGCAGCCTGAAAAGCGACTTCCGCCTGTTCGTCACTGGCGAGGACGGCGCGGCCAAGGCGGGCCCCGTGGACAACCGCAATGCGGCACTGATGCTGACCTATGCCTTGGGTGCCCACAAATTCGGTGCCGGCTACATGCAACTGACCGGCAAGACCGCAATGCCCTACCTGTTCGGCACCGAGCCGTTAGTCATCACCGAAGGCACGCTGAGCTCCGAGTTTCTTAACCCCAAGGAACGCAGCTGGCAGGTGCGCTATGACTACAACTTCATAGCCATTGGCCTGCCCGGGCTCAACGGCATGCTGCGCTATGTGAGTGGCGACAATATCGAGCTGCCCAAGCTGGGAGGCTCCAATCTGAAAGAGAGTGAGAAGGATATCGAGGTCAACTACGTGCTGCAGGGCACACCCCTCAAAGGCCTGGCTCTGCGCGTGCGCAACGCGTGGTACCGCAATGATTTCGCCGCGCGGGCCAGTCACAGGGATGACAATGAGCTACGGGTAAACGTCGATTACACATGGAAGCTATGGTGAGCTCCCGTCCAGCGAATAGACGTGTGTTGAACGTTGCCACCCTGGCGAGAGCGGCCTGTCGAGCGCAAAGCAACAGCCCTTGAAATGCACGACGCCCGATGCACCGCATCGGGCGTCAGGATGAAACAGGTGTAAACCTGCTTCACGACTGGACATGAAATACCGACCTGTTTGCCCGGCGGATCAGGTTGTATCAGGCCTTTTTGGTTCGCGGCAAAAAAATCGCCAGGCCACCCAATAGCGGCAGGAACGAACACAGCCAATACACGTATTCGATACCGCGAATATCCGCCAGATGGCCCAGTAATGCCGCACCAATACCACCAAACCCGAACATCAGACCGAAGAACACCCCGGCAATCATCCCCACATTACCCGGGACCAGTTCCTGGGCGTACACCACGATGGCCGAGAACGCCGAAGCCAGAATGAAACCGATGACCACGCTGAGAATGCTGGTCCAGAACAGATCGACGTGCGGCAAAACCAGGGTGAACGGCGCGACACCCAGGATCGAAACCCAGATCACCGCCTTGCGCCCGATCTTGTCGCCGATCGGTCCACCGAAGAAGGTCCCCGCCGCGACCGCACCGAGAAACAGGAACAGGTGCAGTTGCGAACTGGCCACCGACAGATCGAACTTTTCGATCAGGTAAAAGGTGAAGTAACTGGTGAAACTGGCCATGTAGAAATACTTGGAGAACACCAGCAGACCCAGCACCACCAACGCACTGATTACCCTGCCCCTGGACAAGCCATGCGTCGCGGCCTGACCCTGTTTGAGCTTGAACAGACTCAAGTGATTGGCGTACCAGCGGCTGATCCGGTAGAGCACGAACAGCGCAAACACGGCGAACAGACCGAACCAGGCCACGTGCCCCTGGCCATAGGGAATGATGATCGCTGCCGCCAGCAAGGGACCGAAGGCCGAGCCTGCGTTGCCGCCGACCTGAAAGGTCGATTGCGCCAGCCCGAACCGCCCGCCCGAGGCCAGTCGCGCCACGCGCGAAGCCTCCGGGTGAAAGGTCGAGGAGCCGATACCGATCAGCCCCGCCGCCAGCAGAATCAACGGAAAGCTGCCGACCACCGACATCATCAGAATCCCGACCAGGGTGCAGACAGTGCCGGCGGGCAATAGCCATGGCTTGGGATGGCGATCGGTGTGATAACCGACCCAAGGCTGCAATAGCGAAGCGGTCAGTTGAAACGTCAGGGTGATCAAGCCGACCTGGGTGAACGTCAGGCCGTAATTGGCCTTGAGCATTGGATAAATCGACGGCAATACCGACTGGATCAGATCATTGATCAGGTGCGCCAGCGCGACTGCGCCGATGATTCGCATGACCAGAGGACTGCTTTGTGAAGGAGCAGGCGCCGATGCAGCGGCGGACTGAACATTGCTGATAGCCATGAGAATTTCCGGACAACAAGTAAGTGCGCACAGGCAGGTGCGTCAATGTGCCATTTTTCGGTGCGACAGCGCCATCCCCTTAGCCTGCTAACGACTTTTATATTCATCGGAAAGACGGTGATAGCCCAACGCCATGGTCTGAATCTTGCCTCGCTCTTGCGCTTCAACGCGGCCCCTTACAAAGGGGACCGAGAATGGGAAGTTTCACCACAGAGTTGGCTTACACAGCTGGCAAAGGTGAACTTTCGAGGCCGTTTACGGGGACACAGGTCGCGGTCGCAAAGACCTCGATACACGCCGATGGCGCGTGGTGTCCGAAGGAGTCATGGGGCATGCAGGCTTTTTTATCACCGGGGATCAGGCTGCTGGGGCGCTTTGGCTTCGCACGCAAATTTCAGCTGTTGTTTCTGCTGTTTATCCTGCCGCTGGCCGGCAGTCTATGGATGATTGGTCTGGACTACCGAGACAAACTGAACCTGATCTCCGGCGAACGGGCCGGGGTTCGCCAGTTACTCGCCCTCGATGCGCTCGATAACCTGCTGGAGGCCCAGCGTGACCGTGCCGCTCGCTGGCGCGCCACCGAAACCAATCGCCAGCCAACGCCGGCAACCCTCAGCGCCATGGCCGCATTCGACGCGGTCCAGCCTGCTGTCGCCCAAGCCACCTCAGCACTGAACAGCGCCCTGCAAAAGGAGGGCGCGGAAGGCGAAACCCTGACCCGTTTTCAAGCGCTGCAAAATGCCCTCAACGGCCTGGACTCGAAGAGCCTGAGCAGCGTCGGATGGTGGCCGGATGGCTATGATCGCTTCACCAACGCCCTGAGCGCCCTGCAAGCCTTGCGCGAACAGATCGCCATGGATAATCGCCTGACGCTGGCCCCCTGGCTGGAAACCTACCTGCTGACGCAGATCTCCACCCAGCACGCGCCCGACCTGATCGAACGCGTCGGCCGCCTGGCCAGTGTCGGTCAGGCCTCGGTGGTGTCCGGGCAATTCACGCTGCAAAGTCGCCTGCAACTGCGCGACTTGCGCAGCCGCATTGGCGATGCCCGGGAACAACTGGTCAAGACGGCAGGTTTACTTGAAGCGCGGCTGCCCAGCGCCCTGCAAGCCTGGGCCGGGCAATACCATGACAGCCTCAAGCATCTCGACGCCGGCCTGAAAGTCCTGGACGACGGTGTGTTCGGTGGCAGCATCACCCTCAAGCCCGAAGAGTTCGAACGCAGCCTCGATGCGCTGCTTTCCGACCTCGCCGCACTGCGCCAGCAATCGTTGGTTTCACTGGATCATCGCCTGGATGACTACCAGGGTTCGGCCATACGCCAGTTCATTGTGGCGGCGAGCATACTGGGCTGCCTGCTGCTGGCAGCGCTGTACCTGTTCATCTGTTTGCAGGCGTCGATCCGCCGCAGCGCCAGCGGTATCACCTTGCTGGCCGAGGCCTTGCGCGATGGCAACCTGAGCTTGCAGGTGCCAGTGCACGGCCGCGACGAACTGGCAGCCATCAGCACCGCCCTCAACGTTGCAGTGGTGCAATTGCGCGCCAGCCTGCTGGGGGTCGATCACGAAACCCTGCAACTGAGCAACGCCGTGCAAACCCTCAACCATCACTCCGCCGACGCCTTGGGCGAGGTCGAAACCCAGCAACTGCAAATCAGCCAGATTGCGGCGGCGGCGACACAACTGGCCGCGACCTCCCAAGGGGTTTCCGACAGCTGCGAACGAGCGTCCGGCAGCGCCCAGCAAACTCAGCGTATCGCCGCCGACAGCAGCCGTGACAGCCAACGCACGACGGCCAGCATCCAACAACTCAATCAACGCCTGAATGACACGGCGGCGGCGCTGGGGCGGGTCAGTGAGCAGGGGCAACAGATTCAACTGGTGGTCGATACCATTCGCGGCGTCGCCGAACAGACCAACCTGCTGGCGCTCAATGCCGCCATCGAAGCGGCTCGCGCCGGCGAACAGGGTCGCGGTTTTGCCGTGGTGGCCGATGAAGTGCGCAGCCTGTCGCAACGCACCCAGTCTTCGACTGCGCAAATCGCCGGCACCGTCGACAGCCTGCGTAGCACCGTGAACGAAGCCGTCAGCCTGATGGAAGCGGCCTGCGGGCAGGCTCAGACCGATGCGCAAGCCGTCACCCGCCTCGGCGAACGATTGGGGGAAATTGCCAGCGCCGTTCAGGGGGTCACCGACACCCTGGCGCAGATCGCCACGGCGGTCGATGAGCAAGCGAGCACCGCCGATGAAGTCAGCGGCAACATCCAGCAAGTCGATCAGGCGGCGGTCCGCTTGCTCGAAGGCGCTCGGGCCGTGAACCTTGCGGCAGACACCTTGAGCCAGGGCAGCAAGGCTTTGAGCGCCAATACCGGCAGATTTCAGCTCAAATGATGCCCTCCCCTGACCCGTTTTTTCGGGTCAGGAGGATAAGCGGTTGAAAGCGTAGAGAAATATTTTAGATTTATGCTTGACGCATCCCCGTTACCGGTGAATAATGCGCGCCACTTGGCTACATAGCTCAGTTGGTTAGAGCATAGCATTCATAATGCTGGGGTCCGGGGTTCAAGTCCCTGTGTAGCCACCAAGTACTAAAAACGGCTTACCGCAAGGTAAGCCGTTTTTTTATGCCTGCTTTTTATGCCTGCCGTAGGAGCGAGCTTGCTTGCGATGGTCGTCAACGATGACGCGGCGAGCCTGATACCCCGCAGCGTCTTTGGATTCATCGCGAGCAGGCTCGCTCCTACATAAAACAGCGGCCTCAGACTCGAACCGTCGCCAACGCCGACAACGCCCGCTCCCATATCTGCCAGGTGCGCAGCCACACCATCGCCTGCCAGTCGTTGTCGGCCGGATAGAACTGTTCCAGCAGATTCAATTTGATCTGCCGCCCCACCGCGTCGGCGGGATTGCCGTGCAGATGAAGCCAGTGATCGTCCCGCAGATGACGATGCACCTGCGGCCCCGGATACGTTCCGCACTCAATGACGAATGGCATCGACCGCACCTGCGGCAGGGCATTGATCAATGCCTGCGAGGTGTAGCCAGTCGCGGTGGCCGCCACACCGGTTTCACTCAGGGTGTCGGCACCGGTGTGCAGGGTGTAGAGCCACGGACCATAAAGCGCCTGCGCATCGGCCAGCGCCGGATAGGCTGCTTCGGTAATCGTCAGCAGCATCGGATGACCGTATTCGCCGGCACCGGTGTGCAAGTCGAAACACATGGCGACATCGGCATGGGCGACATGCTTCTGGATGATCTGGTGCAACGTGCGATTCGACCAGCTCGGCGCGAGCCCGCCATAGAACAACCCATCGGGATGCGCATGCTGCCCGCCTTCGACAATCGACATGACCGCCGGCCAGCCGTGTTCGCGAATCTGCGCATCCAGCAAGGCGTCCGTGCGCTCACGCTCGGGACCTTGCAACTGGGTGCAGGCGTAGATTTCGTGCAACCCCTCATACGCCTGGTTATCCGGCAGCGGTCGTTCGAAGTTCAGGTGATTGCGGTTCAGGTCGATGTTGTCTTCGTTGACCCGACGCAGCCACGCCGTCCCCCAGGGGTTGATCAGATGGATCATCACCACGGCGACATCGGCCGGCAGCGAACGCTTGCCGAGCTCCTGCAGCCACTTGATCTGACACCCCGAGCCATAGAAGCCCTCGACCCCATGGGTGCCGCTGAGCGCGATCAGCAGACGCTTGGCGCCGGGATCGCCGAGGACCGCCACATCGGTGCTCAAGGCCTCGCCGAAGGGGCCTGTGAGCGGGTGTGGATACTCGGTCAGCGTCGCCCCGGCCGTGGTGGCCGCCGCGAGGAATTGTTCACGCTGGGAGCGGTAGCTTGGCTGGGACGGGAACTCGGTCTGCATGTCTGCCTCTTGTTGATCTTCTGGCCTGCGTGGTGGCATCGACCCTACAGAAAATCCATCCAATGATGAAGGATAAAAGCGTCCTGGCCGTGGGACACGTTTGCGTTACCGGGTGGTGGCCGATAAAGTCCACCAACCCTTTATCCCACGGACGGAGTGCCCCGCGTGTTCTCAGCCTTCCACTTGAGGCGCATGCGCCTGTCAGCGTTGTCGCTGATCACTGCGGCTTTAGCCCTGACCGCCTGCAACGCGCCATCAGTCTCGACGCTGCCCGTCGCGCCGGAAAGCGCGTCCGGTTATCGCACCGACCTGCAAGCCCGGCACGCCTCCAGGCACATGGCAGCGGCCGCCAACCCGCTGGCGGCCGAGGCCGGGCGGGAGATGCTGCGTCTTGGCGGTTCGGCCATCGATGCAGCGATTGCGATGCAAGCGGTATTGACGCTGGTCGAGCCGCAATCTTCCGGCATTGGCGGTGGCGCTTTGATCATGCTGTGGGACGGCAAAAACGTGCGCACTTATGACGGACGAGAAACGGCACCGGCCGGCGCCACGGAAAGGCTTTTCCTACAAGCCGATGGTACTCCCATGCCTTTCACCCGGGCGCAGATTGGCGGTCGCTCCGTGGGGACGCCAGGCGTGTTGCGCGCTCTTGAACTGGCCCACAAAAAACATGGCCGCCTGCCTTGGGCGCAGCTGTTCGAACCGGCGATCAAACTGGCGGAGCAAGGTTTCGCCATTTCGCCACGCCTGCACCAGTTGATCGCGTCGGATTCGTCGCTGCGCAGTTCGCCCGACATGGTGGCCTACTTCCTGAATGCCGATGGCAGCCCGAAAGCCATTGGCACCCGCCTGAAAAACCCGGCATTGGCCGCCGTACTGCAACGCATCGCCAACGAAGGGCCGGATGCGCTGTACCGGGGTGTCGTCGCGCAGGAGATCGTGAGAAAGGTTCAGGGCCACGCCAACCCCGGCAGCCTGTCACTGAACGACCTCAAGGACTATACCGCCAAGGAGCGTGCGCCACTGTGCACCGACTATCAGCGCTGGCAGGTCTGCGGCATGCCGCCACCGTCGTCGGGCGGCATCGCCGTGGCGCAGATCCTCGGTACGCTGCAAGCCTTGGAGGCACGCGACAAACACTACGCCCTGGCGCCGTTGAAACCGCTAAAAACCAACGCGCCGGCGGGGATTGAACCCGACCCGCAAGCCGTGCACCTGATTTCCGAAGCCGAGCGCCTGACCTATGCCGATCGCGCGCAGTACGTGGCGGATACGGACTTCGTGCCGGTTCCGGTCAAGGGCCTGGTAGACCCGGGTTATCTGGCCAGCCGCGCCGCCCTGATCGGTGAGCGCAGCATGGGCACGGCTGAACCGGGCACGCCTCCAGGCATTCAGGTTGCCTACGCGCCGGACCGGTCGCCGTTGCGCATCTCCACCTCTCAGGTGGTCGCCGTCGACGACGAAGGCGGCGCTGTGTCCATGACCACCACCATCGAGTCTGCCTTTGGTTCGCACCTGATGGTTCAAGGATTCCTGCTCAACAATGAGATGACAGACTTCTCGTTCATCCCCGAAGAGAACGGACAAAAAGTCGCCAACCGTGTCGAACCCGGCAAGCGCCCACGTTCGTCCATGGCCCCGACCTTGATCTTCGACCGCCAGAGCGGTGAATTCCTCGCCACCATCGGCTCACCCGGTGGTTCGCAAATCATCGAATACGTCGCCAAGTCCACCATCGGCCTGCTCGACTGGAACCTCGATGCGCAGCAAGCCATCAACCTGCCCAACTTCGGCAGCCGCAATGGCCCCACCGAGCTGGAACGCGGGCAGTTCAGCCCGGCGTTGATTCAGGCGTTGAAAGCCAAAGGGCACGAGGTGAATGAAATCGACATGACCAGCGGCACCCAGGCGATTGTTCGGGCCAGGGATGCACAGGGCAAAGTATCGCTGACCGGTGGAGCCGACCCACGGCGTGAGGGAGAAGCGCTGGGGGATTGAGCCTTGCGCACAGATGAGAAAGGGCCTACCGAGAGCTGGGCCCTTGTTTGCAACTTGAGATCAGGCTGGCCACACCCGGAATGACAGGCGAAGCCTTGATCACCGCCGTCACGCCGGCTTATCGACTGATTTTCAGCGCCTGCCGACTCCGGTGTTTCTCCAGCGCCAGTTCGATCAACCGCGTGACCAGTTCACTGTAGGTCATGCCAGCGGCCTGCCACAGTTTCGGGTACATGCTGATGCGGGTGAATCCGGGCAGCGAATTGATTTCGTTGATCAGCACTTCACCGCTGTCGGTCAGAAACACATCGACCCGCGCCAGCCCGGAACAGCCCAGGACGTGGAACGCTTCGACGGCCATGGCACGAATACGTTCGCTGGCCTCGTGACTGATGCTGGCCGGCACCACCACTTCAGCGGCCTTGTCATCGATGTACTTGCTGTCGTAGGAATAAAACCCGCTGTGCACCACGATTTCGCCACAACCGCTGGCGATGGCGTCTTCGTTACCGAGCACCGCGCATTCGATCTCGCGGCCACTGACGGCAGACTCGACCAGCACTTTTGCATCGAAACCCAATGCCAGCTCGACGGCCGCGGTGTATTCGGCTTCGTCGTTGACTTTGCTCACTCCCACGGAAGAGCCCTGGTTTGCCGGCTTGACGAACAACGGCAAACCGAGCTTGTCCGCCACCTCGGCGAATCCGTTGCGCACCACGGTAGCTCGGGTCAGGGTCACGAAGGGCGTGACCGCCAGCCCGGCATCGCGCAGCAGACGTTTGCTGATGTCCTTGTCCATGCACACCGCCGAACCGAGCACATCGGAGCCGACAAACGGCAGGTCCGCCATGCGCAATAGCCCCTGCAGGCAGCCGTCTTCACCGAGGGTCCCGTGGACAATCGGGAAGATCACATCGACATGGCCCAACAATTCCTGACTGGAGGTTTCGACCAATTGCTGGCTGACCTTGCCCGGCACGACGGCCAATTCGCGATTGGACTGATTGAGGGCGATCAGCGCCGGGTTTTCCTGATTCAGCAGGAAATTCGACGGGTCATTGAGGTGCCAGTGGCCTTGTTTATCGATACCGATCAACACCGGTTCGAAGCGCGAACGATCCAGCGCATCGACGATGTTTTTCGCCGACTGCAACGACACTTCGTGCTCTGCCGACCGGCCCCCGAAAACAATCCCTACCCGCAACTTGCTCATTGCCTGACCTCTTCGTGAATCTCTTTATGGCTAGGGTAGCAGCCAACTCAGGGCTGTAAGGTTTTGCCATCCACCGGGTTGCCGATGGTCAGAAAGTGCCCACCGGCGACGTGGTGCAGGGTGCGCAACGCGTCCTGGCCCTCAAAGTGCCAACGTCCGTCACTGAACACGCGCTCGTCGGCCTGAGCGGCAATCACCTGCGCCAGAAACAGATCGTACTGCTGATGATTGTCGGGCTCCGGCAGCAGCCGGCATTCGAGCCAGGCAACGCAGCCTTCGAGCATCGGCGCGTCGATCAGTTCGGCGTCGAACGTCGGCAAGTCATAGATCTGGAATTTGTCGCGCCCTTGCTCCCGCGTCAGCTCCAGGCCAGACGTCGAGCCAACGGTCTGGACGATATCGGCCTGGGCTGCGCAGGGAACGTTCAGTACGAAGGTCCCGGAGGCTTCCAGCAGCTGTCGGGTCCAGGTGGACTTGTCCAGCACCACAGCGATTTTCGGCGGTTCGAAATCCAGCGGCATGGCCCAGGCCGCCGCCATGATATTGCGCTGACCGTCATGGGCCGCGCTAACCAGAACGGTGGGCCCATGATTGAGCAGACGGTAGGCTTTGGACAACGGGACCGGACGACGGTGAGAAACGCTCATGGATGTCTGCTCCTGGGGGAAAGAGCCGATTGTAACGACATCTGGCGAGAGCTGGCTTGATCAGGTGTAAGGATCAGAGCCTGCTCCGCGTCGACACCGGATGTGAACCCAAGGCAGCGATCTTTTAACGGATCAGGTCGCCAACTGATTGGCAAACTGCCCCACGGCATTCACCACTTTCTGCGCACCGTCCTGGATCTCGACAATCACCGTGCCAGCTTCCGCCGCCAGCGTCAGCCCGTGCTCGGCCTGCAGCTTGCCGTCGGTGACCAGGGCCACGGCGTTGCGCGCCATATCCTGGTTCTGCCGCACCACCACAACAATTTCGTCGGTGGCCTGGCTGGTCCGCGAAGCCAGTTGCCGGACCTCATCCGCCACCACGGCAAACCCTCGGCCCTGCTCACCGGCACGTGCCGCTTCGATGGCCGCGTTGAGCGCCAGCAGGTTGGTTTGTTCGGCGATGCCGCTGATGGTTTTGACGATGGTGCCGATCACCAGCGACTGCTCATTGAGCGCCTCAATGCCATCACCTGCGGTTTGCATGTGCTTGGCCAGATCACGCATCACTTCCACCGCCTGATTGACCACGGTACTGCCCCGCTGGGCGCTCTGATCGGTTTGCTGCGAGGTGCTGTAGGCGATGTTCGCTGCTTCGGCGACGGCTTGCTCCTGATTGACCTGATCGGTGACCACCGTGGCGAACTTCACCACTTTGTAAAGTTTGTTATTGGCATCGACCACCGGATTGTAAGAGGCCTCCAGCCATACCGTACGACCATGGCTATCGACGCGCTTGAAGCGATCAACCACATACTCACCCGCGTTCAGTCGACGCCAGAAGTCCTGATACTCGGCACTGTTGGCCTCTTCCGGCAGGCAAAACATGCGGTGATGCTTGCCCTTGATCTGCGCCAGGCTGTAACCCATGCCGCTGAGAAAGCGGTCGTTGGCGGTCAACACATTGCCATTGAGATCGAACTCGATCACCGCCGTCGAACGCATCAGCGCGCCGATCAGGTTTTCGTGTTCACGGGAGGTCTCGATGGTGCGGGTCAGGTCGCTGGAGAAAATCGAAAAATGCTTGATCTGGCCATTGGCCGAGCGCACTGGCTGCAGGATCGAACGCAACCATGCTTCCTGGCCGGTGCCCCGCAACAGGCGCACCGCGCCGGCAAAGTGCTCGCCACGGCTCATCGCAGCCTTGAAACGCAACTGGAATTCGTCGTTTCTCACATGCTCGGGAACGATTTCTTCGATGCGCCGGCCAATCAGCTCGTCGCTCTTGTAGTGCATTTCGCTGAGGAAATTCTGATTGACCGATTGGACCCGCCCATCTGTATCGAGGGTCAACACAAGCATCTCGCTTTCCAGGCTTTCCTTCACTTGCTGAAGGCTGGAGAGTTCTTCGCGAAGAGCCGATAGCTCCTGCTTCAAGCGTTTATTGAACATGGGGATGCACCGATGGACTGGGGTAGAAAGCGATTTACAGCCTAACCATCGGCCTTGCGGATCTTTTCTGAAGAGTGTTTCAGCTTTGTCCTACAAAAATAGTTCAGGCACCCCCATCGTGTTGTTGATTCACGCAGCGCCAACGGTCGAACAACTTGCGATTTTCGGCATCCGCGTACCGAAGTATGCCGCGCTGCTTACGCCCACCGCCCCCATCACAGCGCAGAAAATCACACAGATCCACGGACTCCACGGCATCAGACCGATCAACAGCAGCGGTGTGATACTGGCCCAGGCCGCGTAGGCAATGTTGTAGGTGAACGAGATGCCCGACACACGAATCCGCGCCGGGAACAGGCTGACCATCACCGAGGGCACCGCACCGACCACTCCGCAACCGAGCCCCGCCACCGCGTAGGCCAGACCGACCCAGTCGCCGCCGCTGATCAGACAGGTGTAAAGCACGCCGATACCCAACGGCAGCAGCAGGCTATACAACATCACCGTGCGCCAGGCGCCGATGCGATCGACCAGTAACCCGGCGAGCACGCAGCCAATGTTCAAAAAAACAATGCCCAATGCGCTCAGGGCGAAGGTGTGACTGGCGGTCATGCCGAAGGTTTTCTGCATCATGGTTGGCGTGATGACCACGAACACCACCACCGCCGACGTCAACACACAGGTGAGGATCATTGCCGGCAGCATGGCCAGGCGATGTTCACGCAGGACACTGCGCAGCGGCAGCTCCACGGTTTGCTCGCGCCGCCCCTGCATGGCCATGAACACCGGCGTTTCACTGAGCCAGCGGCGCAGCCAGACGCCAATCACACCAAACACGCCGCCCAGCAGAAACGGGTAACGCCAGGCGTAATCGAGGATTTCGCCCGGGGTGAAGGCCTGCGCCAGGAAGGTGGCCGTCAAGGCACCGAGCAGATAACCGAAGGTCAGTCCTGCCTGCAAAAAACCCAGGGCATAGCCCCGATGGCCCGCAGGCGCATGCTCGGCGACGAACACCCAGGCGCTCGGCACTTCACCGCCCACGGCCGCCCCTTGAAACACTCTCAGGAGCAACAGCAACAGCGGGGCGAAATAGCCGATTTGCGCGTAGGTCGGCATGATTCCGATCAGCAGACAGGGCAACGCCATCATCAGGATGCTCAGGCTGAAGACTCTTTTGCGGCCCAAACGGTCGGCGAAATGTGCCATCAGGATCCCGCCCAGAGGACGTGCCAGATAGCCGGTGACGAAGATGCCGAAGCTTTGCAGCAAGCGCAGCCATTCAGGCATTTCCGGCGGGAAGAACAACTGGCTCAGGGTCAGCGCGAAAAATACGAAGATGATGAAATCGTAGATTTCCAGCGCGCCGCCGAGGGCGGCAAGCCCCAAGGTTTTGTAGTCCGAGCGATTGAAGGGCGTCGGGGGTGAATCGGTGTTGGCAGTCATGAAAAGAACTCTGGTGCAGGCAAAAACCAAGGCGCCCATGGTCTACGCAAACGCGCCAGCGGACAACCCGCTAGACTAAAGTCGCATAGTCGCAAAACAGCCCCGCACAAAACTTTCGGGTGAATTAATGTCGATGTCTGTCCGAACGGGCCGCTACCGCCCCGAAGACCACAATAAACATAATAATTCGAGGTACTCCCGTGGCCGCTGATATCGAAGATAGCCGCTCCGCCCGCTTTGCCCTGCGCTGCTCAAGTTTTGCCGAACGCTGGTTCCCCGATTCCTGGGTGTTTGCCGCGCTGGCCGTGATTATCGTCGCCCTCGCCACCATGGCCATGGGCGCCAAACCCACCGACGCGGCCATGGCATTCGGCGACGGTTTCTGGAGCCTGATCCCGTTCACCATGCAAATGGCTTTCGTGGTGATCGGCGGGTATGTGGTCGCCAGCTCGCCACCGGCAGTCAAGCTGATCGACCGTCTGGCGAAAATCCCGAAAAACGGCCGATCCGCCGTGGCCTGGGTGGCGCTGATCTCCATGGTTGCATCGCTGCTGAACTGGGGCCTGTCGCTGGTGTTCGGCGGCTTGCTGGTGCGCGCCCTCGCCCGCCGTACCGACCTGAAGATGGACTATCGCGCCGCCGGTGCCGCAGCGTACCTGGGCCTTGGCGCGGTGTGGGCCTTGGGCTTGTCATCGTCCGCGGCGCAATTGCAGGCCAACCCGGCCAGTCTGCCGCCGTCGATTCTGTCGATCACCGGGGTCATTCCCTTCACCCAGACCATCTTTCTCTGGCAGTCGGGTGTGATGTTGCTGGCGCTGGTCGTCGTCTCGATCATCATCGCCTACGCGACCGCCCCCGGCCCTAACTCGGCACGTGACGCCAAAGCCTGCGGGGTCGACCCGAGTTTCAATCTACCGCCCCTGCAACCACGCACCCGTCCCGGCGAATGGCTGGAGCACAGCCCGCTGCTCATCATACTTTTGGTGCTGCTGGCCGCCGGATGGCTGTTCCATGAGTTTTCGACCAAACCGGCGATCAGTGCGATCTCCGGCCTTAACACTTACAACTTCCTGTTCATCATGCTCGGTGCGCTGCTGCACTGGCGCCCGCGCAGCTTCCTCGACGCCGTGGCCCGTGCGGTACCGACCACCACCGGCGTGCTGATCCAGTTCCCCCTGTACGGCTCGATCGCCGCGTTGATGACCACGGTCAAAGGCGCTGATGCCCAGACCCTGGCCCATCACATCTCGACCTTCTTCGTCAGCATCGCGTCCCACGATACCTATGCGCTGCTGATGGGCGTGTACTCGGCGATCCTCGGCTTCTTCATTCCGTCCGGTGGCGGCAAGTGGATCATCGAGGCGCCGTATGTGATGCAAGTCGCCACGGATCTGAACTACCACCTGGGTTGGGCCGTGCAGATCTACAACGCCGCCGAAGCCCTGCCCAACCTGATCAACCCGTTCTACATGCTGCCGCTGCTGGGCGTGCTCGGGCTGAAGGCGCGGGACCTGATCGGATTTTCGTTCGTGCAACTGCTGGTGCACACGCCGTTGGTGTTGCTGTTGCTCTGGGCGCTGGGAACGACGCTGGCGTATACGCCGCCGGTAATGCCGTAGACCGCTGGAACTTTTGTGGGAGGCGGTGCAGCTCCCACATTTGAGAGGTGTCATGAGCCGCATGCTGTACCCGCCAACGGACCCATAGGCTAAAAAGGATCTGAGCATGATCAAACTCGCAGGACTGTCTCTCGCGGCACTCACCCTGAGCGCCGCCGCCCACGCCGATGTGACCCTGAACCTGGGCAGTACCGAACGCCTCACGCGTCTTTTTGCTTATCCCAACAACTGCAACGTGATTTGCTTTCGCAACTGGACACTCGAGCAAACGGTCGAGCATTACCTGACCCAAAGCGTGCAGCGCGATGGCTACGGCACCGCGAAGGTTCTGGTCAAAACCGATAATGGTCAGCTCTTCACTGTCATCAGCGGCGTACCCGCCGACTATCAAAAACCCTTGACGGCGCTACTCGACGCCGGCGATCTGGCTTACACCGGCGCCAGCAAACTGAATGCCGACGGCAAGTGGGCCTATAACTGGTATTTTTTCCTGCCGCTGGGCATGGCCCTGGAACACCGCAGAAGCGTCCAACTGCTGCATTTCCCGCCCGACTATTCATTGACCCAGGCCCAGGATTACCTCAAGTCAGCCACGACGGATCGCTGGGCCTCATTACTGACGATCAATGGCGTCCCGGCCGAGCAGACGCCGAGCTACCAGACGATCATCGACATCGCTCCGATTGCCGCGCCGTCCAACGCCGGCAAGGACCTGGAAGGTGTCTACGATTATTTCAAGGACTACCAGACCACCATGGTCAAGAACCTCAGCCGAAATGCCAGCGGCGAGGCCGTGCCGATGGTTGCGTTTGGTTCACCGGTGCGTGACTGGATCAAACAGCAGTACGGACCGACGGTGAACGTACTGGGCCTGGTGAATATCAGCCCGAACGAAGGGCTGAAAGTACCCGTTCTGGGTGCCAACCACCCGAGCTACATTTGGTACGCCGCCGACCCGGCAAACTACACCGGCACCGATGCCAAGGCCAAAGCCGATGCAGCGGGACTGAAAGTCATGGGACAGGACCTGAGCGCCGCGTGCTGGCAGGCCGCCATGGGCCGCGAGACTGACAGCAATGCTGATATTGAGCTCAGAAGTTGCACGCAAACCTGGCAAGTGGCCCAGAAAGATAAAACCTGCGAGCTGTTCTACACCTCGATCCGCAATCTGACGCCTCAACAAGCCGCAGGCAAATGCGCGTCGGCAACGATCCAGGCCCAGCTCAAACAACTCAAGGCACCTGCACCGGAAACCGCACTTCCCGCTCCAGCGTTTTAGATCAAAGAACCGATGAACGGCCGGTCTCGCTGTCAGTTATGACAGTAGACCCGCCGACTCATCTGCGAGAGGCTTAGGCGAAACCATGTTGCAGCGCTGACAGGATCGTCAGATGAAGGAAGTCGCAGCATCCAGCCAACAAGGATCGTTATGAAAGCCAATGCCCCTCGCAATTCTCTCGCCGCGCCGCCCGCCGGTGTCTATCCCTATGCGCAGCTGCCGACTCGCCTGGGATTCCCCTCCCGGGCAGACTTCGAGATCATCGCCAACGACCAAGGCACAGCGATTGCCATAGCTGCCTTGCGCGAGTTTCCCCGTATCAGCCGAATTTGCCGGATATCGGGACAACTACTGCCCTATCGTTGCCGATATACCCGGCAACTCGCTCCCGGCGTGCATGTCTTCGACCCACGCTTCTGTGGATTGCTGCAACACGCTTGCGACCCAAATGTCTTTCTCGACATGAGCGAGCTATGGCTGTGGGCGCTGAAGGACATACAGAAAGGTGACTGGCTGACGATCGACTACGCCGCCACCGAAGACAAACTGTTGCGTCAGTTCGCCTGTCAATGCGGTTCGTACAAATGTCGCGGCTGGATCACCGGCTACAATGAATCGCCAAACGCCGACGGCCAGGCCTTTTTACAGCGCTGGCGTCGGCATCTGTTCGACTGAATGCGTTACTGCGCTTCGACCGGACGCAGGCGGTACTGCGGCGGCAATTGCTCGAAGCCACTGATCGTAGTGTTCAGGCTTTTCCAGCGACCGTCCTTGATGCCGTAGATGCAACCGTGGATCGACAGGCTCTGTCCACGGTGCCAGGCGTTTTGCACGATGCTGGTATGGGCGACGTTGGCCACTTGCTGAATCACGTTGAGTTCGCAGAGACGGTCGACCTGCTCCTCTTCGGTGGCCAGTTTGGCGAGCTCTTCGCGCTTCTCGTAGTAAAGATCGCGAATTGAACGCAGCCAGCCGTCGATCAGGCCGAACTGGCGATCCTGCATCGAGGCTCGAACACCACCGCAACCATAGTGGCCGGTGACCAGAATGTGTTTGACCTTGAGTACGTCAACCGCGTATTGAATCACCGACAGGCAGTTGAGGTCGGTGTGCAACACCACATTGGCCACGTTGCGGTGTACGAACAAATCGCCCGGCAGCATGCCGACGATCTCGTTGGCCGGCACCCGGGCATCGGAACAGCCGATCCACAGGTACTCGGGAGTCTGTTGGCGAGCCAGCTTGGCGAAGAAGTCAGGATCTTCTTTGGTGATCGCGTCAGCCCAGCGCTCGTTGTTGTCGATCAGATCTTGTAGTTCGTTCATGCAATGAAGCCTCGAGAATGATGCGCTGCTTTGACAGACAACCGCCCGTCGAGGTCACGCGCTTTATGCACATGCCACCGCAAGCTCGTAAATGGCGCTCCATGCCGGTGGAATTCTCGGTAACCCAGTGGGTCCACCCTAAGTAAGGCCCACAGTATGAGGAATTGCCATGACTGATCCACGACGTCCGTATGATGCGGTGCAACCAGAACCTATTGATGATAACGAAGATCGCATGGGATCGATGCATGAGCTGGATTTCGACGACGAAGAACCCGATGCCAGGATCGGCGACGAGTTGCCGGACAGCGAGCGAGCGCAACTGATGTCCCGTCGGCGCGTGCGCGAAGCCGGCATGACCGGTGCATCGACCGCTGACCACGAGCCCACGGATGATGACTTGAGTCCGGAAACCCTGATCCGCGAAGACGGCGCCCGGGATGCCCATGAAGCGGGTAAAGGGGATCAGGCTGATTGGGACTTGAGCATTGTCGATGAGGACGACATCGGTGGGGGCAATGGGCTGGATGAAGAGGAAATGGCCCGGCGCGATCCGCTGGACCACAAGCGTTGATCGATCCTGGACAGGAGCCTGCGGCGGCTCCTGCCCAGCAATCGGCATTTAAGTTGTAACAAAGATGTTCAATCTACCAGCGTACAGGCCATGACCACCGCATCTTCACGTCCGCCTACCGCCGGGTAGTAATCCCGCCGACGTCCGATCTCGTTGAAGCCATACCGCTCATACAACTTGAACGCCGCCGTGTTGCTGTCGCGCACCTCCAGGAAACATTCCCGGGCATTGGCCTTGTAGGCAATCGACATCAAATGCTCCAGCAGCGTCAAACCCAGGCCACGGCCCTGGTTTTCGGGTTTGACGGTGATGTTCAGCAGGTGCGCCTCATCGAGAATGATCTGCACCACACCGTGGCCCACCTGCTGCTGCCCTTCGAACATCACCCAGATCTGGTACTTGCCCAGGCCATCGAGAAAAATCCCGCGGGTCCAGGGATGGCTGTAGGCCGCGTATTCGATTTTCAGTACAGCTTCCAGGTCCGCCTCGGTCATCGGGCGGAACGATACAGCGTCACTCATTCGATTCTTTCCAGCGCGCCATCAGCCGACGCATGGCTTGCCAGACATCAGCCTTACGCTGTGGCTCTTCCATTAATAATTCCAGGCCAGGCAAGGCCCAGACCGAGCCCAAGCCTTCGACCTGGAGTTCGCGATTGAAGGATTCGGCATTGGCCTCCCCGGCAAAACGCACGGCAGGCAGGCCGATCAGCCATAGACAGACGCACGGCGCGTCTTCCAGCCGGGCCGAGATAAAGCCCTGCACGAAGTCACGGGCCGCTTCCGGGCCCTGATCCATGGTGCCTCGGGCCAGCAGCGGCCAGCGCACCGGCTCGCCGATGATCTGCGGACTGTCCGGCAGGCCGGCAGCGCGCAACATGTCCTTGAGCAACAGATAAGCGGGATCGCGGGCCTGGAACGCCTCGCCTGTGGGTAACTCCACCAGCAGCAGGCAACGCCCTGCCCGCAGCAACTGCAGGGCAAAACGAGGTGGCGGTACGGGGGCGACCCTGGTGACGACCGGCGCGTCTACGACTTCTTCCACCGGTTTGGCCCCGGTGCGCGTGCTTGCCAACGATGGCCGTGGTACTTCGATTTTCACCCGCTCGGCCGGTTTGACCTGCGGTTCCACAGGCGCCTGGGCCGCAGGTGCCGGCACTGCCGGGGCGACGGGCAACGGCTCGGGCAGCTCCAGCAGTTGGGGCCGCGACGGCGCAGCAAAGGGCAATTCGGTGCGCGGCAGCCAATTGACCACCTGCATGGCGTTCAAATAGGCGCGGCGGCGAGACTCGATAAGCAAAGGTCGGCCACTTGTGGATAACTAAAGTGCGGTGATTCTACCGCCCTTCGCTCAAGATCGCCCGCAGTTGATCGTTAGAAAAGCGACAGTCCGTCCCGAGAGTGAATAGCATCGGTCCCGATGCAGTACAATCTCGGCTTTTAATCGCCAACCAGCCGGCCATTCCGATGATCGAACCCAAGCGCGTCTTACGCGCCCTCGCTGAACACTGGGCACTTCTGGAGCCACTGTGCGAGCACTTCGACCAAGGCACACTGAGCCTCAACGAACTGCGTTCACAGCTGGCCGCCCAGCAACTCGACAGTACGCCGCAGGACATCACCAGTCTGCTGGACGTGTGGATTCGCCTCGACATTCTGGTTCCCGTGGCGAAAAGCCCGAACCGGTTCGAGCTCAACGCGCAGATCCACGACTTCCTCGCTTACCTGCGCCGTGAACACCGTCTGGGCCTGTGTCTGGAGATCGAAGCCTATTTGCGTCATCTCGAACGCCTGGCCGGCTACATCCAGGACGCCTTCGACATCCGCGACGGCAATGATCTGGCGCGCCAACTGCGTCTGCTGGACATGCGCGTACGCGATGTATTGAAAAAGCTCGCCAACGACGAACAGGCCCTGGTGGCCGTTGCCGAGCGGGCCAAGACCAGCGACCGGCAGATCCCGCTGCGCCAGCGTTACGCTGAAGTCCTGGCGACCTGGGACGAATACGTCGAGCCGATGATTCAGTTGGTCAACGCCGACGGCGCCTTCGAACAGGGTGTGCGCAAGGTCGAAAACGTGCTGCTGCGCATGCTCACCGAGCAGCAACGCCTCGGCCATCTGGTTGATGACGACATGCTGCTGCGCACCCACGCGCGAATCCTCGAAATGCAGACCAGTGCGCAACTGACCCTGCGTCACGCCCGCGAACTGCTGCTGCCGCTGCGTGAAGAAGCCCGCCGTCACAACGCCGTGACCCGTGGAGCGGCGCTGGCCCTGTCGATGATTCGCCGCAAGGGTATCGACGCCGTGCCACAAGCCGCGATGCCGATGTTCACCCGGCCGCAAAGCACATTCCTCGGCAGTGCCAGTCAGGTCGAGGCCTATGTTTACGCCCTGGCCCGTTTCGAGCCGAAACCGGCGCGTTTCCCCAAGGCACACAAGACGCACAAGGGCGGCGATGCCCCGCGTGCGCCACGCACGGTCCGGGAGATGCTCGACCGGTGCGAAGACGCCCTGCCGATGCCGGACCTGATGACCTGGCTGCTGGAGCAGGAACCGGACGGCGCCACCGACGAGCTGCTGTATTGGTTCTCGCGCCTGTCGCGGGAAAAACGCTTCAAGCGCGAACGTCTGGAACGCCGCGATTACTTCACACACGAGCACCAGGTCAGCCTGCGCTCCTTCGCCCTGCTCTCGGCCGGTCCTGATGCCTCCGAGAATTCTGCGAGCACCCTCCATGCCAGTACTCCCCATGCAACTTGATCTATCCGAACTGTCTCAGCTGGCGCCGATCTTTCGCGAGCTGTTCAAGGGCTACCACGTCAGCCGTCGCGATCCAGAGCTGTACGCGCAGTTGTCGAATTTTCAGGACCAGTACCGCACGCTGTTCAAGGCGCTGGGCTTTGAACTGATCTGCGACACCCGTGGTTTCTACTACTTCGTGCCGGACCTCGCTGCGGCGGCGGTGAACAAGACGGCCCAGCGCCTGGCACTGTTCACCTTCATCCTCGTCGAGCACCTGGCCGACCAGGGCCGCGACCCGATCGCCGTGCTCGACGGCGGCAGCCTCGGCCGTGATGAACTGCCGTCGTTGCTCGAGAAGTATCGCGACCTGTTCATCCAGGCTGAAGTGCAGACCCAGGACGAACTGGAAGAAAAAATCATGCGCCGCATGACCCAGCTCGGCTTCGCCAGTGAAGAAAACGGCGTCTACCGCTTCCTGCCGCCGATGCACCGCTTCCTCGATGTGTGCCTGTCGGTTCAACAGGACCGTGATCTGGCGGCCAGCCTGCACAGCGTGCTGCCACTGCCGGCACCGGTGCTGATCGACGAAGACAGCGATGAAAAGCTACTGCAGACCGACGACCCGCTCGATTTGAGCGAATTCGATGGTGAAAGCGAAGAAGACGCACTGGCCCGTGCCATCGCCGAAGAACAGGAGCTCGACGCATGAGCAAGGAACGCTACGGCATCCGCCGCTTTGCCCTACTGAACACCGCCGGCTACAGCCTCGGGCTGTTCCCGCTGGAAGAACCGCTGTCGGTCTACGGCGCGAACAACCTGGGCAAATCCGCCTCGATCAACGCCTTGCAGTTCCCGATCCTGGCGCGCATGTCGGACATGAGTTTCGGCAAGTACAGCCTGGAACAATCCCGGCGCTTCTATTTTGCCTCGGACACCAGTTACATCCTGGTCGAAGTGAACCTGCCCCACGGTCCGCACGTGATCGGCGTGGTCGGTCGTGGTCCGGGCGGCGGTTTCGGTCACCAGTTCTTTGCCTATGCCGGCAAACTGGACCTGGCCCATTATCAGAAAAACGATACCTGCCTGCGTCAGAAGGAACTGTTCACCAACCTTGAACGCGAGGGCCTGAAAGCCTACGAGCTCAAGCCGGATGAATTGCGTCGCTTGCTGGTCGGTGGCCACACCTCGATCCCGCTGGACCTGACGCTGATCCCGCTGCGCTCCACCAGCGAGCAGAGCCTGAAGACCTTCCGCGCCCTGTTCATCAACTTGCTACACATGCGTGAAATCACAGCGGCCAAGCTCAAGCAATTGTTCCTGGATGCCTTCGAACACAGCCTGCGTTCCGGTAGCGTGGATTACATTGCGGCGTGCGAAGAAGCCTTCCGCGATGTACGACGCATGGAGCAGGACTACAACTCGCTGGTCGCCGCCGGCCCATTGGTCGAAGCCTTGGCCAACGGCGTGAAACAGCGCGACATCCTGCGTGGCAAACTGCACCGGATTTCGCCTTTGCTCGACTCTTTGCTCGGCACTTGGTCAGACTACGCTGGCGCACGCAAGGAAGAGCTGACGATCCAGGCCGAACACTACCGTCGCGAGCAGGACGAACTGCAAAACGATCAACGCGGCGGCACTCAGGAACTGATGCGTCTGGAGCGGGAAATTACCGGCATCCAGCGCTGGCTCGGCGAGCTGTCGGTGCTCAAGCATCGCTTTGCCCTGGTCGATGACGTCAAGGTGCTGGAGCAGCAATTGCTCGCGGCCAAGGACGCCCACGATGAACTGGCCGGTGCGCTGGCGCAGTCGCGACAATTCAGCGCCGAGGATCTGGAAGAGCGTTTGCGGGATCTGGAAAAACGCCTGAAGTCGGTCAAGCAGCAACTCGATCACGCCGACAACAACAGCTACGCCCGCTTGCGCGAAGAGTTCTCACAACAGGACGTCGAACGCTTGATGCGTCTGTTCAATAGTGCCTTGTTCAGCCTGCCGCTGGGCGAGCACGGCATTGCGCTCGACGACAACGGCGACTGGGTCAAATCCGTAGAACTGATCCTCGACGGCTTCAAAGGCGAGCGTTTCGAAGTGCCGGGGCTGTCCATCGACATCTCCCACATCGAACCACCGGCGTTGCAGGCCCTGGCTGACCGTGCGGCACTGCGCGACCAGAAAGAGCGCCTGGACAAAGAACTCAAGCAACTGAAAACCCAGCAAGCCGTGGCCGCTGACCGCGCCGCGAGCAAGACCCAGACCGAAGCGCTGTACCAGCAAGTGCTGGATGCGCAGAAGGCCCTGGAAGACTTCCGTCGCGCGCAAACCCTGAGCGCCGAAGAAGGCGACAAGCTTGAGCAGCTGGCTCAAATGGAAGCCGCGCAGGACGAATTGAAGCGCTCCAGCGATGCCTTTACCGAACGCGTGCAGCAACTGTCGGCCAAGCTGCAACTGGTCGGCCGGCAGATCGCCGACATGGAAGCCAAGCAACGCACGCTCGATGACGCCCTGCGCCGCCGTCAGTTGCTGCCGGCGGACCTGCCTTTCGGCACGCCGTTCATGGACCCGGTCGACGATTCCATGGATAACCTGTTGCCGCTGCTCAACGATTATCAGGACAGTTGGCAAGGTCTGCTTCGCGCCGACGGCCAGATCGAAGCGCTGTACGCGCAGGTGCGTCTCAAGGGCGTGGCCAAGTTCGACAGCGAAGACGATATGGAGCGGCGCCTGCAATTGTTGATCAACGCTTACGCGCACCGCACCGACGAAGCCCTGACCCTGGGCAAGGCACGTCGCGCCGCTGTTACCGACATCGCCCGCACCCTGCGCAACATCCGCAGCGACTACGACAGCCTCGAGCACCAGTTGGCGTTGTTCAACCGCGAGATCAACAAACGTCAGGTGTCGAACCTGCAGAGCTTCCGCATCGTGCTCGCGCCGAACAAGGAAGCGCTCAAGCACATCGACCAGATCATCCACAGCGCCGGTCAGTACGAAGAAGGCGAAACCCTGTCGGTGTTCGATCTGAGCCAGAGCGCGGAACAGGACAACAAGAACGAAGAGGCCAAGGAATACCTGGCACGCCTGGTGGCGGCGAACCACAACCAGCTCGGCCTCAAGGACTTGTTCGAACTGGCGTTCGAGATCACCAAGGTCAACGGTCAACCGGTGATCCACACCGACATCGACGGCGCCGCGTCCAACGGCACCACGATGACCATCAAGGCGCTGACCAACATGTACTTGTTGCTGCACTTGATGGACCGCGACCTGGCCGGCCGTGTGCGCTTGCCGTACTACCTCGACGAGGCGGCGGACATCGACGAGAAGAACCAGGCAGCGTTGCTGGAAACCAGCCTGCAACTGGGCTTCGTACCGATCCTGGCAAGTGTGAAGCCACAGGTCTGCGCCAGTGTCGCTATCGACCTGGAAGGCGGCAGCGGCCCCGCTGGCATCTACATCGACGAGGCGGACTGGAAGTACATCCGTCGTCATGATCAGGTAAAGGCGAGCATCAATGCTGAAGCGGACGAGCCGGAGCTGGACGCGGTCTGACGCTTGAATTGATGACAACAAAAAAGGCCGCGATCCTCAGGATCGCGGCCTTTTCATTTGGGTACAGGGTTAAGGCAGATCCAGACTACTTACCGAGAGAGATCTTCGGCGCCCAGGTCAGCCATTCCTCTTCGAACTTGTCGAACAGCGGGAACGTCTGCTCCGCCCGCGCCGGAGTACCCATGCGTTCGCCATCCGGAGTGGCAAATGCAACCCCCCCCTGAATCATGGTCTCCAGCGATTCGGTACGAAGAGTCGCCCCCTTGAACAGCCCGACATCAAGACCAAAACCACTGGTGTTCCAGAAGCGAGTGCCGCTGCGAACCAATGGCGCGTATTTCGGCTCGATCAGAATGTGGATCAACACGCGGTCTGCGGTCTGACCCAGTTCATACCCGGTCACTTTGCCGACCGTGATTTCACGGTACGTCACCGGCACACCGGCTTTCAGTGAACCACGCCGCGCAGCGCTCAATACCAGGCTTAACCCGGCTTCGACCTTGGCGCTCTCGGGGGGGCTGGCCAGGGCTGTGAAGTTTTTCTGCGGACCAAGGTTCTTTGATGCTGGCTGGACCTCGATGTATTGCCCGGTGACCAAGGTCTCCAGGTTAGAGGTCTTGATCAAGCCCAGCTCGGGCTTGACCACCCAGAATTGGCTACCGACGCGGGCGATGCGCTCAGGCACTTCAGTGAGTCGCGCGGTGATAAGCACCGATTGCAGGTCATCCGTGAGGTCGACGCCTTCAATCTTGCCGACATCCAGCCCTTTGAAACGAATCGGTGTACCGGCGCGCAAGCCATCGGCGCGATCGACCCTGATCGTGATCACCTCGCCTTTTTGCGTAGCCTCATCATGACTGGCAAACAACCGGAAACGAGGAATCCGCTTTTGCAAAGGCGCCTTGGCCTGCGGCGTTTCAAAGGCAATGCCGCCCGCCATCAAGCTTTGCAACGACTCACTTTTGACTTGAATACCTCCGGTCAGCCCACCCGTCAGGGTAATGCCGCTGGCATTCCAGAATCGGGTCGACGCGTTGACCAGGTTTTCGTATTCCTTCTCGATGTGGACACCGATCACCAGTTGGTTTTTCTTGCGTGAAAACTGATAGCTCTGTACCGAGCCGACCTTGACCTGCTTGTACAGAACAGGGCTGCCGACTTCCAGCGAACCAAGGTTCTCGGTGAACAACACCAGGTGCAGACCCGGCGAACGCAAATCCAGCGGCGGCGCCTTGGGCCTCGCGACGAACTCGCGTTGCGGCGCTGCGCCTTTATCCCCGGGACGCACGGCGATGTAGTTGCCTTTGACCAGCGCCTCAAGCCCCGTGATGCCGGCGAGCGAGATCGACGGTTTGACCACCCAGAACTGAGTGCCATCGACGAGGTAGTCTTCAGCCAAAGGATCCAGCGTCAGTTCGGCGCTCGCAGCCGCCAAATCAGCGTCAACCTTGAGCGCCTTGAGTGTGCCAACCTGAATGCCCTTGTACATGACCGGCGTACGACCGGCCTGCAGACCTTCGAAGTCACTGAGTTTGACCTTGACCTTGATACCGGCCGCAGCGGCATCGAAGTCCTCATAGAGACGGAATGGCAGACTCGGATCCGTGGGCGGGCTGTCCCTGCGATTTTCCGGAGTGGCGAACGCAATGCCACCCGCGACAATGCTGGCGAGAGACTCGCTGCGCACCTTCACGCCCGACAGATTGGCATCGATGCTGATGCCGCTGGCGTTCCAGAAACGCGTGTGTTTACGCACCAATTTGGCGTAGGTCGGCTCAATGAAGACCTTGAGCTCAACAGTGCTCTGATCTTCGGACAGCACGTAACTTTTGATCTGGCCGACCTTTATTTGTTTGTAGAACACCGGGCTACCGCGGTTCAACGAGCCCAGGCGATCTGCCTTGATCGTCAGGTGCAGCCCGGGCTGGGCGTCGGATAGCGGCGGCTCTTGGGCCAGGGCCTTGAATTTGCGCGCGGGCTCACCTTCCCCGGGACTGATCGCGACGTAATTGCCCGAAACCAGGGTCTCCAGGCCAGTGATCCCGGCCAGGGTTACGCTCGGCTTGACTAACCAGAATCGCGTGCTGGTCCGCAGGTATTGCTCCACGTCCTTATTCATTTCGACGGTGGCAATTACGCCCTTGGAGGCTCCTTCATCATCGAGTTTGAGCGTTTTCACCTTGCCGACCGGCATGCCTTTGTAGACGACTTCAGTCTTGTTGGCCTGAATGCCTTCGCCGCTTTCAAAGCGCACCTGGACCTCGATGCCAGTCTCGGAATAAGCACGCCAGCCAAGCCAGCTACCGATGATCAGGGCGATCAGGGGGAGTACCCAAATGGCTGACCAGTTCGAGGCCGGTCGGGTTTTCGCTGTTGGCAAATCAGTCATGGTCGTCGTCCGACTCCGTGTTATCCCAAATCAGTCGGGGATCGAAAGTTACTGCAGCCAGCATGGTCAGGATGACCACACTGGCAAAGGCTATGGCACCAAGATCGGCTTCGACGCTGGCCAGTCGCCCGAAGTTCACGACCGCCACCAGAATGGCGATCACAAAAATATCGAGCATCGACCAGCGGCCGATGAACTCGATGAAGCGGTACATCCATATACGTTGGCGGGCTGAAAGTGGCTGACGACGCTGTACGGAATACAGCAGCAGTGCAATGCCCACCAGTTTGAACGTGGGTACCAGGATACTGGCGATAAAAACCACGGCGGCAATAGGGATCATGCCGTGCTGAACCAATTGGATCACGCCGGACATGATAGTGCTGGGGTCACCCTTGCCCAGCGAACTCACGGTCATGATCGGCAGCACATTGGCGGGTATATAGAGAATGGCAGCAGTAATCAGCAACGCCCAAGTGCGCATCAGGCTATTCGGACGGCGGGCATGCACTATGGCACCACAGCGAGTACACACCTGCTCATCGGCATCAGCTTCCTGCTTGTTCAACTCATGGCATTCGGCGCAAATCAGAATGCCTGCATCAATCGCCCGCATGGGCATCCTCTCCTGATAAAGCCTGCCAGATCTGGTGAGGCGACATTACAACCTCCAGCCAGACTTGAACCAACAGCAAAGCAACGAAGCAGGCCAGCCCGATACCTATCGTCATTGCTGCCATATCTGCCAGTTTTACGATGGCGACGAGTACACCCATGAGGTAAACCTCGAGCATCCCCCAATCTCTCAAATGGTGATAAATACGGTAAAGCAGCAAACCGTAACTGCGGCCGACATCAAAATGAATGCTCAGTAATACCGTCAGCTGGCACAGCAGCTTGAGCAGCGGTATACCCATGCTGCACAGGAACACAATCACGGCAACGCCTTGCATACCCGAATTGAACAAGCCCAAAACACCGCTCCAGACAGTATCTTGCGATGACTGCCCGAGTAGATTGAGCTGCATGATGGGTAAAAAGTTCGCGGGGACGTATAACAAAAGCGCCGCGATGACCAAAGCCAGGCTGCGGTGCACCACGTTGTGTCGATAGGCGTATAGCTCGTACCCGCATCGCGGGCACAGGGCTTTCTCGCCATGGGCAAGCTTGGGCTTGCGCATCAGCAAGTCGCATTCATGACACGCCACCAAATCGCCCAGTGGTAAATCTGACAGCCCGGAGGCGTCAACCGGATCTGGCATAAGGGCTCTGGCTCCGAAAAAGTTGGACCTATTCTAGTGCCCTGAATCAAAAATAACTGTTCAAATTTCTGCGGTGATTAATCGTGCTTTTCTTGCGCCAAAAACAAAACCCCTACCTGCATACGCAGATAGGGGTTTCGGAATTTAATCTTGACGATGACCTACTCTCACATGGGGAAACCCCACACTACCATCGGCGATGCATCGTTTCACTGCTGAGTTCGGGATGGGATCAGGTGGTTCCAATGCTCTATGGTCGTCAAGAAATTCGGGTACCGAACCGTCTTTCGACGCTTCAGCAAATTGGGTATGCGATAGTTTGTGCGGCTTTTGTGAATCGTTGCGAACTTTCGGTTCATTGCGTCTTCACACACCGCAATCTGGTGCCTTTTCAGGTCAGCAAATTGCTTGGGTGTTATATGGTCAAGCCTCACGGGCAATTAGTATTGGTTAGCTCAACGCCTCACAGCGCTTACACACCCAACCTATCAACGTCGTAGTCTTCGACGGCCCTTCAGGGGACTCAAGGTCCCAGTGAGATCTCATCTTGAGGCTAGTTTCCCGCTTAGATGCTTTCAGCGGTTATCTATTCCGAACATAGCTACCCGGCAATGCCACTGGCGTGACAACCGGAACACCAGAGGTTCGTCCACTCCGGTCCTCTCGTACTAGGAGCAGCCCCTCTCAAATCTCAAACGTCCACGGCAGATAGGGACCGAACTGTCTCACGACGTTCTAAACCCAGCTCGCGTACCACTTTAAATGGCGAACAGCCATACCCTTGGGACCGGCTTCAGCCCCAGGATGTGATGAGCCGACATCGAGGTGCCAAACACCGCCGTCGATATGAACTCTTGGGCGGTATCAGCCTGTTATCCCCGGAGTACCTTTTATCCGTTGAGCGATGGCCCTTCCATACAGAACCACCGGATCACTAAGACCTACTTTCGTACCTGCTCGACGTGTCTGTCTCGCAGTCAAGCGCGCTTTTGCCTTTATACTCTACGACCGATTTCCGACCGGTCTGAGCGCACCTTCGTACTCCTCCGTTACTCTTTAGGAGGAGACCGCCCCAGTCAAACTACCCACCATACACTGTCCTCGATCCGGATAACGGACCTGAGTTAGAACCTCAAAGTTGCCAGGGTGGTATTTCAAGGATGGCTCCACGCGAACTGGCGTCCACGCTTCAAAGCCTCCCACCTATCCTACACAAGCAAATTCAAAGTCCAGTGCAAAGCTATAGTAAAGGTTCACGGGGTCTTTCCGTCTAGCCGCGGATACACTGCATCTTCACAGCGATTTCAATTTCACTGAGTCTCGGGTGGAGACAGCGCCGCCATCGTTACGCCATTCGTGCAGGTCGGAACTTACCCGACAAGGAATTTCGCTACCTTAGGACCGTTATAGTTACGGCCGCCGTTTACCGGGGCTTCGATCAAGAGCTTCGCGTTAGCTAACCCCATCAATTAACCTTCCGGCACCGGGCAGGCGTCACACCCTATACGTCCACTTTCGTGTTTGCAGAGTGCTGTGTTTTTAATAAACAGTCGCAGCGGCCTGGTATCTTCGACCGGCGTGGGCTTACGCAGCAAGTGCTTCACCCTCACCGGCGCACCTTCTCCCGAAGTTACGGTGCCATTTTGCCTAGTTCCTTCACCCGAGTTCTCTCAAGCGCCTTGGTATTCTCTACCCAACCACCTGTGTCGGTTTGGGGTACGGTTCCTGGTTACCTGAAGCTTAGAAGCTTTTCTTGGAAGCATGGCATCAACCACTTCGTGTTCTAAAAGAACACTCGTCATCAGCTCTCGGCCTTAGAATCCCGGATTTACCTAAGATTCCAGCCTACCACCTTAAACTTGGACAACCAACGCCAAGCTGGCCTAGCCTTCTCCGTCCCTCCATCGCAATAACCAGAAGTACAGGAATATTAACCTGTTTTCCATCGACTACGCTTTTCAGCCTCGCCTTAGGGACCGACTAACCCTGCGTCGATTAACGTTGCGCAGGAAACCTTGGTCTTTCGGCGTGGGTGTTTTTCACACCCATTGTCGTTACTCATGTCAGCATTCGCACTTCTGATACCTCCAGCAAGCTTCTCAACTCACCTTCACAGGCTTACAGAACGCTCCTCTACCGCATCACCTAAGTGATACCCGTAGCTTCGGTGTATGGTTTGAGCCCCGTTACATCTTCCGCGCAGGCCGACTCGACTAGTGAGCTATTACGCTTTCTTTAAAGGGTGGCTGCTTCTAAGCCAACCTCCTAGCTGTCTAAGCCTTCCCACATCGTTTCCCACTTAACCATAACTTTGGGACCTTAGCTGACGGTCTGGGTTGTTTCCCTTTTCACGACGGACGTTAGCACCCGCCGTGTGTCTCCCATGCTCGGCACTTGTAGGTATTCGGAGTTTGCATCGGTTTGGTAAGTCGGGATGACCCCCTAGCCGAAACAGTGCTCTACCCCCTACAGTGATACATGAGGCGCTACCTAAATAGCTTTCGAGGAGAACCAGCTATCTCCGAGCTTGATTAGCCTTTCACTCCGATCCACAGGTCATCCGCTAACTTTTCAACGGTAGTCGGTTCGGTCCTCCAGTCAGTGTTACCTAACCTTCAACCTGCCCATGGATAGATCGCCCGGTTTCGGGTCTATTCCCAGCGACTAGACGCCCTATTAAGACTCGCTTTCGCTACGCCTCCCCTATTCGGTTAAGCTCGCCACTGAAAATAAGTCGCTGACCCATTATACAAAAGGTACGCAGTCACAGAACAAAGTCTGCTCCCACTGCTTGTACGCATACGGTTT